>JBGAWJ010000028.1:7329-14175 GCA_044227605.1 Alphaproteobacteria bacterium
CAGTCATGTTCCTGGCAATATCACCCAGTTTTCAAATATCCGTCTTGATGAAATGTTGGATAAAGCTGGGGGGATATTAAATCCCAAGGACCGTTCTAACCACATGCGGGAAATTGAATTGCTGATGCAAGATGAAGGCCCTATCTGCCAACCATTTTGGCTATCAATTTATGCGGTAATGAATAAGCGGGTGCAGAATTTTGAATTGCATCCGGCGGGATATATATTCCCGGAAACTTGGTGGGTAAATACTTAAGGTGCTGGGAAAACGTCTGAAGCAGCTAATCGAGCAACGATCATCTAGGATTTAAGTTGAAGAAACATACCGAAGGGAAGGCTAAAAATGCTCGTCGGTCACCGTTTCTAATTTGTGCATGTCATGGATAATGATTTCTCTCTTGATACAATAAATAAAACCCTTTCTTTCCAATTGCTTAAGGAATTTATTCGTACTTTCGCGCGTTACGCCGATTAAATTGGCCAAACGGTCTTGCGGCAGATAAAGCCCAATTTTAATTCCCAACGGATGTGGTATGCCGTGAATTTTGCCTAAATTGGCCAAAGCCCTAGCCAAACGCAAAGGGGCTGTTAAAAATATGGTATTTTCCACCTGCGAATTGGCCCATCTTAAGCGTTGGCATAACATTTCAAGCAGCTTAATACACAAAAGCGGATGGGTTTGCAGGAAATTAAGGAAATTGTCCCGGGTGATCATGACCAAATCTGAGTCAGCAATAGCCTGGGCAGAGGCAGTTCTAGGCATGCCATCAATAGCCGCTATTTCGCCAAACGCTTCCCCAGCTTCTAAAATATTTAAAAACATCTCGCGGCCATCAGCGGAAAAGGTGATTACAGCAATCCGGCCTTGCCGGAGGAGGTAAACGTTATCTCCCGGATCGCCCTTATGGAAGACAAAAGAGTTTTTGCTAAATGTCATAGGTTGCCCCAAGGCACTCAATTTTTCCAACTGATCTTCTGTTAATTGTTCTATAAAGGATGGTTTTTTGACGGAAGGTTCTTTCATATCAATCACCAATCTTTCAAAAAATAAAGGGTAAAGATAATTTAAGCTGGCTTGTTTTGCAGAACGGCCTGTTCCCAAAAACTTGTATGTTCGAAATGGTAAACAACCGACTTTGGACCCATAGATTGTTGCACCATATTCTTCACCATATCAAGCATTTCTTTGGCATCCAACCATTTTTGATCAATATATCCTGTTTTTATCCAGGCGCGTAAATTCAAGATTTCATCTTGGGGAAGCTTGCTGGTGGCGGCAAAATCCCATAAAGCGGAATAGGAACGCGAAGGGTAGTAAAGATTTTTAGCATAGGCAATAAGTTGTTGGTGAGTGGATTCAGAAATAATTTTTTGCTTTCTGGCTTCTGCTAAGGTGTAGCGGATATTAATCATAGCCTCAGACAACCCTACGAAACCAAGTTCGGCTGGGCCGTGAACAATGGTGACTTCGTCGTCATCTTCTACCCTTCCTTGGATATAATCTTCGTATATAGCGCCGCAGCCAATCATGCCAAAATCACTTAATTCAGACGCGCGTAAGGCGCCCATACTGCTACTGCCGATGACATGAACACCTTCTTTCAAAGCGAATAATATTTCTTTATGCCAGACAGAAGGAAGATTGCCGAAATACCCATCAATAATGCCGATAATTGCCGGTTTTTGCAAAGCTAATCGATAGATATCACCTTCCGCAACTGGCGGCCAAATCATGGCACCGGGGAGTTCCCGTAGGATTATATCGGCGGGCATGGTGGGCCCTGTAAAAATATGGACTTTTGTCATGGATGGTTTTGCTTTAAAATGTTTTGGGCGCGTGCGCCAAATATATAGGAACGGGAGGAGGCAATTCCCTCAAGCCCCGGAATAATCACTTTCACAACGGGGATTGCAAATTCTTCCCGGGTTAGGTTTACAACAATCACCTGGGTAATCCCCGAAGCTTTTAGCCGCGTTAATTGCCAATCTATATCTTCTGCCAAACTTCGGGACTGGAAGCTGACCCCATCACGAAAATGACGTTGATGGTTGGTTTTCTCAATTTTACGACGCCATGAATGATACATGTCCTCTTGCAGATGCCGGGTGTATTCAGCGCGCGGCATATCATCACGCGCCCCTGCAATAAAAGTTAAGCGGCTTTGCGCCGCTTCTGTTAAAGCACGTTTTAGGGCAATTGACCGGTTGGGGTGGCATCCCATGCCACTGGCGGGGCGAAAATGGTGGTGGGGTGGCGGAGCATTTTGGAGGATTCGGCAGATGAAAGACGGAACGCCGACATCGGTTGTGCTTTCCCAAACGCCTACCAGTACGTCTGCTTCGTGATATTTTTTCAGCAAATAGCTGCACGCCTCATCATCTACAGTGGTTAAATCAATCTTGGTTTTCTCTTGTGCCTGTTCATGAAGGCAGTCCCATAGGGTGGTGGCATCGCGCTCAATCACTTCGCTGATGGCATGATTAATGGCTTCCAGCAAATGATTGCCGGAGGCTAACCCATTGGAATTTGCAGGAAAAAAACCACAACCAGTAGGCAAGGGAAGGCGAAAATTCAAATGGACCAGCTCATAGGGTACCATGGTAGGACAGGCGTTTAGGATATCCGTTCCCTCAATCCATAAAATCTGGTTGTGGGGATGCAAGGGACGGCCCGATATCCGCGGCAGAAGGTTTAAATCCGGCAATTTATGCGCATAAAACATCTCCGCATAACTAGCCAGCCGCAAGGGAAGGGTAATATTTTCGGCATGGTATCCTTCAATTGCCTCCATTATCCCAGAGGCTTTCGCCGCAGGCAAGGAAGTTCCTTTCCCTTGGGCTACGGAAATAGAACGTGAGTTGGGACGTGTCACCATGACGACGGGGATGCCAATATGGTCCAATCCTGTTACGTTGGCCACCCGCGTAATACCAAACACGGGAAATAAGCCTTGTACCCGTTGAATGGTTTCCTGAGAAGGAACAAGGCGTTCGCCATGGCTACGTTCTGAAGACTTGGTAAATGAGCTGTCAATCCCTGCGGTATGGCTGCCCCTGGCTGCCGTAGGTTGATGGAGTAAGGAGGATAGGGGGAAACTAATCATGATGCAACGCTATGAAAATTGTTTACCACACATACTAAAGATGGTTCTAATCCGCAGATAATTGCAAAGCCTCATATTAAAAATACACTTGTTAAATGATGTGCGTCACATTTCAAAAAATGATAGGCTGATGATGGGTAACAGATAAGCATATCAGTAGCTTGATCTTTCTAAGATGGACTGCTTTTCAAAAACTGAAAATCCCAGACGATCGTGTCTAGAATCCAGTTTTAGCAGGGTTGGACTAGGTTCATAGGATTGTTGGGCAAAACCTGTGACGTAAGTAAAGAACCCTGCTAAACTCGTCTATCAATGAAAATCTATTTAAGGGTCGCAACCTCATGATTTCCATTGAACAAATCACTAAATAACTTCTGCGGTAATCCTTTTTGTTGTGCGCCTAAAAAACTATATGTGCATTATTCGGCCTGATTGCTTTTTTTGCGCTTGCGGCCAACCTTATTAACGGGGCCTTCAGGGGTTGCCTCAGGGGTTGGGCTGCTTATCGTCAGTTTTTCAAGTTTTCCCACTGTTTGCTGGGGATAATATTTTTTACGTAGGGGTAGGGACAATAGGGGAATAGGTTGGTCGGCTGATTTTAAATCTTTGCCACCTTTATCCGCCCGAGACTTTTTGCGCTTTGTTTTTGCGGCTTCCTCTTCCAGTTCCTTATCCCGGACATGTTTTTCCAGGGCTTTAATGAAAGCAGCCGTTGCCCGGGCAAGCCCATCAAGTGTTGCTTGGTCTTTCGTAAGCTCTTCCGGTGGGATTAAATCGATTATATTAGCAATAAACCTTGTGATGAAATCTTCAATGTCAGTCACAGGTGCATCATCCGGTTGAACTAAGGGAGGGTTTTTCTTATCTTCTTTGGGGACTTCTGACATGGGCAATTCCTAATAGTTGCGAGTTTAATTGAATACCATATAAATCTGTATCAGTCTGCTTATCAACATCAGAAGCTATATTTGAAACATTTTCAATAAAAACCAAACAAATAAAAAAAATGTTGATCATCTGTTGCTGGGGAAACATAAACGCTTACAGCATGCTGGACCGAAATAAGCTATTTGCCACGGTGAAGTTTGAGTATATCCTTGGTTTTCGTGGGGCTTAAAAAAATATGTTTCGGTGAAGCAAACAAAGCATTTTATCTCCCTGCCTGCCTTTATAACGATAAAAAAATAATTGATCTGTAATCTATGACACATTGCTAAAATTCAAATTCTTATACATTTTCCCTAGGTTACAACTTTTTCTATCCCACTATTTAATAGGAAAACCCCTGTAATCTTCTCTGTGTGTGAAGGTTAGGCTGGATTGTGAAGATTTTTCTGAATAATCCGGCCTAACCTTTTTATCAAGCTTAGGAAAGATAAGGAGTGAAGTGATGTTTAAAAAAGGCATCATTATTTATGGGAAAGACCATAAAAGTTATTGGGCGGACTTTAGCCAGGATTTTAGCTTAAGCAATATAACCCCCAAGGCCTTTGTTGCGGGATCGGCTGACCCTTTGAAGCAAAAGGATGGGTATCAACGCAAAACCGAAGACTATTCAAAAGATTATTATGTTAGGGATTCTTTGCCTTTTCATCCCGCATACCGTCTGGGGCGCTTTAAGAAATAAGGGATGAAATAGAAAAATGAACATAAAAGCTGACCGGTCTTTATGAGGCAGGGGCTGGTTGACGGTTATGTTTTTTCTTATGTTCACTAGCGGCCATCATCGGCATTATTTTAGAAAATCTTGAGCCGTGGGGCACAAAAAACTTTGTTTTTAAAATATCAGAATACCCAGGGTTGGGCAGATCAATATCCATAGGATTGCAGGTTTATCCTAGGGATTTTTTTTCAGGGTTTTATAGGGTTTGGGTAGTGCCTAACCGATTCGGCCTGACAATCAGACAGACCCAAATATATTTTGAGGGAGTGGTGCTGATCCATCAGGCAAAACGCGCTGTTTATTGCGGTAACCGAAAGGTTAAAAAGACCAACAGCCATCATTGGCCCATGATATCTACAGCGGTCGGCGGCATATAATTCATCAAAAAAAGACTGTCGATTTTGATAAAAGCTGAAGGTATAAGGGGGATACACCGAGTCGCGGGTGACTTTGCCACCGCGGTATCATCTAGACATATAAGGTGGGTGGCTAGCTGATCGAAAACCTATCCCACTTCGGGTAAAAAATCCACAAAACCTATTGAAATAGCCACGCGACTCGGAGGACCCCATGCCCAGATTCATCCATTGTAACGATATCCTGGTTATGACGGCTACCGAACCAGAAAACCACCGGCCAATAATTAAGGGTGACATAAAAATGAACCACTCGGTTCGCTGAAGGCTTGGAAAATAATATAAAACTTGAAGGGGAACAATGGCCTGGTGCCATCAGCTATTAAAGTGCGAGAGATGCCGAAAGAAGCAAGCGGGAGAATAAGCAGCCGGACTATACAGGCCGTAACCCTAATAGCACGAAGTTCCTAAACATCTTGGCAATCCATAAAAAATGGGAGTAACATTTCTGTTACCCCCAAGTTGTTATCAACCTTTTTTTAATTTGGTGACCTTATTGGTCAGTTGAATGTATAACCAAGAACGTAATCAGGGAGGAGGTTCTTAGTTATACATTCGTCATAATATAAGCCCCCCAGAAAAAAATATGTAATAAACAACACAATGATAAAAATAATTTTATGGGGTTTTTCCCAGTAAATTTTTTAGTTATCCTGCCAGTTGCAGGCTGTTATTGGTAATAGTCATAAAGTTTAAAAGAACAAAATATATCCTTAATTTTTATATAAAATGGGACAGCAAGGGTGAAAATATTTTGATTTTTATTTTTCCCGTGATGGTCATAAATTGCTACCCCCAAAAAAACCTGTATTGATCTAACCCTGTTCGGTGGTGTTCCCGGATAGTGGGTAGTTCGCTTAATGCTTACAGCCAAAATGGGCAGCATATGGAAGGGAGCCAAGTGTATATGCCCTTAATAATATGGCCAGGTCTGATTCGCGCATTCCTCCCCTGATTCTTCAACCGGTTCCTATTCGCCCAAACGGTTGCCAAGGCCGATTCGCCAGCTATTTTTATCGGTTGGCTATATATTTTAGCGGTTGGTCTGGATCAAGATAAACATTGGGGATGATCCAATGATGGTTTGGCGCAAAATGCCCGGAAGACAGTTTTCTTTTATGCGTGAAAGAATCTGAGTTACTTTGGGGAACGTTCTCCACAGCCAGGCCACATAACAACCCCCAAAATAAAAATAGAGGGGTAACATTTCTGCTACCCCTCCAAGTTGTTATCAATCTTTTTTAACTTTTTTTATTGGGAACCCGTATGAGGTAGTTCTTAGCCCACTGTACAGCTAAAGATCTATAGAGAAGATCTTTTGACTGTACATTCATCATAGTAGCCCGGTTACAAATACTTAATGTAACCACCAGCACAATCAATGGTAATAATTTATGGGGTGGTCAGCGGCGGTTTTTTCAGTATATCCGCCAGTTGTGGGTGGTTTTGGCAATAGGTACTAAGTTTATAGCAGTAAAAAAACATCCCCATTTTCACATAAAAACCATAAGCGCGGGTAAAAAACTGCTTGGTTTTTTTAATGTCCCCTTGTAGTTGATGTAATTTTCCCAAAACCACGTAACCATGGGCTTGTTGGGGGCGCATTCCTTCATTTTTACATAATTGCAGGGATTCGCTTAACAGGTGGATGATCTTTTCCTCC
>JBGAWJ010000029.1:0-14061 GCA_044227605.1 Alphaproteobacteria bacterium
ATCGAATTTACCAAGGCTGTTCGCCAGTGGTTAGCGGAGGTAGGCTATGATATTGTTTACGGTGCACGCCCTTTAGCAAGGACAATTCAAGAATATATTAAGAAACCATTGGCAGACGAATTACTTTTTGGTAGACTCAGCAAAGGCGGCAAAGTAATTGTTGATTTAGAAGGGAAAAAGCCGTCTTTTGCTTATGAAAATAAAAACGAGCCAGTATATCAGATTTAAGGGTTAAGTTTTTCGAGCGCTGGAAATGATAGGGATAATTTTTAAGGTGTCGCATAGAAAAATGGTTGGTAAAAGAATCCGAAATATTTTTTCAACGGTCGCCGCCAAAATTATTTTGGCTGTTTTTCTGTTATTTTGTAACAACCCAGCCATATATGCCGCTGATTTAAATAGGGGCTATCTGGCTTTAAGGCAGGGTGATTATGACTTGGCAGCCCAAATATTTAAAGAGTTGGCCGATACTGGGGATGCACAGGCGCAACATGAATTGGGTTATCTCTATTCTCTTGGGTTAGGTGTACCGAAAGATTGGAAAAGGGCTACCGCCCTTTATACGCAAGCAGCCCGGGCAGGATATAGCCCAGCCCAAGCTGCTTTAGGATATAGCTATAGTTTTGGCTTGGGTGTCCCCGTTGATAAGCAAAATGCCGAATATTGGAATGAGCAAGCCGCCGCCGCTGGCAATTTTATGGCTATCAACAACCTGGCTTTTGCGTGGGCGGATTCCGATCGAAATCTTGAAAAAGCTTTAGGAATGATCTCGATGGTATTGGAGGAGGAACCTAATGAGGCTGCTTATCTTGATACTTACGGATGGGTTTTATATAAAATGGGGCGTTATCAAGAAGCCATTGCCCCTGTTTGTCAAGCTGCTCTAAATGAACCTGGCAGCCCGGAAATCCGTCTTCATTTGGGGGATATTTATTGGCGAAATGGGCTGAAGGAAGCAGCAGCGGCCGAATGGCAGACAGCTTCCGAATTAACAGAAAACGGCCAGTTTCTAAGTGAATCCGGACAACATTTTGTTGGTGCACTCAAACTTGAAGAATGGAATGCGTTAATTGCTAAAAGACTAAAAGAAGGCTTAGAGGGATCAAGTGCCAGTCCAGATGAATTGCCACAGGACTTCTTAAAAAGCAATTGTTTGCGCCCGATATCTTAGACCTGAGATATCTTGGACCTGAGTAAAGACAATTGCTCGTTCTTAATCAAACCCATCATATTTACCTAAGATTTTTTACGTATAAATAACTTGAGAACATCTTATTTCTTAGGTGCTGAAGGCTTGAATGCCAGTCTGAGCGCGACCCAAAATCAAGGCATGGATATCATGCGTCCCTTCATAGGTATTAACTGCTTCTAAATTTAGCATATGGCGAATGACATGGTATTCATCGGCAATGCCGTTACCGCCGTGCATATCCCGGGCAACCCGGCTTATGTCTAAAGCTTTCCCACAGGAATTGCGTTTGATTAGGGAAATCATTTCAGGGGTTGCCTTGCCTTCATCTTTTAAACGCCCTACCCTTAGGCAAGCTTGTAAACCCAGGGTAATTTCTGTTTGCATATTTGCTAATTTTAATTGAATCAGCTGGTTGGTTGCCAATGGCCGCCCGAATTGCTTGCGGTCTAACGTATATTGCCTGGCCGCATGCCAGCATGCTTCTGCCGCCCCCAAGGCCCCCCAACCAATGCCAAAGCGGGCATTATTTAGACAACTAAAGGGTCCTTTTAAACCCGTTACCAAGGGTAAAAGATGCTCTTTCCCTATCTTCACCCGATCCATCACAATTTGACCGGTGATCGAGCAGCGTAAAGACATTTTCCCTTCAATTTTAGGGGCAGATAATCCTTTCATGCCTTTTTCTAAAATAAAGCCACGAATTAAGCCTTGAGGATCTTTAGCCCAGACAATGAAAATATCGGCAATAGGAGAATTGGTAATCCAGGTTTTGCTTCCCGTTAAAATATATCCGTCGCCGGATTTTTCTGCTTTCGCGGCCATACTTCCAGGGTCAGATCCATGATCAGGTTCTGTTAAGCCAAAACAGCCAATTTTTTCACCCGTAGCTAGGGTTGGCAAGTATTTTTGTTTTTGTTCTTCAGTGCCAAAAGCATGAATCGGGTACATGACCAAACTGGATTGCACACTCATGGCAGAGCGGTAGCCTGAATCAACCCGCTCAATTTCCCTAGCAATCAAACCATAACTAACATAATTCGTGCCAGCGCAACCATATCCCTCAATCGTTGATCCCAAAAGGCCAAAAGACCCTAGCTCGCGCATAATTGCGGGGTCAAATTTTTCGTGCCGGAAACTATCTAAGACCCTGGGCATCAAATGCTCTTGGGCATATTGCCTGGCGGTGTCCCGGATGAGTTTTTCATCTTCCGCCAATTGTTCTTCTAAAAGCAGGGGATCTTCCCAATTAAAACTGGCAGCTGCTGGTTGTTTTTGCATGTGATACTTCCCCACGTAAAAATGACTATGTGTAAGGTTTAAAATTATTCTTAAAGAAATATAGGAAAATGGCTCCAATTATGAAATTATGGGACAAAGTTCCTAATCTTATTGCGCAATAAAGGGATAATTCTTGTTATATCCCCATCTGCTTCAATAGCAATAGAAATATGTGCCGTTTCGGCTATCGGGGTAACAAATTGAAAAAAATTACCGTATCTCACCAAAGCATATTCGAAGCCCCCACAATCCAATGATCCTCGCTGCGTGAGAATCTTCATGAGAGTAGGATTGACGAAAAGCTCTTCATATAAATCAGAAGTGCTGGCCGATGATTGCAGCAGGTCTTGGCGTTGGTGGGACAGCACTTTTATGCCATCACATATGGCAGCATAGCGGATTTCTAGCCCTACGGCCAATATTTGCTGGATCAGTGCTTCTGTTTTTTTGGGATCAATCTGTTGGTTTTTTTTTATCATCAGCCAAAAATATCCCCGTGGTGATTAAAACGTCTATCCCCATTCAATTTTTCCTTACCCCAAAAATAGCCTTGCCATATTTATTGTGTTCGTAATAGGTTACAATAATTAATTTTAAAAATAAAGAAATTGCAGCAAAAGTAATATCAAAATAATAAAAACCGATACATGAAATGACTGATGAGATCTGTTGGTGTTTCATATATGCAAGAAATGGCAAGAAGTAATGGGATATTTTATCGAACAATTGATTAATGGCCTTAGCCTTGGCTCCGTATATGGATTAATTGCAATCGGTTATACCATGGTTTACGGCATTATTGGCATGGTTAATTTTGCCCATGGCGAAGTTTTTATGATCGGGGCTTTTCACGCCCTTATCGCCTATTTACTTTTACAAACATTGGGTGTTTCGATACTGCCGGTGGCCATCATTATTGTTTTGGTGGTTTCCGTCACATTAACCGCCACTTACGGCTGGGCGATTGAAAGGATTGCTTATCGGCCCTTGCGCGGCTCGTTTCGCTTGGCGCCGTTGATTTCCGCGATCGGCATGTCAGTTTTCTTACAAAATTATGTTCAATTATTGCAAGGGGCTAGGCCCAAATCCATCCCACCCATCATTCAAGGCAGTTTGCATTTGTTTGAAGGCGAGGACTTTTCCATTTCCATTAGTTATTTAAGGCTGTTTATTATTATAGCTACTGTGATTTTAATGATTTTTTTTACGCTGTTGATCACCAAGACTTCCCTTGGCCGTTCCCAAAGAGCCTGTGAACAAGATATAAAGATGGCGGCGTTACTGGGTGTTAATGTCGACCGTGTTATCTCTATCACCTTTATTATTGGTGCATCTTTAGCAGCAATAGCCGGGTTGATGTTCATGTTTTTTTACGGTGTGGTTGACTTTTATATGGGATTTATTGCTGGTGTCAAAGCATTTAGTGCAGCAGTCTTGGGCGGTATTGGCTCTCTGCCAGGGGCTATGCTGGGTGGCTTGCTGTTAGGGGTCATTGAGTCTTTGTTTTCCGCATATTTTTCTGTCGAATATAAAGATTTGGCCGCTTTTAGTGTGTTGGTACTGGTATTGATTTTTCGGCCCACTGGGTTACTGGGTAGGCCAGAGGTTGAGAAGGTGTAACATGGATAAAACGCTTCCCAAGCAATCTTCCCCATCTCCTCTTACCAAAATTTTGGTTGACTCAATTATCATGTCATTGGTGGGGGGAATAATCGGATTTTTACTAATAGGGTTTAAAACGGAGGCGCGCGGGATCAACCTTGAACTAGAGTGGCGTTTATCGCAAGTTTTAGCACTGGTGGTTTTTGTGTTTGTTGGGCGTCTTTGTCTAGGCCTTCGGCAATTTAATTATCGCTGGCCAGCTATCTTATTGGCTGGGGTAGTCAGCGTTTATTTTGTCATTGGTCTTCTATTAAGGGAGATGGATGGCTTTTCTGACCTACCATTACCCTATATCGATAATAAATTGAATTGGATGACAGCAGCCATTTATATGGGGTTAGTTATATATTTGGCTGCAACTTATAACTTGAAAAAAGTGGCGCGGGAGAAGAAAATTGTTCTGCCTACCTCTTCCCCTAAGGTTTATTTATCACCCATTTTCCGTTGGATGATAGCTATCGCTGTGCTTTTTATCCTGATTTCCTTGCCTTTTTTGTCGGTTATTGACCGACGTTACCTTAATATTCTAACCCAAGTCCTCTTATATGTGGTGTTAGCTTGGGGTTTGAATGTTGTCGTTGGTTTGGCAGGGTTATTGGATTTGGGTTACGTCGCTTTTTATGCGGTGGGTGCCTATAGCTATGCCCTTTTATCACAATATTACGGGTTTAGTTTCTGGCTTTGTCTGCCATTGGCAGGGATATTAGCGGGCGGGTTTGGAGTGATGTTAGGGTTTCCTGTTTTGCGGTTGCGGGGAGATTATTTAGCAATTGTCACCTTAGGTTTTGGCGAGATTATCCGTATGATTCTTGTAAATTGGTATCAATTTACAGGGGGACCGAACGGACTGAATCAAATTCCCAAGCCATCGTTGCTTGGGTATGTTTTTGAAGAACCAAACGGCCAGGGAAACACCGTATCTGAATGGTTGGGGCTATCTTACAGCAGTGAGCATTTTTACATATTTATGTATTTGTTAATTTTAATCATCGCTATGCTCGTGTTGTGGTTTGTCAAGAAATTGCGGCGGCTTCCGATCGGCCGAGCATGGGAAGCATTGCGGGAGGATGAAATTGCCTGTCGGGCTTTAGGGTTAAATCCCACCAACGTAAAATTGGCAGCTTTTGCCACCGGTGCAATGATTGCAGGGGTTGCGGGGTGTTTTTTTGCCGCTTACCAAGGCTTTATCAGCCCGGAAAGTTTTACTTTTATGGAATCTGTGACTATTTTGGCGATTGTGGTATTAGGGGGGATGGGCAATCAATTGGGGATCGTCTTGGCAACCGTTATTTTAATTTTTATGCTTGAATTTCGTGATTTGGAGCAGTTCCGCATGCTGGCATTGGGCGGATTGGAAGTTTTTATTATGATTTGGCGCCCCCGGGGGCTTATTTCCCGGCGGTATCCGACGGTCTTTCGCCGTTTTGCCAGTCCTCCTTTTTCGTTGAATGCCCGATGATGAATACAAAAACGCCCATCCTTGATGTTGAACATTTAACGATGCGGTTTGGCGGGTTGACTGCCATCGACGATGTTTCCTTAACTGCTTTTAAGGGGGAGATCACTGCCATTATTGGGCCTAATGGAGCGGGAAAAACCACCCTTTTTAATTGCCTAACCGGTTTTTATAAACCGACAATTGGTCGATTAAGCTTACATCAACCAGCAAAAACCTTTCTTTTGGAGCGGATGGAAGGTTTTAAAATTGCGCGGATAGCTAAAGTCATCCGTACTTTCCAAAATATTCGCCTGTTCCCGGCGATGACCTTACTTGAAAATATGATGGTTTCCCAACATACAGCTTTAATGAAAGCTTCCGGCTTTAGTTTGGTTGCTCTCCTATCCAGCTCGAATGTGTTGAAAAACAAAAATAGTTTTTATCAAAAATGGCAAGATTTTCTTAAACTTTCCTTCTATGTTAACAAAGAATGTCAGGCAATTGATAAATGTTGTTTTTGGTTAAATCAAGTTGGATTGCTTGAAAGGGCAGATGAACCAGCTTCTTCCTTACCGTATGGCGCGCAGCGGCGTTTGGAAATTGCCCGTGCCATGTGTGCGGATCCCACCTTGTTATGTTTGGATGAACCGGCAGCCGGACTTAACCCTAAAGAATCCGCTGAATTAAATAATTTGTTGCTTGAAATTAAGAATAATCATGCGACCAGTATTTTGTTGATAGAACATGATATGAGTGTGGTGATGAAAATTTCTGATCACCTGGTCGTTTTGAACTATGGAAAAAAAATTGCCGAAGGAACGCCTGAAGACATTCAAAAAAATCCTACCGTTATTGAGGCTTACCTTGGCCATACTTTAAATGATCAATAACTTTAAGGTAATGATTAATTAAAATGACTGAAACGACCAACACGGAACCGCTAAATATTTTAGAATTACAAACTGTCCATAGTTTTTATGGCCATGTAGAGGCGTTGCGTGGGGTCAGTTTGCAGGTCAAAGCGGGGGAAATAGTTTCGTTGATTGGGGCAAATGGGGCTGGAAAAACAACCTTGTTAATGACCATTTGTGGAAAACCAAAACCCCAACAAGGAGACGTTTTATTCCTGAATCAATCAATCGTTTCTTTGCCCACCCATCAGATTATGCGCTTAGGTATTGCCCATTGTCCGGAAGGACGCCATATCTTCCCAAAAATGACGGTGATGGAAAACTTACAAATGGGAGGGGCGCATATCCCCAAAGATTTCTTTGAGAAAGATTTACAAAAGATTTTCGCCCTATTTCCTATCTTATATAATCGCCGCAGCCAGCGCGGGGGGACTTTGTCGGGCGGGGAACAGCAAATGCTGGCGATCGCCCGCGCTATCATGAGCCGTCCGAAATTATTGTTATTGGATGAACCTTCTTTAGGGTTGGCTCCGATTATTGTGCAAAAGATTTTTGAGATTATCCGCCAACTGAATCAGGAATTTAAAATGACCATTTTGTTGGTGGAACAAAATGCCTATCATGCTTTAAAATTGGCTCATCGGGGCTATGTATTGGCGAATGGGCAAATTGTTATTCAAGGAACTGGTCAGGAATTATTGAACAATCCTGATATCAATAAAGCTTACCTCGGCGGTTAAGATTTACCAAAAAATACAAGGACCAAATAGAAATATGGAAGAACTTCTCATAAAACTTGATTTGGCATTGCCAGAATTTTTAGGGGTTACGGTTGTTCTGTTTGGCTTTGCCGCTTATGCGACTGGCAAAGCTGTTGCAAGTAAATGGCAGCCTTGGTGGTATTGCATAGGGTATTCCGCCTTGCTTGGATTATTTGATCGTTTTATTCAATATGCCCTATTTGCAGGGGTATTGAATAGTTATGCAGCCTATATAGTAGATACAGCCATTATTTTCCTGATATCTTTAGTGTCTTACCGGTTGACCAAGGTATATAAGATGATCCATCAATACCCTTGGTTATATCAACGTGCCTTTATATTTTTCTGGCAAAATAAAGCAAATTAATGGGCTGGTGCTAAAATAGTCGAAAAATTCCGCAGCCAAGGCTACGAACCGGAAGGCTATACCTTGTCCAGTTATGCAGCTGTGCAATCTTGGGCGGCAGGGGTTGTGCAGGCCAATAGTTTTGATGGCAAAAAGGTAGCTGTTGCCTTGCGCCGGATGAATGTTGAAACGGTCATTGGTACCTTAAATTGGGATCAAAAGGGTGATTTGAAGAATCCTGTTTATGCTTGGTTTGTATGGAGTAAAGGAAAATTCGCCCAGGAAGTAAAAAAATAAAAGGCTGAATTTTTTAAGATCAAAAGAAAAGGCCGGTATTCTTTACCGGCTTTTTCTTTTGACTAACAATGATTGGGGACCTTTTATGTGCTTGAAAAAGATATAGAAAAAAATATAATCCAACAGGTTGAATAAATAATTTGTAAAAAATCACTCAGCAACCATGCTGAAAATATAAAATTATAGCTGATAAATTTGCTACGAAAAATCCATTTTATATGATTTTCAACCCGTAAATTTTTTCTATTATAGGGAGAGAAGAAGCCGATGAACAGCCTATCCTCCGCAATTCTACCCCCACTTGATTTAAAAGCTACATTTTCTCATGTCTTCTGTGCTTCTGATCATGCGGGTTTTCAATTGAAGAAACAACTGGTCGGATGGCTGCACTCTATCAATTATCCGGCCACGGATTTGGGGGTTTTTGATGAAGGTTCCGTTGATTATCCTGATCTGGCCCATCTGGTATGTAAAAAACTTCAAGATGATGTAAAGGCTGCGGGTCTACTTGTCTGCGGGTCAGGAATCGGGATGTCCATGGCTGCTAATAGGTTTCACCATATCCGAGCCGCGTTATGCCATGAACCGTTGTCGGCGCATTTATCAAGGGCACACAACAACGCCAATGTATTATGTTTGGGCGGGCGCTTGATTGGCGAAGAAATGGGCAAAGAATGTGTCGTGAAGTTTTTGCAAACTGCCTTTTTAGGTGGCAGGCATCAACGCCGGATACAAAAATTAGGATAAAAGAAGGGTGATTTTATCCCTTAAGCCCTCTTTTTTTATTATTTTCTGATAGCTTTTTAAACAGGTGATTTTTATGAAAAAACTTTCTCAAGCTGCCTTAAGTAAAACTGCCTTAAGTAAAACTGACCCTAAAATTTTCAAAATCATTAGGGCAGAAAAACGGCGCCAACAAAACCAGATTGAATTAATTGCCTCTGAAAACATCGTCTCCCAAGCTGTGCTAACGGCCCAAGGTTCCGTATTAACCAATAAATATGCGGAGGGTTATCCCGGCAAAAGATATTATGGGGGATGCAGATTTGTTGATGAGGTAGAAACGGAAGCGATGGAACGGGCCCAAAAACTTTTTGATTGTGGCTATGTCAATGTCCAGCCCCATTCCGGTGCGCAAGCCAATCAGGCAGTTTTCCTGGCGTTACTCAACCCCGGTGATTGTATTATGGGTATGTCTTTAAATGCGGGTGGACATTTAACCCATGGTGCAGCCCCCAATCTTTCAGGTAAATGGTTTAAATCGGTGGGATATCCCGTACATCCAGATGATGATAGGATTGATTTTGCGGCCTTAGAAAGTTTAGCCCTGCAACATCGCCCTAAATTAATTATTGCTGGCGGCTCAGCCTATCCCCGAATTATTGATTTTCAAAGGATACGGAGGGTTGCTGATCAGGTGGGTGCTTACTTAATGGTGGATATGGCCCATTTTGCAGGGTTAGTGGCTGCCGGATATTATTCAAATCCCTTCGCGCATGCCCATGTTATCACGACTACCACCCATAAAACCCTTCGCGGGCCAAGGGGGGGGATGATTTTAACCAATGATGAAGATTTATCAAAGAGAATCAACAGCGCGGTTTTCCCTGGTCTTCAGGGTGGGCCCTTAATGCATGTGATTGCAGCCAAGGCGGTAGCGTTGGGCGAAGCGTTGCAACCATCTTTTAAGAAATATATTAAAGGGGTGGTGGAAAATATCCAAGTTCTGGGTAATCAGTTGCAAAATGCAGGCTGGCGTTTGGTTTCCGGGGGTACTGATACCCATCTTATTTTACTGGATTTAAGGTCGAGAAAATTAACCGGTAACGTCGCTGAAGAATCTTTGGAACGTGCGGGGATCACATGCAATAAAAATAGCATCCCCTTTGATCCGCAAAAACCGACCATCACTTCAGGTATCCGGTTGGGGTCGCCTGCCGTCACTACCCGCGGGTTTGGTGTCAAAGAATTTGCCCAAATTGCCGAATGGATCGATTATGTCTTAAAAGCAGCGCGGAAAGATCAAGAAATAGAAAAAGCAGAAAAAAAAGTTTTAAGACAGGTGCGAAAACTGTGCCAGCGTTTTCCTATTTATTCCGATGACAATCAAGAATAAACCCCCTATATTGCTTCTTGCTTCTGGTATTTTATGAAGGGGTTGATTGCTCTTCAATTATTTTTAAAGAGTTGTTTTCATGCGATGCCCTTTTTGCAGCACGGATGACACCCAAGTTAAGGATTCCAGGCCAACGGATGATTTTGCGGCTATTCGCAGGCGGCGCCAATGTGTTTCCTGTGGCGCGCGGTTTACAACTTTTGAGCGCATTCAACTGCGGGAATTGACTATCGTTAAACAAAATGGTCGTCGTCAACCTTTCGATCGGGATAAATTATCGCGCTCGATGCAAATTGCTTTACGCAAAAGGCCGATTGATTCAGCACGATTGGAAAGGGTTATCAATGGTATCGTCCGACAATTAGAAAGTTTGGGCGATACGGAAATTACCAGCCAGACCATTGGCACGATGGTAATGGATGCCCTGTATAATTTAGATCCAGTCGCTTATGTCCGTTATGCCTCGGTTTACAGAAACTTCAGGGAAGCAAAAGACTTTGAAAATTTTATTGAAAATTTGGCAGTCCCAGACCCGAATAAACAAGAAGAACCTTGATTAATGCCTATTGTTCCTGAGCAACCTCAAGACCAATTATTCATGAATCAAGCGTTACGTTACGCTGGGCTTGGCTTAGGTGAGACTTGGCCCAACCCTGCGGTTGGATGTCTTATTATAGACAACCGCTCAACCCTATATATTTCCCGCACCGCTCGTACAGGTAGGCCCCATGCGGAGGAGAGGGCGCTTTTAAAGGCAGGGTCCAAAGCATTTGGAGCAACCTTATATGTGACTTTAGAACCCTGTGCCCATACGAGCCAACGTCTGTCTTGTGCAGAGGCAATTATTCGGGCGGGGATAAAAAGGGTGGTGATCGCTACAATTGATCCTGATCCACGCACCAATGGCCGGGGAATTAACAAATTGTTGCAAGCAGGGTTGTCGGTGACCACCCCTTGTTTAGAAGAGCTTGCCAAAAAATACCAAGCTGGCTTTTTATCCATCCAAAAACGGCAACGTCCATGGATAACCTTAAAAATGGCCGCTTCTTTAGATGGAAAAATTGCGGATGATACGGGAAATGGTCGGTGGATTACCAATGAGCATTCGAGAAAACGTTCGCATGTATTGCGTGCTTTTCATGATGCCATCTTGGTTGGTATAGGAACGGTATTGAAGGATGATCCTTTATTGAACTGTCGCTTGAAAAGATTTAGGGATCGGCTGGCCTTGCGCATTGTTTTGGATAGTCATTTGCGTATTCCGCTCAACAGCCAATTGGTTCAAACGGCCAGCCAATATCCCACCTGGATTATCTGTTTGTCTGGTCAAGATCCTTTGAAATCCCAACAATTAACGGAAAAAGGGGCGGTTGTTTGGCCGCATGGGGATTTATCGATCCCGCGTCTGGTGCGGTTTCTGGCAGAGCAAGGATTAACGAGGGTTCTAGTGGAAGGTGGAGGAACATTAAACACTGCTTTTTTGAAGGAAAAAATGGTAGATCAACTGATTGTTTTCCGTGCTCCTATATTTTTAGGGGAACAGGGGATCAGCATGACCAAAAGTCTATCACCCGTTTCCATCCACCACCCCTACCGATTTCAACGCTTGAAAATCACAAATTTATCAGGCGATATCTTTGAACAATACCAAATGATTTCAGCGCCTGATCTTGATAAGGTGGTTGATTGATTAAAGCCCAATCCCTATAACAAGATTATATGATTTGATAGGGTATGTTTAATCCAGATTTAAATGCAGGTCAGGGTATTATGTTCACGGGGATCATTACGGATAAAGGTACTGTTCGTAAAATTGAAAATAAAGGGTTACTAAGGATAGATATCCAAACTTCCTATCCCACGTCAGAAATTGTTTTGGGCAGTTCTATCGCTTGCGATGGCGTGTGTCTTTCAGTGGTTGCTTTGCAAGGCCATTACTTTACGGTGGAAGTTTCCATGGAAACACAAAAATGTACTAATATTTCCACCTGGAAAGCGGGAACCGTGATTAATTTGGAACGGTCATTGAAAGTCGGCGATGAAATGGGAGGACATTTTGTCAGCGGGCATGTGGATGCGGTTACCACCATCAAAGATAGGGTAACTGATGCAGGCAGTTTACAATTATTTGTTGGTATTCCGCCCTCTTTGGGTGGTTTTATTGCCGCGAAGGGATCCATTACGATCAATGGTGTGTCGTTAACGGTAAACCATGTTTCAGAAGGTGTTTTTCAAGTTAACCTTATTCCCATTACCCAGCAAAAAACCAATCTGGGATTATTAAGAATTGGTTCACTTGTTAATATCGAAATTGATATGTTGGCACGTTATCTTGCCAACTATCTTAAGGGGCATGGCCGATGAACGATTTTCATGAAGTTATTTCTTCTATTCCCGAATTAATTGAGGATGCCCGAAAGGGAAAAATGTTTGTATTGGTGGATGATGAAGACCGGGAGAATGAAGGGGATCTCGTTATCCCTGCCCAGATGGTAACCCCAGCCTCCATTAATTTTATGGCCCGTTATGGAAGGGGGCTTATTTGTTTGGCGTTAAACCGGGAAAGGGTTGAGCAATTACGCCTTCCCTTGATGTCAGTCAATAATCAAACCCGCCATCAAACCGCATTCACGGTTTCCATTGAGGCGAAAGAGGGGATATCAACCGGCATATCAGCAGCCGATCGCGCCAAGACAGTGGCAGTGGCTATTGATCCTACAAAAGACTCCCGCGACATTGTAACGCCTGGCCATATTTTCCCATTAGTTGCAAGGGATGGGGGTGTACTCGTGCGGGCAGGGCATACGGAGGCTGCGGTCGATATTGCAAAATTAGCAGGCTTGAGTCCTGCGGGGGTTATTTGCGAAATCCTTAATGAAGATGGCACTATGGCTCGTCGTGATGATTTGATCAGGTTTGCCCAATATCATCATTTAAAAATTGGTACTATTGCCGATCTCATCGCCTATCGCCGACGTTCTGAAAAAGTGGTAGAACGTAAAATGCAGACTATTTTACACAGTTCTCATGGCGGAGAATTTCAAATGTTTGTCTATATCAACCGCTTTGCTTATGCCGAACATATTGCCTTGGTAAAAGGGGATATCCGGCAGCCAGGTCCGGTTTTGGTGCGCATGCATGCCCTAAATATCCTGGAAGATGTTCTAGGCGATCAGTTATTCGCCAGAAACAGTACTTTGCATCTGGCTATGCAGGAAATTTCTAACGAAGGAAAAGGGGTGCTGGTTTTGATTCGTGAGCCTTCACCAACCAGTTTAAGCGATCGCATCCTAAGGCGAGAAAAAGAAGAAGTTAAAGATACGAACGAATTAAGGGATTATGGTGTTGGGGCACAAATTTTAAGCGATTTAGGTGTTAAAGAGATTGTCTTGCTTAGCAACCACATTCGCAATATTGTCGGGATTGAAGGGCATGGGTTAAAAATTATAGGCCAACGGCCTTTATATCCTGTATAATTTTCTCAGAGAAAGGGCTTGGTATGGTAGCCAATGTGTCAAATGATCAAAAAAAACCAGCTGTTCCGATTATTTTATCGTCACCTGTGCATGTGTTGATTGTGATTGCAAAATTCTATCATGATATTGCAGAAGAATTGTTGCAAGGGGCTTTAGCGTGCTTAAAGCAAAACAAAACCTCTTATGATTTGCTGGAGGTGCCGGGTGCTTTTGAAATTCCGGCCGCAATCCATATGGCATTGGCCGCCATCGATTATAAAAGTAATCAATTAAAACAAAAAATTGAGGGATCGATTGCGTTGGGATGTGTGATTCGCGGTGAAACCAGCCATTATGATTATGTGTGTGGCGAAAGTGCCAGGGGATTGCAGCAGATCGCTTGCCAACAATTACACCCCGTAGGAAATGGGATTTTGACGGTTGAAAATAAGAATCAGGCCTGGGATCGTGCCAAAAGGAATAAGCAAAATAAAGGGGGGGAAGCAGCTTCTGCTTGTTTGTCCATGATTATGACTAAACGCCGCCTCTTTCAGGATAAAAAATAATGTCGGTTGTTTCCAAAAAATACCACCCCATGCAACGCC
>JBGAWJ010000002.1:0-56496 GCA_044227605.1 Alphaproteobacteria bacterium
CCGAAGCGGATTGTCAAGGTTTTGGAGACACTGGACGCTGATATTATCGGGTTGCAGGAGGTTGGGTGGTATCACGGTAAAGGGCAACGGATCAACCAGTTTGATTTTTTACGCGAAGCCACGGGCTATGAGATGGTTCCTGGGTTGGTTCGAGACCATGAGAATGCCTGTTTTGGTAACGCGCTGCTTACGAAATATCCGGTTAAAAGCTATGCCTGCATCAATTTGACCATTGCCGGATATGCGCCACGCGGGGCTATCCAGGCTATTTTGGAAACAAAGGTTGGCGAATTGCAGGTGATAGTTGTGCATTTGGGGTTAACCCCTTGGGAACGGTATCAGCAAATGAAAAAAATTGCCGATTTGGTCCGCCATAACCAATCAAAGCGGACGATTGTGATGGGGGACTTCAATCAATGGCTGCAACATACCGAAGCTTCCAGTCAAATTACCAGCCTGTTGCCTAAACAAATCCATGAATTGACTTTTCCAACCCGCTTGCCGGTTGTAAGGCTGGACCGGATGTTCATGTCTGCTAATATTGAATTACTTAAACAAGGGACTTTAAAAGATGACACCACCAAAAAAGCCTCGGATCATTTTCCCTTATATGCTCAAGTTGCTTGGTAAATTTTAAATATTCTATTTCAATTTGGGGCAGGTAATTTTTGGTTTTTTGGGAAACATTTCTTTTCCCCTATTGGGGGTGGATAATTGGCAGTATTTTTGCCGTCTTCATCCTTTCCCATATGCTGCACCAGCGCCGTCCCCCTGCTAGCACGGTGGCCTGGTTGCTGGCCATTGTCCTTATTCCCTACATAGGCATCCCCCTATATATTTTATTTGGTGGCCGCAAAATACGGCAAATGGCCCAAAAGAAAGAAAAGATATTGTTGGGGAAATTTGCAGAACTACCCCGCATTTCTGCCAAACCAGCCGATCGTTTTTTACGTTCCTACGGCTTACCCGGGGCAACCAGCAACAATCAAATCCAATTTCATACAGATGGCCAACAATCCTACCAAGCTTTAATCGAATTAATTGACCGGGCCCAATATTCCATTCATTTAGCAACATTTATTTTAAGGGTGGATGAGGTTGGCAAGGATTTGCTCGAACGGTTAGAGAAAAAAGCCAAACAAGGGTTGGATGTAAGGTTGCTTTTAGATAGTTTCGGTTGCCGTCATGTCGTTTGGCGATCTCTCAAACCCTTTCTAGATGCAGGTGGGCAAGTTGCTTACTTTATGCCTTTATTATTCCGCTCAATAAGGGCGTATTTGAAATTCCCCGGCAATGCCCATCTTCGTAACCACCGCAAATTGGTGGTGGTGGATGGTATCGAGGTTTGGGCGGGTGGCGCCAACTTTACGGAGGAGTATATGGGATGGAGACCTTCTAGGAAACGTTGGAAAGATCTAACTTTCACGATTCAGGGGGAAGGGGCCAGGGTTTACCAAGAAATTTTCCGCAATGATTGGAATTTTGCTAGTGTTGATAAACTACCGAAGCCAATCGAGCCAAAAAGGATGGTGGTTGCAGGCCAAGAAATTATACAGATTGTTCCATCCGGCCCTGATATACCCGAGGATCCTTTTTATACAACCATTTTGATGGCCAGCTACACAGCAACGGAGCGGATATGGATCCTATCCCCCTATTTTATTCCGGACGAGGGGTTAATGAAGGCATGGACGGTGGCCATCCACCGCGGTGTCGATGTACGTGTTATTGTGCCTAAAAAATCAAACCACTGGGCGGCAGATGTAGCGCGGGGAAGCTTTTTGCGGGATATCCAAAAGGCGGGAGGGACGGTTTTGCTTCATCACGGCGTTATGATGCACGCTAAAGCCCTGATCATAGATCAGGAATTGGCCGTGGCGGGCTCAGCCAACATGGATCCCCGCAGCTTGTTTTTTAATTATGAAGCGGTTTGTTTTCTTTATAGTCAAGGGGGGATTGCTGGGGTTGAAGCCTATATCACCTCCTTAATTAAATACTGCAAAGTAGGGGTTAGGCGGGTGAGCAAAATAAGGGAGATAGGAGCAGGTATTATCCGCTTATTTGCCCCCTTATTGTAAGTAAAAAAACTTGGATTTATAAGGCCTATGCGCCTAGGGGTTGAGTGACAGTTGACTTCAAACGCAATTCGGTCAAGATTGGAAATCATGCTAAAGAAGTTGTGACAAGACGAGTACAACGATAGGATGTCAACCGTGGTTAAAATTGGTGTTATTACAGAAAAAGCCCTTAATGAAAATCGCGTTGCCGTCAGCCCGGACACAGTCCGCAAATTAAAGGCCTTGGGGGTTGATGTATGGATTGAAAGCGGGGCGGGCTTAAACGCCTCTTTTACCGATGATATGTTTGTTAAAGCGGGGGCCGTTATTCAACCCGAGGCAGCAGCGATTTTATCGCAAATAGATATTTTATTCAAGGTCCAGCAGCCTTTTGTCAACCTGTCCGAACAGGTTAACCAAATCAGTTTGCTCAAAGATCAAGCTATTGTCATTGGACTGTTATCGCCTTATACGCAAGCAGCTTCTTTTCCCTTTTATGAGGCTAGAAAAATCACCAGTTTTTCCTTAGAATTATTGCCGCGGACAACCCGTGCCCAATCCATGGATGTGTTGTCATCACAAGCCAATTTAGCTGGATACAGGGCGGTTTTGGAAGCAGCCGATGCCTATGGCCGCAGTTTCCCTATGATGATGACGGCAGCGGGCACGATAGCGCCAGCCAGGCTGATGGTTATGGGTGCGGGAGTTGCTGGTTTGCAAGCGATTGCAACAGCCAGGCGTTTAGGCGCGATTGTTTCCGCAACCGACGTTAGGCCCGCAGCTAAAGAACAAGTGGAAAGTTTAGGGGCCAGCTTTGTTGCCGTGATGGATGAGGAATTTAAGGCTGCCGAGTCGGCAGCAGGTTATGCTAAACAAATGAGCCAAGCTTACCTAGAAAAACAGGCAGCCTTGATTGCGGAAACAATCAAAAAGCAAGACGTGGTGATCACGACCGCCCAAATTCCCGGTCGGCCAGCGCCCAAATTGATTACCAAAGCGATGGTTGAAACCATGAAATATGGCAGTGTGATTGTCGATTTGGCAGTTGAACAAGGGGGAAATTGCGAATTAAGTAGAGTTGGAGAAATCGTGATCCATCGAGGGGTCAAAATTATTGGCTACAGGAATTTGCCGTCACGCCTGGCTGAGGTTGCATCAAGCCAATATGCGAATAATATCTATCAGTTTTTCTTATTGTTGTTTAATAAAAGCGACCGTTTAGTTCAGATTCCTTGGGATGATGATATTATTAAGGCAACCACCTTAACCCGTGACGGCCAAATAATCAACTCTGCTTTTCAGGTGAAAAAATGACCCCGAATGAATGGATCGAAAATGTCAGCCAAGGCCATAATCTGGTCATGGCGCTAACCGTTTTTGTGTTGGCCTGTTTTGTTGGCTATTATGTAGTTTGGCGGGTAACGCCTGCGTTGCACTCGCCGTTGATGGCGGTAACGAATGCCGTGTCGTCGATTATTATTGTTGGGGCATTATTGGCTATTAGCGGCTCTGTCCCGCTTTCCATGCAAATGCCCGATTTAAACGGCGGCCCTCCGCTTTTCAAAGACGGCTCGCCCCCCCTTTTCACCCAAATTACCGGTTTCATAGCGATTATGCTGGCTTCCGTCAACATATTTGGGGGATTTGTCATTACCGCCCGTATGTTGTCTAAATTTCGTTCTAAATCGAACATCAGCAGGAAGAAATCATGAACTCCACCCAATCTGGATTGCTCTATCTGTTGGCGGGGGTTTTATTTATTTTTACCTTACGCGGTTTGTCAGCGCCAAGTTCTTCCAAATGGGGTAATCTATTTGGGGTGATCGGGATGATACTGGCCATTGCCACCACCATTTTCATCGTCCCTGACATCAATATTATTTTAGCAGCTTCTGCTATTCTGGCCGGTGGATGTATCGGCACTTTTATTGCCTTGCGCTTGCAAATGACTGCTTTGCCACAATTGGTTGCTGCCTTCCACAGTTTGGTTGGGTTGGCAGCAGTCTTGGTGGCTTTAGCAGCTTTTTATGCCCCTCAATATTATGGGATTGCTGTTGCAATTCTCACCGGTCATATGGAGATTTTCACCGAGACACCATACTATCAGCCGCAATATGCGTTGATGATTAAAACGGGCAGTTTGATCGAATTGGCTATTGGGTTGGCGATTGGCGCCATCACCTTCTCAGGGTCGCTGGTGGCATTTGCTAAATTGCAGGGGATTATTGGGGGATCTCCCTTGGTTTTCCGCGGACAGCATTTGCTAAACGCTTTATTGTTGCTTGGTGTGATTGTGTTGATTGTTTTTCTGGTGCGGGAACAATCTGAAGTGATCATCTGGTCATTGGTAATCATTGCCATCCTATTCGGATTTCTATTGATCTTGCCAATTGGCGGCGCTGATATGCCAGTCATTGTTTCCATGTTGAATTCTTATTCCGGCTGGGCAGCTTGCGGCATCGGCTTCACCTTAAACAATTATCTTCTGATCATTACTGGCGCTTTGGTGGGTGCTTCTGGTGCTATCCTAAGCTATATTATGTGCAAGGGCATGAACCGCTCTATTATCAAGGTCATATTGGGTGGGTTTGGCGGGTCTGCGGCTGCCAGTGCTACAGGCCCCAAAGGGCCAGATAAACCCATCAAAACCGGCAGTGCCGAAGATGCCGCTTTCATCATGAAAAATGCCCGTTTGGTCGTTATTGTACCAGGTTATGGGATGGCGGTCGCCCAGGCTCAACATATCCTAAGGGAAATGACTGACCTGTTGAAAAAAGAAGGGGTGCGGGTGGCTTACGCCATTCACCCGGTTGCTGGCCGCATGCCAGGACACATGAATGTGTTACTGGCGGAAGCCAATGTTCCTTATGACGAAGTTTTTGAATTGGATGATATTAATCCTGAATTTGCGACCGCTGATGTGGCTTTCGTTATAGGGGCCAATGATGTTACGAATCCCTCCGCGAAAACCGACCGCACCAGTCCTATTTACGGGATGCCAATTTTAGAGGTTGAAAAAGCAAAAACCGTGCTTTTTGTTAAACGCTCGATGGCATCGGGATATGCAGGGGTTGAAAATCCCTTATTTTTCCGTGATAATACACTCATGTTGTTTGGTGATGCCAAAAAAGTTTGTGAAAATATCGTGAAAGCCTTGGCATAGAGCAGCATAGCTGAAAAACTTCAGGCAATCAGTTCAACAAGAATATAGGAGAGAAAAAGATGCGGGCCGATTTTTTGAAAAAAACATTCTTTATTGTAGCCTTCCTTGGTTTTGCCACATCGGGCCAGGCGCAAACAGCTGATTGTGCGCGTGATATCAAGCAAGTGCAAAGCGCCCTGGCTAATCAAAAAGATGCGAATGTGACCAAAATGGTGCAGCAGATGTTGCGGGATGCCAATGATGAATTAACGGTCGAAAAGGATGAGGCGGAATGTCGCGCCATTATAGCCGAGGCAAAAAAATTGTTGAAGTTGAAGTAATTTTCTACCTACCCTAGATAACAAGATGGCCGCGCCTTAAAAGGCCGGCCACTATTATTTTGAGCCAGCTATTTTAATTTTCACAGGTTTTTTCATTGATGACCAATCTACTAAATATCGTTATTGCAGGGGCAACCGGTACCATCGGCAAAGAAGTTCTTGGCATATTTGCGGAACGTAATTTCCCCTCAAGCCAAATTATTGCCTTGGCTTCTTCCAATTCCATTGGTCAAGAAATTTCTTATGGCGAGGAAAAAATCCTTAAAATTCAAGGATTGGAAAATTTTGATTTCCAAAAGGCAGCATTGGTGATTTTTTGTACCCCTGCAGCTATTAGCCAGAAATATATGGGTAAAGCTTTGGCCGCTAATTGCCGCGTCATTGCCCTTGCAAATGCCTCATTTCTGCCCGCTAATAGTTCATATGTGATACCAGAGGTTAATGGCTCCCTTCTTGCCAACCATCAAACACCCGTCTTCCTGACCCCAAATCCTGGCGCTATCATGTTGGCATTGGTATTGCAGCCTTTTATTAAAAATGGCGGGATAACGCAAGCTGTGGTTACCTTGCTTCAGGCTGTTTCGGGAGGTGGGCGGGAAGCCATGGATGAGTTATTTACCCAAACCCGTGCTATTTACATGAATGCCATCATGCAAAAGCGGCATTTTACCAAACAGATTGCCTTCAATCTCATCCCCCATATTGGCGAATTTACGAAAGAAGGTGGATCAGCTCCAGCAGGTTTTCAGGATATCCCTGCCATTATCGGTCACTTGTGTTCAGGTGCCAATCTTTATTGGCTATGCGGCAACTATTCATTTGACCTTGCCACGACCTTTTTCGTTAGCGGAAGTCAAAAAATTGTTGGAACAATCGCCGGGTGTTTCCGTGGTTGACCATCGGCGTGCGGAGGGGTATGTCACACCGGTTGAAACTGCAGGCGAAGAAGCGGTTTTTATCAGCCGTATCCGGGTATCAGGGAATCAGGTAGTATTTTGGATGGCTGCGGATAATTTAAGGCGGGGGGCAGCCTTAAATATTGTCCAAACCGCAGAAAAATTGTTAAAGCAAACCCCTTTGATCGAAGAAAATAAGAATGTCTTAGAAAAAACCAAGAAGACCGCTTCTTCAAAAAAATAGGATGGTTATAGATGAATGGTTGATTTTCTGAAAACTCGGCGTACATTGTATAGTGAGGATAGATAAAAAATAGCAACCGCGGGCACTGATAATTAGGTAGGCGGGCGAGATAAAACCGATATATACGTCCTTAAAAATGGGGAAAAACATGACAATCAAATCAATTCTGGCTTTCATTACAGGCGAAGAACAAGATGTACCAACTTTGTGGCAAGCGGTGCAGCAGGCCAAAAACTTTCAGGCGCAACTTGATATTTTGCATGTAAAACCGGATAGCAGGGAAATAATGCCGATCATCGCTGACGGCATGTCTGGTTTAGCCATTGAACAAATGGTCACATCGGTTTTGCAATCAGCCGACGAACGGGCAAAAAAAGCCAAAGCCACCGCGGAAAAAATCGTTGCTGAAAATAACCAGCAAATCAAAGTTTCTTTCCAGATAGTCCAGGGGGCTGAGGCCAATGTTTGGGGTTTGTCAGGGCGCTTTGCTGATCTTACTATTTTCAGTCGCCCCGGCAATAATAATGCCAGTATGGGCAATGGTGGGATAGATGCCATTTTGTTTGAAACCGGCCATCCTTCCTTAATGGTTCCCCCCGTGAAAGCGGAAGCAAAGAATGCTGATATTGCTGCCAATCCGGTGATCGCCTGGAATGGCAGTGTGCAGGCGGTTCGTGCCGTGACGGCGGCTTTGCCCTTTCTTCAAAAATCAGCGATGGTAACCATCTTAAATGGGACGGCCAATGCGGAAATGGGCGGCAATCGCTTGGTCAAATGGTTATCCGCACATAAAATAAAAACAACGATGAAGAATTTTGATCCGGGCAGCCGGGCTATAGGTAGTGCTTTGTTAGAAGAAGCAGGATTGGTTGGCGGTACCATGTTGGTGATGGGAGCGTATGGTCACAGCCGGTTGCGCCAGTTTATTTGGGGTGGTGCCACCCGCGAGATGCTGCAAATCGCCTCTTTGCCTATTTTATTGGCCCATTAACCATTGGCCGACCATTCATGGATTGTGTGAAGGATTTTTTCATCATGCTTTTAAAAGAACGTGGTCTCTTTTCCTTTTTCTTAAGGACAGATGGCGTTAGAAATATGGTTGCTTATTCCAATTGACACTATTGGGCGGGCGCGCTAAACCATTATGGCCAAATTACTGGCGTATCTTGCTTTTATGGTGAGCGATAACATGCCAAGACCCCTATCACCCCATTTACACATTTACCGGTGGCAGTTAACCTCGGTTATGTCCATTCTGCACCGGATGACAGGGATTTCCTTGGTTATAGGATCCTTGCTTTTGGTTTATTGGCTGTGTTCCGCTGCGTTGGGTGAGGCAGCATACCAAATCGCCCAGGGATTCTTAGTATCTTGGGTCGGATTGATTGCATTGATTGGTTGGAGCTTTGCCTTTTACTTTCATTTCGCAAATGGCCTCAGGCACTTATTTTGGGATATAGGGCGTGGATACAGTCTACCTAGTGTGTACCGTAGCGGCTGGGGGGCCATTGCTGCGGCTTTTATTTTGACAATCATTACATGGGTTATCGTTCTTCTTTGAAAGGGATATTATGAAAGACCTGCATCAAGAACCCCATTCAGGTGAAGCGGTTTCCCATTGGTGGAAGCAACGCCTAACAGCTATTGCCTTGATTCCTTTAAGTTTGTGGTTTGTGATCAGCCTGTTGTTGCATATAAATGCGGATTATCAAGATTTCCTATTATGGCTGCGTACACCTTGGACAGCAACCCTGATGGTGTTGTTTTTAGCAAGCCTTTTCTATCATGGATATTTAGGAATCCAGGTAGTTGTGGAAGATTATGTGTCCCACTTGGGTTGGCGGGTATTTTGGTTGATATTTTGTAAATTTATTTGCGTTGGGGTTGCCTTATTATCGATTATTTCCGTTCTTCTGATTGCATTAAGGGGTTAAAATGGCTGATCAGCCTTCTGTTGCCAAACCCGCAGCCATACAGTGGCTGCCCAAGGGGGGATCAGTGCCGCTTTAGGTAATATGGGCGCTGATGATTGGCGCTGGCATATGTATGATACGATTAAAGGTTCGGATTGGTTGGGCGATCAGGATGCCATTGAGTTTATGGTGCGTGAAGCAGCACCAGCGATCATTGAACTTGAGCATTACGGCGTGCCGTTTAGCAGGACGGCGGAGGGGAAAATTTACCAAAGGCCTTTCGGGGGGATGACTACGGAATATGGCAAAGGAATTGCCCAGCGCACCTGTGCCGCAGCGGATCGGACAGGACATGCCATTCTGCACACCTTATATCAACAAGCCCTTAGGCATTCTGCCGAATTTTTTATTGAATATTTTGTTTTGGATTTGATTTTTGATGCGCAAGGGACTTGCCGCGGGGTAGTGGCTTGGAACTTAGATGACGGTACCATCCACCGCTTCCACTCTCATATGGTTATCTTGGCGACTGGGGGATATGGGCGGGCTTATTTTTCCTGTACCTCTGCCCATACTTGTACGGGTGATGGCAATGCGATGGTTTTGCGAGCGGGATTGCCTTTGCAGGATATGGAGTTTGTGCAGTTTCATCCAACTGGTATTTACGGTGCGGGGTGCTTAATCACTGAAGGGGTCAGGGGTGAGGGCGGATATTTGACTAATTCCGTGGGCGAACGTTTTATGGAGCGTTACGCGCCAGCGGCCAAGGATTTAGCATCACGTGACGTGGTCAGCCGTTCCATGACCATCGAAATTCGCGAGGGACGCGGTGTGGGCAAATTAAAAGATCACATTTACCTGCATTTAGAACATCTAGATCCCAAGATGATTAATGAAAAATTACCCGGCATTGCGGAAACCGCCCGTATTTTCGCAGGCGTTGATGTGACCCGTCAACCAATCCCTGTTATCCCGACCTGCCATTATAACATGGGCGGTGTGCCTACCAATTACCGGACAGAGGTTGTCACCTTAAAAAACGGCAATCCCGATCATGTCGTGCCGGGCTTGATGGCTATCGGCGAGGCGGCTTGCGTTTCCGTCCATGGGGCCAACCGACTGGGGTCGAATTCATTGCTTGATTTAGTGGTTTTCGGTCGGGCAGCTGCTAAGCGTTGTGCCGAATTGATTAAGCCGAACTCTCCCCATCCTGAGCCGCCAAAAGATGCACAAGATTTATCTTTAACCCGATTGGATTATTTTAGGCAGGCCAAGGGGAAAACCTTGCCTGCTGCTTTAAGGCTCGAAATGCAGCGGATTATGCAAAATGATTGCGGGGTTTTCCGCAGCGGCGATATTTTACAAAATGGTTTAAAAGCTATGAATGAGGCTTGGGAAAAGCGTCATGACCTGTTGCTGCATGACCGGTCATTAATTTGGAACAGCGATTTAGTGGAGATGCTTGAGTTAGACAATTTGCTGTATCAGGCCATGGCCACCATTCATTCGGCCGCGCAACGCAAGGAAAGCCGTGGGGCACATGCGCGTGAGGATTATCCGCAGCGTAATGATGACCAATGGCTCAAGCATACTATCATCTGGCTGACAGAAAAGGGTAGGCCCACGATTGATTTCCGGCCTGTCCATTTGCAGCCCTTAAGTAAAGACGTTCCATCCTTTCCGCCCAAAGCGCGCGTTTATTAGGGGACCTGCTATGGCACAATTTAATCTACCAGCGAATTCTCAGATTCAACCGGGCAAAATTTTTAAGGCTGCTGGCGGAAATAAAACGAAGAAATTAAAAGTTTACCGTTTTGATCCAGAAGCAGGGCAAAATCCAAGTCTTGACACCTATGAAATTGATTTGGACCAATGTGGCCCGATGGTTTTGGATGCATTAATCAAAATTAAAAATGAAATTGACCCAACTTTAACCTTTAGGCGTTCCTGCCGGGAGGGGGTATGCGGTTCTTGTGCCATGAATATTGATGGGACTAATACCTTGGCTTGCACCAAGTATATCCATGAGATCAAAGGGGATATCAAAGTATACCCCTTGCCCCACCTGCCGGTTGTGAAGGATTTGGTTCCTGATCTCAAGGGAATTTATAAACAATACGAATCGATCCAGCCTTGGTTGAAGACCAATGAACCTGCCCCCCACCGCGAACGGTTGCAAACTCCGGAAGAGCGGGCAAAACTAGATGGGTTATGGGAGTGTATTTTGTGCTTTTGTTGTTCGACCGCCTGCCCCAGCTATTGGTGGAATGGTGATCGCTATCTCGGGCCTGCTGTTTTGCTGCAGGCTTATAGGTGGATTGCCGATAGCCGAGATACCGCGACGGGTGAGCGTTTGCAACAATTGGAAGACCCCTTCAAACTGTATCGATGCCATACCATTATGAATTGCACCAAGACTTGCCCGAAGGGGCTAAATCCTGCCAAGGCGATCGGTGAAATCAAAAAATTGCAGATGGCACGGCGACTTTAATCGTTGCTGGCAAGGAACAGAAATCGTGGTTGCCCTGGCGCCTTTCCCTATCATGCAGCAATATCTGGAGGCGTGCCGAAAAGGGCAATGGCACTTTGAACCCCACCAGGCGGCCGTTATCGAAAAGCTGGATCAATTGGCTAGAGAATTGACCGAACATCGATTAAGACCCCCTGTTCCCAAGAATTTTTGGCACCGTTTGTTTCATGACAAGCGTAAAGCCTTGCCCCCTCCCAAGTATGGTATCTACATTTACGGAGATGTAGGTCGAGGGAAATCCATGCTGATGGATTTATTTTTTAAGAGCATTCCCATCTTTAGAAAAAAACGCAGCCATTTTCATCAATTTATGGCGGAAGTTCATCAGCAGCTTTGGCTTTTACGGGAACAGCAATCGCCTCAAAAACCAACAACCGAAGGGTTATTAACCCTGTTGGCGCAACAAATTGCCACGGAAATAAGCTTGCTATGTTTTGACGAGTTCCATGTGGCCAATATTGCTGATGCGATGATCTTAGGAAGGCTTTTTAAGGAATTATTCCAGCAAGGGGTGGTGGTGGTCGCAACCTCCAATTGGGCGCCGCGTGATCTTTATAAAAACGGATTGCAACGCAACAATTTTCTGCCCTTTATTGATATTATTTTGCGGCATATGGATGTGTATGAATTAACCGGGCCTGTTGATTACCGCCAGCTAAAATTACCGGTTGATTGGCGTTATCTAACACCCTTAACGCCCGAGAACCAGCAGAAAATGGAAAATATTTTTTACCAATTGACCAAAAAAAAACAGGCCAAACCAACTCTTTTAAAGTTCCAGTCACGCCAACTAATGTTGCAACGGACGGCAGACCAGGTTTTATGGGCAGATTTTAAGGAATTATGCCTGGCAAATTTAGGGGCTGCGGATTATTTAGAAATTGCCAAAAATTTTCGCTATGTGTTGCTTTTGAATGTTCCCCAATTTTCCGATATCCGCCAACCTTCCCTTCACCGGTTTATAACCCTCGTGGATGTTTTATATGACAACCAGTGTTATTTGATTTGTACGGCTGAAGTGGAAATTCCTGATTTATATCCTAATAAAGATGGCCAATATACGGGGTTTGGGCGCACCATATCGCGTCTGCAAGAAATGCGTTCAGCGGATTATCCTGCGAACGATGGATCATTTTCGAAGTATGCGTCAGATCTTGACCAAAGCTCATAAAAGGTCTACTCCTTAGCACCGTAAATCGATTGATGATAATGATCATTCAATGAAGAAAGTAGAGGCACTGATCATGGCACGGAAGAAAATTGCCCTAGTTGGGGCAGGCAATATCGGCGGTACATTAGGATTACTCGCAAGTCTTGGGGAATTGGGGGATATTACGCTGATTGATGTGGTTGAAGGTGTTCCACAGGGAAAAGCCTTGGATCTTGCGCAAGCGAACGCCGTTTTTGGGGCCGATGTTCAGGTTAGTGGCAGTAACGACTATAGCGCCCTGAAAGGATCAGACGTTATTATTGTAACTGCAGGCGTACCTCGCAAACCGGGGATGAGTCGCGATGATCTTTTAAGTATAAATTGTAAAATCGTTCATGATATCGGTGGGTTCATTAAGCAACATGCACCTAACGCTTTTGTGATTGTGGTGACTAATCCTTTAGACGCCATGGTCTGGGTAATGCGGGAAGCCACAGGGTTTCCAGCGCGGCGGGTGGTGGGGATGGCAGGTGTTTTGGATAGCAGCCGCTTCAGGTATTTTCTAGCCTCTGAAATGAAGGTTTCTGTTCAAGACGTCAGTAGCTTTGTCTTGGGTGGGCACGGAGATAGCATGGTGCCGTTGGTTCGGTATTCAACGGTTGCGGGCATTCCGCTGCCAGATTTGGTTAAACGTGGCTGGATAAGTGAAGAAAAATTGCAGGCTATTGTGCAGCGCACAAGGGATGGCGGTGCGGAGATTGTTAATCTTTTAAAAACCGGCTCTGCCTTTTATGCCCCAGCGGCTTCTGCCATTGATATGGCCAAATCTTATTTATTGGATAAGCGCCGGGTCTTACCCTGTGCTGCCTATTTAAGCGGAGAATACGGGGTAAAAGATTTATATGTTGGGGTACCAGCGGTAATTGGTGCAAATGGGGTTGAAAAGATAGTCGAAATTGATTTAAACAAAACGGAGAAAGAAATGTTTGATAAATCCGTTATATCTGTTCGGCAATTGATCGATGCCGCCCGGAAAATGATCCCAAACACTTCCAAGTAATCCTTATTTTATCTGCCTATAGTGTTGTTGATATAAAAAAATTATCTCTTTTGTGCAAAGGGAATACCTTAGGAAAATACGATGAATATTCATGAATATCAGGCCAAAGAGTTGATTAAGACATACGGTGTAACCGTTCCCAAGGGCAAGATTGCCTATACGCCGACCGAGGCTAAAAGCGCCGTTGCGGAAATCGGCGGCAAATTATGGGTGGTAAAGGCACAAATCCATGCGGGGGGTCGCGGCAAGGCTGGTGGAGTGAAGCTTGCTAAATCAGCGGATGAGGTACAAAAATTGGCCGCGCAAATGTTGGGTATGACGCTGGTCACCCCACAAACTGGCCCAAAGGGACGAGTGGTGAAGCGCGTTTATATTGAGCAGGGTTGTGATATTAAGCGGGAACTTTATTTAAGTATGTTGGTAGACCGCGATACATCACGGATTGTTTGCATGGCATCTGTGGAAGGGGGTACGGAAATTGAGGAAGTGGCGGCAAGCCATCCCGAAAAAATTCTGAAGGTCGTTATTGATCCGGTAACTGGATTAATGCCGCATCATGCCCGTCAATTGGCTGTTGGGTTACAGCTAAAGGGTGCGCAAGTAAATGCGGCCGTTGGCTTTATCAGCTCGCTTTATCAAGCTTTTATTGCATTGGATGCCAGCGTTATAGAAATTAACCCTTTGGTTGTGACGGGTGATGGCCAGTTAATGGCGTTGGACGCCAAGATCAATTTTGATGATAATGCCCTTTTTCGCCATCCGGCTATTGAAGCGTTGCGGGACGAAAACGAAGAGGACCCTGCAGAATTGTTGGCAACAAAACATAGTTTGAATTATGTCAAATTAGAAGGAAATATTGGCTGCATGGTCAATGGGGCTGGCCTTGCCATGGCTACTATGGATATCATTAAGCTTTTTGGCGGTACACCTGCCAATTTCCTGGATGTCGGTGGTGGTGCTACGAAGGAACGGGTGACAACAGCCTTTAAACTGATTTTATCAGATCCGAATGTGGAAGGGATACTCGTCAATATTTTCGGGGGGATTATGCGTTGCGACGTGATTGCCGAAGGCATTGTGGCTGCAGCGCGGGAGGTTAGTTTACACGTTCCCTTGGTGGTTCGGTTGGAAGGAACAAATGTTGAATTAGGCAAAAAAATCCTGCAACAATCAGGGTTGCCGATCGCCTCTGCCAGCAATTTGGCAGATGCCGCTAAGAAAATTGTTCAAGCCGTGCGCGAGGGGAAATAAAATGGCTGTTTTAATTGATCGTAATACCAAAGTTATTTGCCAAGGGTTTACAGGTTCTCAAGGGACTTTCCATAGCGAACAGGCTATTGCTTACGGCACTAAAATGGTGGGCGGTGTAACCCCAGGTAAGGGCGGCACCCAACATTTGAATTTGCCAGTATTTGAGACAGTATCGGAAGCGGTCAAAAAAACCAGCCCTGATGCTAGCGTGATTTATGTGCCACCACCGTTTGCAGCTGACGCTATTTTAGAAGCTATTGATAGCGGTATAAAATTGGTGGTTTGTATCACCGAAGGCATCCCTGTTTTGGATATGGTGAAAGTGAAGCGGGCGCTTGCCGGTTCCAAAACCCGCCTGATTGGGCCGAACTGTCCGGGTGTTATTACCCCTAATCAATGCAAAATCGGCATCATGCCCGGCCACATCCACCGTCCCGGCAAAATTGGGATTGTGTCGCGTTCTGGTACCTTAACGTATGAAGCCGTGGCGCAGACCACGGCGGCCGGTTTAGGCCAGTCCACTTGTATCGGTATTGGCGGGGATCCGGTGAATGGCACCAATTTTGTTGAATGTCTGGAAATGTTTATGGCTGACCCAGAGACTGTGGGCATTATTATGATTGGCGAAATTGGCGGATCGGCTGAGGAAAATGCCGCAGCTTTCATTAAGGCTGAAAAGCGTAAAAAACCGATTGTTGGGTTTATTGCGGGCATGACGGCACCTGAAGGACGGCGGATGGGGCATGCCGGAGCGATTGTTTCCGGGGGCAAGGGCGGCGCTAATGATAAAATAGAAGCCATGCGTGCGGCTGGCTTTAAAATCGTTGATTCCCCAGCGGCGCTTGGAGAAACAATGAGTAAGGCCTTAAAGGGTTAAAGGATAGGAAAGTTACCGTAAAATTGGGTAACCATCGGCATAGGATCAGCAAAGAAAGCATGAAAGCAGAAGATTATATTTTTTTATCAAGTGCAGATAGTTCTTTTATCAACGACCTTTATGGGCGTTATCTAGAGGATCCGCAGCAAATTGATAGCAGTTGGCAAGAATTTTTTGCGAGTTTGCAAGATGATGCCCGCAACCTGTTGCAAGAACAGCGGGGACCCAGCTGGTCTCAGGAAAAAGCGGTTTCACCTGAAAAATCAACTCATGCCCCTAAAATGGGGCCAGCTGTTTCTCCTGACCTTCTTCCAACCAGTGTTAATGTAGATGTCAAAGCGGCTGCGCGCGATTCGATCCGTGCGTTGATGCTGATCCGGTCCTACCGGGTGAGGGGACATTTGGAAGCGGTCTTGGATCCCCTATCCTTAAAACCGATTGTATGCCATCCGGAACTTGACCCGCATAGCTATGGGTTTACAGAGGCCGATATGGACAAGCCGATTTTTATTGATTCCTGGTTAGGGTTGGCGCAACCAACCCTGCGGCAAGTTATCAAACAATTACGCCAAATCTATTGCGGCCCAATCGGGGTTGAATTTATGCATATCCAAGATCCGGAGCAGAAACGCTGGATCCAAGAAAAATTTGAAGTAAATCAAGGGGAGCGGGCGTTACCTGTAGCCGACCGCAAACAAATTTTAGAGCAGGTAATTAAATCCGAAAGTTTTGAACATTTTCTCGATAAGAAATTCGTTGCCACCAAAAGATTTGGTCTTGATGGCGCTGAATCAACCATCCCTGCTTTGGAATATATTATCTCTCAGGCGGCGGCCTTGGGTACCAAAGAAGTGGTATTGGGAATGGCGCATCGCGGCCGCTTAAATGTGTTAACCCAGATTGTTGGCAAAAAATTGGCCGCTATTTTTGCCGAATTCCGGGGGGAATCTGTTTATCCGCAAGGTACTCAAGGGTCAGGGGATGTTAAGTACCATTTAGGCGCTTCAACCGACCGTGATTTCCACGGCCATCACGTGCATATATCCCTAACCGCCAATCCGTCGCATTTAGAGGCAGTTAATACTGTTGTTCTAGGAAAAACCCGGGCGAAACAGCGCCAGCGCGGGGATAGCAATCGGGAACAGGTGATGGCTTTGTTACTGCATGGGGATGCGGCTTTTGCGGGGCAGGGATTGGTTGCAGAAACCTTAGATCTGTCTGAGTTAAAGGGATACCGTATTGGCGGTACCATCCATTTTATTGTCAATAACCAGATCGGATTTACGACTAATCCCATCAATCTTCGCTCTGGCCCTTATTGCTCGGAACTGGCCAAAGCTGTCCAAGCCCCTATCTTCCATGTCAACGGGGATGACCCGGACGCTGTTTGTTATGTGGCCAAATTGGCCGTAGAATTCCGCCATCAGTTTAAAAAAGATGTGGTGGTTGATATGTTCTGTTATCGCCGCTTTGGTCACAATGAAACGGATGAACCGGCCTTTACCCAGCCATTAATGTATAAAAAAATTGCTTCTCACCCGTCCGTTGCTAAAATCTACAGCCAACGGTTACTGCGGGAAAGGGTTCTAACTCAGCCAGAAATTGATCAAATGACCAATTCTTATCAGCAGTTACTGGAGGGGGATTATCAAGCCGCCGCATTCCGTACGAGCAAGATTGATTGGTTAGAGGGCGCTTGGAAGGGATTTAAACCGGCCTCGGGTGAGGAAAGGGCAGGCAGTACCGCGCGGGATGTTGCTATGCTGCGCGAAGTTGGCCAAGCTTTGACCACAATCCCTGCTACCTTTAATCTAAACCGGAAAATTGAACGACAATTAGCTGCTAAAAAACAATCTTTCGAAATGGGCCAAGGGATTGATTGGGCCACGGCAGAAGCTTTGGCATTCGGTACATTGTTGGTAGAAGGTTACCCGGTGCGTTTATCTGGCCAGGATTGCAGCCGGGGCACTTTTTCGCAACGTCATGCTGTTTGGATTGACCAAGAAAATGAAACTCATTATGCGCCCCTTAATCACATTAGGCCACAGCAACAGCATTTGGAAGTCATTGACAGCCCCTTATCGGAGGCGGGGATCTTAGGCTTTGAATATGGCTATAGCTTAGCAGATCCAAATGCTTTGGTGATGTGGGAGGCACAATTTGGCGATTTTGCCAATGGCGCCCAAGTTATTGTCGACCAATTCCTTAGCAATGGAGAATCGAAGTGGTTCCGGATGTCCGGGTTGGTGATGTTATTGCCGCATGGGTACGAAGGCCAGGGACCAGAACATAGTTCGGCCCGATTGGAGCGTTATCTGCAGCTTTGTGCGGAAGACAATATGCAAGTTGTGAATTGCACAAGCCCTGCTAATTACTTTCATGTATTACGGCGGCAAATTCACAGGGATTTCCGCAAACCTTTAATCATCATGACCCCCAAATCGTTGCTGCGGCATCGGTTATGTGTGTCACCCCTGCAGGAGATGGCAACTGGCAGCGCTTTCCAGCGGGTTATCGGGGATATGACAGCAGCGTTAAATCCTAAAAAAATTACCCGGATGGTTTTCTGCAGCGGCAAGGTTTATTATGACTTGCTGGAGCAAAAAGAGCAAAAGCAATTATCTAATGTGGCCATCATACGGGTGGAGCAATTATATCCTTTCCCAGTCGAGCCTATTAAAAAACAATTGCAATTGTACGGACAGGCAGAGGTGGTTTGGTGTCAAGAAGAACCCAAGAATATGGGGGCGTGGAGCTTTGTGGCGCCTTTGTTTGAGGAACTGCTGCAGCAGCAAAAGCACCGCAGCATGCGCGCTTTCTATGCGGGACGCACAGCAGCAGCTTCGCCAGCCACCGGCTCAATGAAACGCCATGAGCTGGAGCAAGCCCAATTGGTTAATATCGCCCTGACGGGTAAAGAATAATGTCATTATTATTGTGGAAAAGGAGCAGTGATGCCAACACCGATTAAAGTCCCCGCGATGGGCGAATCAGTTACAGAAGCAACGGTGGCAAAATGGCTGAAAAAAGCTGGTGACTTGGTTGCCGCGGATGAACCGATTGCCGAACTTGAAACCGATAAGGTAACGGTTGAAGTGTTGGCGCCAGTTGCTGGTGTTTTGCAAGATTTACAAGTCAAAGCCGATCAAACGGTGATGGTTGGGGCGGTTCTGGGCTATGTTGATGAAAAGCAGAAAAACGCCGTTTCGGCGCCTGCTGCAAATAAACCGGCCCTAGAGGGCAAGACACTTGCTGTTGGGAAAACGGAACCTGCCAAACCTATTTCTTCCACAAGTGAACAGCAATCACCAGCTGTGCGTAAATTGTTACCAGAAAACAACTTAAAACCTGAGGATATTCAGGGATCTGGCAAAGATAACCGGATCACCAAAGGCGATGTCTTGGCTGCTGCTAAAACATCGGCACAGCCCAAAGTTACCCCATCTGAAACTTCACCAAAATCACCCGCTGCCGGAAACGTTGCCACCATCCCTTCCGCCTCCCGGCTTGAGGAAAAAGTACCTATAAGTCGCTTGCGGCGGCGGATAGCAGAACGGTTGAAAATGGCACAAAACACTGCTGCCATGCTAACTACCTTCAATGAAGTGGATATGACGGAAATCAACCTTTTCCGCAGCAAATATAAGGAAGGTTTTGAGAAAAAGCATGGGGTAAAGCTTGGGTTTATGTCTTTCTTTGTCAAAGCTTGCACGCAAGCCTTAAAAGAAATGCCGGTTGTGAATGCAGAAATTCGTGATGATGAAATTGTTTACAAGAAATACTATGACATTGGTGTGGCGGTTGGGACAGAACAAGGGTTGGTGGTGCCAATTGTTAGGGATGCCGATCAATTAACTTTTGCACAAATTGAAAACAAAATTGGCGAACTCAGCAAGAAAGCGCGCGATGGCAAATTATCGATGGATGATTTAATGGGCGGTACTTTTACGATTACCAATGGCGGGGTTTATGGATCTTTGTTATCCACCCCGATTCTAAATCCGCCGCAATCCGCTATTTTAGGGATGCATAAAATCCAAATGCGCCCCGTTGCGATCCAAGATAAGATTGAAATCCGCCCGATGATGTATTTGGCGGTTTCTTATGATCACCGTTTAATTGACGGCAAAGAGGCCGTCACCTTTTTGGTACGGGTTAAAGAATATTTAGAAGAACCGCAGCGTTTATTATTTGACGTTTAGCATCACCTGAATGAATGGATAGAGCCAAATGGAAACAGCAACATATGATGTGGCGATTATTGGGGGTGGGCCGGGCGGTTATGTCGCGGCCATTCGTGCCGCGCAATTGGGTAAAAAGGTTGTTTGTATTGATAAGCGGGTCAAACTGGGCGGAACCTGCTTAAACATTGGGTGTATCCCTTCCAAAGCTTTGTTGCATGTATCGGCGGAATATGAGGCAATCCGTCAACATGTAGCCATTTATGGTATCCAGGTGAAAGAAACCACGATCAATTTGGTCACCATGATGGATTATAAAAATAAGGTGGTTGATGATTTGACCAAAGGGATTGAAGGCTTGTTCCGTAAAAACAAGATCACTTTTATCCAAGGGCAAGCCATGCTCGATTCGCCTGGTAAAATTATGGTCAAAAATAACAATCAGGAACAGTTGCTGCAGGCACAAAAAATTATTATTGCCACAGGTTCTGAAAGTGCCAATATCCCAGGTGTAACGGTGGATGAAATAGATATTGTTTCATCGACAGGTGCCTTATCTTTTAACCCTGCCCCTGGCAAATTAGTCGTGATTGGCGGTGGTTATATTGGTTTGGAATTGGGATCGGTTTGGCAGCGGTTAGGCAGCCAGGTTACGGTGATTGAGTATGCCGACCGTATTTTGCCCAATATGGATCAAGAACTTGCCAAAACTTTCCAGCGGATCGTTACCAAGCAAGGGATAAATTTTGTTTTAGGCACAAAGGTTTTAGGGGCTGAAAAAAAGGGTAAATTGGTACAGGTGCGTTGCCAAGCGGTTCAAGGGGGGGCAGAACAGGTATTAGAAGCGGATAAGGTTTTGGTAGCCGTTGGGCGCACGCCCAACAGTAAAAATTTGGGTTTAGAAAAATTAGGGATAAAATGTGATGAGCGTGGCCGGATCATCATTGACGATCATTTCCAAACTTCCGTTGCAAATATTTACGCCATCGGCGATGTCATTACAGGCCCCATGTTAGCCCATAAAGCCGAGGAAGAGGGGATTGCAGTGGCAGAAATATTGGCGGGCCAATCGGGACATGTCAATTATGCAACGGTACCCGGGGTGGTTTATACATCACCTGAAATTGCAACGGTGGGTAAAACCGAAGAGGAATTGAAGAAAGATAACGTGTCTTACCGGATCGGGAAATTTCCGCTGCAAGCGAACAGCCGCGCCCGTGCTGTAAGCGAAACCCAAGGTTTTGTCAAGGTTTTGGCTGATGCTGCCACTGATAAAATCCTGGGCGTCCATATTATTGCCCCGGATGCTGGCACATTAATCCATGAATGCGTGGTGGCAATGGAGTTTTCAGGTTCAGCCGAGGATCTGGCGCGCAGCTTCCATGCCCATCCCACTTTTAACGAGGCTATTAAAGAAGCTGCCTGGGCAGCGTTTAATACCCAAGCCATCCATATTTAAGAAAAAAATAAGATAGAATTCCCTCGAGCCCAATACATAAACGCCTGGCAATTTATAAATTGACAGGGCGGAGGGATTGTGCTTGAAAAAGGGTAGAAAATTTATCGCTGCGGTCTTTTAAGTATGCGCTTACTTTTTTATGGGTAAGGCAGGGTTTGGTTGTTGTTTTGTAAAATATAAACATTATATTGATAAATGCTTTGATTGATTAAGTGTAAGGCGACGGTTTTTTGACATTTTAAACGGGCTTGAAGCAATGACGGAACAGGCAAAGACAGCAACGATAGATGGGGTTTCCCGTCGCTATGCCATTGCATTTTTTGAATTGGCGCAAGAAGCCAAGAATTCCCAAGAAATGACCGGCCAATTGCAACGATTTCTGGCTTTATTGGAACAGGAAAAAAAATTGGCTTCGTTCTTGACTGACCCGCGCATTGCACCCCCGCGTCAACAATCCCTGATGAATGAACTGACCAAGCAATTGAAAACGGATGAATTGCTTAAAAAGTTCTTTTTGTTATTGCTTCGCCAACGGCGTTTTCATCTTCTTAAGGAAATTTTTACCTATATACGCCATTTCCAAATTGCAAAAGAGGGTGGGATTGAGGCTGAGGTGACCAGTGCGCAAGCGCTCGCTGGTTTGCAACAAGAGGAAGTCAAAAAAATGTTAGCCCTGCAATTTGCCAAGAATGTTCATGTCAATTTTCAAATAGACCCAAATTTGATTGCTGGCATGAAAATTAAAATCGGCAGTCGGGTGATTGATGCTTCCCTACAATCTAAATTAGCACGTTTACAACAAATGATGAGAGGAGTCGGATAAATGGATATCCGCGCCGCAGAAGTTTCTGCTATTATTAAACAACAAATAAAAAATTTTGATGCGGGCGCCGATGTGGCGGAGGTAGGCCAGGTGCTGTCCGTAGGTGATGGGGTTGCTCGTGTGTATGGCCTTGATAATGTGCAAGCCGGAGAAATGGTTGAATTTGCCAACGGCGTACGCGGGATGGCCTTGAACCTTGAAACCGACAATGTCGGTGTTGTTTTATTCGGGGAAGACCGGGGCATTAAAGAAGGCGATGTGGTTAAAAGAACCCGGGATATTGTTGATGTGCCAGTCGGTCGCGGATTATTGGGTCGGGTGGTTGATGCCTTAGGCAACCCCATTGATGGCAAGGGGCCTTTGCAAAAAGTGGAACGCCGACGGGTGGAAGTCAAAGCACCCGGGATTATTGCTCGCCGTTCGGTTCATGAGCCGATGCAAACAGGGTTAAAAGCGATTGATAGTCTGGTGCCCGTCGGTCGCGGCCAGCGCGAACTGATCATCGGTGACCGGCAAACCGGCAAAACCGCTGTTGCCATTGACACCATCATCAATCAAAAGACGGCCCATGCCAGCAATGATGAAAAAAATAAATTATATTGTATTTATGTGGCGATTGGTCAAAAACGCTCAACCGTTGCTCAAATCGTCAAGCAGCTTCAAGACGCTGGGGCTTTGGAATATACTATCATTGTGGCAGCCACAGCATCAGAACCTGCGCCGTTACAGTTTTTAGCTCCTTATAGCGGGTGCACGATGGGTGAGTTTTTCCGCGATAACGGCATGCATGCCTTGATTATTTATGATGATTTATCCAAGCAAGCGGTTGCTTACCGGCAGATGTCCTTGCTGTTACGTCGTCCGCCCGGACGCGAAGCCTATCCCGGCGACGTTTTCTATTTGCATTCGCGGTTGCTGGAACGGGCCGCGAAATTAAATGATGAAAATAAAGGTGGTTCCTTGACTGCCCTGCCGATTATTGAAACCCAGGCTGGAGATGTTTCTGCTTATATCCCCACCAACGTGATTTCAATTACGGATGGGCAGATATTCTTGGAAACCAGCTTGTTTTATAAAGGCATCCGTCCGGCTATTAACGTGGGTATTTCGGTAAGTCGGGTTGGTTCGGCAGCCCAGATTAAAGCGATGAAACAGGTGGCAGGGCGCATTAAACTTGAATTGGCCCAGTACCGCGAAATGGCTGCTTTTGCCCAGTTTGCCTCGGATTTAGATGCTTCAACGCAGCGGTTGCTCGCGCGCGGCGCGCGCTTAACAGAACTTTTGAAACAAGACCAATTCAAACCCATGCCGGTTGAAGAGCAAGTTGTATCCATTTTCTGCGGCGTGCGGGGTTATTTGGATACGATTAAAGCAGATCAGATCATGCGTTTTGAAAACGCTTTCTTGCAAGAAATTCGTGCAAAACATCCGGGGATTCTTGACTCAATCCGCCAGCAGAAAGAAATTTCTGCTAAAGTGGAAGAAATGTTACGGGCGGTTCTGGATAAATTTGTGAAGGCCTTTGCTTAATTTTTGGTTATTTTTGGTGATGCGATAAGATGCCCAGCTTAAAAGATCTCAAGCTTCGTATTAATAGTGTGAAATCAACACAGAAGATCACTTCTGCTATGAAGATGGTTTCGGCCGCCAAATTACGAAGGGCGCAAGAGCAGGCGGAATCATCCCGCCCCTACGCGGAACGGATGCAGCAATTGATGGTTGAGCTAACCAAGCAATCTTCGCAATTTGACGACAGTCCTTCTTTATTGAAGGGCCGGGAACAACAAAACATCCATCTTCTGATACCGGTGACCTCGGATCGCGGCTTATGTGGCAGTTTCAACAGCTCCATCGTTCGCGCCACCCGCCGCCAAATTCGTGATTTAGTGGCGAAAGGGAAAATAGTCAAGATTTTACCCTTGGGGCGCAAGGGACGGGATCTTTTAAAGCGCGAATATGCCCATTTATTATTGGATGCGCCGGAATCCATCATGAAATCACCGATTGCTTTTAATCTGGTTGAGGAATTGGTGCGGCAATTGCAGCAGATGTATGAAACCAGTGAATTTGATGTTTGTACGGTTATCTATAACCGTTTTAAATCGGTGATCAGTCAGATTGTAACTTTGCAAACCATCATTCCCGTTTGGCAGGAAAGCCTTGATGTAGCAAGCGTGGATAGCAAGAAAATAGAGATTGCTGAACCGACTGCTTTATATGAGTATGAACCGCAACCCGAACAAATACTCGAGGAATTGTTGCCGCGTAACCTGGCCGTGCAATTATATAAAGCGTTGCTTGAAAGTGCGGCTGGTGAGCAGGGTGCACGAATGGCCGCAATGGATAACGCTACCCGGAACGCTGGGGATATGATCAACCGTTTGACCATTTTCTATAACCGTAGCCGCCAAGCCTATATCACCAAAGAATTGATTGAAATTATTTCGGGGGCCGAAGCGGTCTAATTTATTATCCAAGTTGATATGATATTTTTATCTAAGGGAGCTTCCAAAGAATGGAAAAACAAAAGATGGGTAAGATAAGCCAGGTTCTGGGTGCCGTGGTGGATGTGCATTTTGATCAAGAATTGCCTTCGATATTAAATGCGCTTACGACAAAAAACCAAGGAAAAACTTTGGTATTTGAAGTAGCCCAGCATTTAGGCGAAAATACGGTACGTGCTATTGCCATGGATTCAACCGAAGGCTTGGTGCGTGGTCAAGAGGTCAGGGATACGGGGCAGCCGATCAATATGCCGGTTGGGCCCGAAACATTAGGGCGTATTTTAAATGTCATCGGCGAGCCAATTGATGAGCGTGGCCCCGTAAAATCCAGCAAAACCATGCCGATTCATCGCTTGGCCCCTAGTTTCGCCGATCAATCCACGCAAGCCCAGATTTTAGTCACTGGCATTAAAGTTGTGGATTTGTTAGCACCTTATGCCCGGGGCGGCAAAATCGGCTTATTCGGTGGCGCTGGGGTTGGTAAGACTGTTTTAATTCAAGAGCTGATCAATAACGTGGCCAAGGCCCACGGCGGTGTCTCGGTTTTTGCTGGAGTTGGCGAACGGACGCGCGAAGGCAACGATTTATACCATGAAATGATTGATTCTAAAGTTATTCGTTTGGATGGGCCGGGATCCAAGGTTGCCCTGGTTTATGGGCAAATGAACGAACCGCCCGGAGCCCGTGCCCGGGTTGCTTTATCCGCGCTGACCATTGCTGAAAATTTTCGTGATCAAGACGGGCAAGATGTTCTTTTCTTTGTTGATAATATTTTTAGGTTTACACAAGCGGGGTCTGAGGTTTCAGCGCTTTTGGGACGCATCCCGTCGGCCGTTGGTTATCAGCCGACCTTAGCCACGGAAATGGGGATGCTGCAAGAACGTATCACCACCACCAAAAAGGGATCAATCACGTCCGTGCAGGCCATTTATGTGCCCGCGGACGATTTAACTGATCCCGCACCCGCCACTTCTTTCAGCCATTTGGATGCTACCACGGTGTTGTCGCGCCAAATTGCCGAATTGGGCATTTATCCGGCCGTTGACCCCCTAGATTCGACCAGCCGTATGTTGGACCCAAGGATTGTCGGCGAGGAACATTATAAGGTGGCCCGGAATGTGCAGCGGGTTTTGCAAACTTATAAATCGCTTCAAGATATTATTGCGATTTTGGGGATGGATGAATTATCGGAAGATGATAAACTAACGGTCTCGCGTGCCCGTAAAATCCAACGGTTCCTATCGCAACCCTTCCATGTAGCCGAGGTTTTCACCAACACTCCTGGGGTATTTGTAAGCTTAGAAGAGACCATCCGCGGTTTTAAAGGAATTGTTGCAGGCGAGTATGATGATTTACCTGAATCAGCCTTTTACATGACGGGAACGATTGACCAAGTGGTAGAAAAAGCTAAAAAGATGGCGGCAGAGGCTGCTTAAGGGTCACATAACCGAAAAGGAAGGGATGAATGGCGGGGAAAACAATAAAACTTGAGATCATTACCCCAGAGAGAGTTATCTTTAGCCAAGAGGTAACAAATGTGGTAGTACCGGGAGAATTAGGCGATTTTTCGGCATTGCCTGGCCATGCCCCGTTCATTTCTTTATTGCGTGCCGGGGTTGTGGTGGTTTTCAATGAAACAACAGTTTTTGAGAAAATATTTGTAAGCGGTGGATTTGCCGAAATTACCCCAAGCCATTGTGCGATTCTTGCGACCCAAGCGGTCAATGTGGAACAAATTAACCGCGCCCAATTAGAAAAACAAATCAGCCACCTGCAAGAAGATCAAAAGCTTGAAACCAAGCCAGAGCAGCAAGTTTTTTATGAAAAACAACTGATTGTTATGCAAGCCCAAATCGACGCTTTAGAGCCGAATGTGTATGGGTAAAAAGTTTTCTTTACAAAGCTTCGGGGTTCTGCAGGGCGGAACAATCGCCTAATTGATACTCTTCATCTTCACGTTAAGAGGCATGGAACAGCAAAACATAAACTATTGGGAATTGCTAAAATCCCATTTTGAATGCGACGGATCCCGGCGCGATGTTTATGTTTTCGAGGCGGATGCGGCCTTATGGGATCTTTTCATTGCACAGATTTTGTCGCATTTTCATCCCCAGTTTTGGCATGGTCCAGAAAAAGGGGAAATACTTTTAAATTTTAAATCCGTACTTCATTTTCGAGACAGAGGCCTAGCCACTACGATGAGATTTTTTCTTGTAGGTAATATCGAGGTCAACTGCCACTTCTTTGAGGATGATAAGATAGAAATGGATATAGCGCCGGAAGAAATTCATAATGAAACAGCTTTCAATACGTTGTTATCCTTTCTGTCCTGGCTATCCGATGCTTTACATCGCACCACTCACCTCACTTACGAAAATTCACCAGAATGGATCATTTTAAGCATGGGAAGGAACGAGATAAAAAAGCCTAAATATAATCCATAGGAAAGCTTTCTAACTCTTGCCGATTTTTATTACTTTACTAAACTTTTGCTTTCTTCTATTGGTGGGGAAATATTTTTTTGTATCCCCAAATAACCTTTATGCTATACTTCAAGGGTTATGTGTTAGAAGAAGCCAACAGGTGCTGAAAAAATGAAAAACTGGACTCTTGATGATATTTCTTGGCGGAATTTTAACCCTCACCTCGTCAAACCCGAATTAGTGCCGATTGTCAAAGCAGCCAGCATGGTTGAGTCGAATGCGGCAGACTATGCGACTTACCTCAAAAATGTTTTTTATGATGATTTGGAATTTCAAGATGCCGCCAGGGATTGGGCGGTTGAAGAGGTTCAGCATGGCCAAGCTTTAGGGCGTTGGGCAGAAATGGTTGACCCAACTTTTAACTATCAATCCTGTTTTCAGCGCTTTGCTGAAGGCTATAAAATTGCCGTCAATTCGTCGGCTTCCATTCGCGGCAGCCGCAGTGGGGAATTAATTGCCCGCTGTATTGTTGAAACCGGTACCACTTCTTACTATACCGCCTTGAGGGATGCTAGCCAAGAGCCCTTGTTGAAAGAAATATGCCGCCTGATTGCGGCGGATGAATTCCGCCATTATAAATTGTTCTATATCCATTTAAAACGCTATCTGAAGAAAGAGAATGTTGGCAAGCTGCGACGGTTAATCATCGCTTTGGGCCGAATGTGGGAATCTGAAGGTGATGACGAATTGCCCTATGCCTATTACGCTGCTAATAGCGCGATGGACAACAGTTACAGCCATTCCCGATATTCGGCGGAATATGGCGCCAGGGTCTATCCTTTATATCAGCAATATCATTTGCGTAAAGCTAGCAGCATGGTGATGAAGGCGGTTGGGTTAGAGCCACAAGGCCAAATAAGTCAATTAATGACGAAGGGATTGACGAAGTTGGTTGCTTACCGCGGCCAAAAATTGCGTAAGCAAGTCATACAACCGCAGCGGTAAGTTATACGAATCCTCAATATTTCCCTATCATACCCTACTCCTGTCAGGAACACCGCTACTATTCATCCCCCATTTAAATATTGCCCAAAAGCGTTTTTTTAAGTTGATCACGCAAGCTGGCTAAAATCTATGATTTTATGGCAGAATCACCACATAAAATATGATGGCTATTTTTCGTGTATAAGAGGTTTTCTCAGAATGAGCAAAATTTATACATATTATCTGCTCACAATTTTATTGTTGGTAGGGGGGATGATGTAATCGCATGGCGGGTTGGCGCAAGAAAACAATATGAATGAAAGTCCTGCGGTTAAATTTTTCGAACCTCCCGTACAAATGGACTATTCCTATCGAGGATTATCGCCTAACAGCGATATAAAGGGGCTTTTGAAAGATTTGCCAAACCTTTCCCCATCTGTATTTTCCTTAAAATTTTGTCTCTCAGGGGGATATCCCTGAAGAGTATCAGCGACCGGCATTGCGGGCCATGCGCTTTAATCAGGGTTCACAAAAAATCATTTGGGATAAGTTGGCCATTTCGAAGGTTGATCTGGTGAGCGAGGGATTTTCAGCCGATCCCCATTCAGATCCTGTTGTCATTTTGACCTAAAATCAACCAAGTCTGGATCAGCCCCATCCTTACACCAGAAGCTCGGAAAACATCAGACCAGGGAAAAGGTATTCCTATCAAACCCCGTATCTACCCATTACCTTGGGATTAAAAGGGAGAAACGGGATCGCTCGCCAACCATCCTTGTTTCAGCGGTTCAAATTCCTTGACAATTTGTTCGTATAAATCTTTCTTAAAAGGAACGATCAGCTTGGGCACTTCTTGGAATTCCACCCATTGCCAGTTCCGAAACTCAGGATGCGGTGTCTGAATATTGATATCTTGATCTGTTCCCAAAAAACGGAAAGCAAACCATTTTTGCCGCTGACCAAGGTATTTTCCACTCCAAAGTATTTTCTTCAAACCTGGCGGCAACTTATAAGTGAACCACCCGCGGCTTTCCCCTAATAATTCGGCGTTGCGCGTACCGATCTCTTCTTCCATTTCGCGCCATACCGCCTCTAAGGGGGTTTCATCGGCATCAATGCCCCCTTGGGGCATTTGCCAGGCGTCTGATTGCATGTCCAGACGTTGGCCAACCAAAACCTTTCCCACTGGATTGAATAACACAATACCCACTCCAAGGCGATAAACATTCCGGCGCGGCTGACGGCGAATGGTGAAGTGAGACATGGTTTTATGAAATATTATGCAACAAAATAAAACCGAAGGGGGAATGCACAGCCCCCCCCCTGCAGCAATAAAACTATTTCGGCTTTTTATTTATTAAGGATAATCCCTGCAATAAGTCAGTTGCGCGCTGCAATTGATAATCAACTGCCGGGGTAGTGGTTGGAGGGGCCGTTTGCCCTTGCTGCGCCGGGTTGGTCGGATTTTCCGTCTGCTCCGGTTTTTGGTTGGGGTTATTCAGGCTGTTTTTAAGGCTTGATTCACTATAAGCCTGGCCTTGTGCAATCGTTTCAATCTTAGCTTGTTCGACTATAATATCCGGTACAATGCCGATTTTTTGAATGGAGCGACCGGAGGGGGTATAATAAAACTGGGTGGTAAATTTAACCGCCCCGTAGCCGGGAAGGGGGATAATGCTTTGGACCGATCCTTTGCCAAAGCTTTTAATACCCATGATAATGGCCCGTTGATGGTCTTGCAAGGCACCCGAAACAATTTCGGAAGCGGAGGCGGAACCTTGGTTGATTAAGATAATCAAGGGTAACCCATCGGTTAAATCACCCGCAGTGGCGTTGAATCGTTTCATATCACGATCATCCCGCCCTTTAACCGAAACAATCTCGCCTTTTTCTAAGAAAGCATCGCTGACCGAGATGGCTTGCGTCAGGAGGCCGCCCGGATTATTGCGTAAATCCAGAACAAAACCGATCAATTGATTTTTACTTTGTTCTTTTAATTTTTTAATTTCTTCAACTAAAGTTGGGTAAGTATTATCTGTAAATTCGCTAACCCGCAAATAGCCGATATTACCGTTTTCCAACCTAGAACGAACGCTTTTTTGGATAATTTTTTCCCGAATCAATGATAAATCGAACGGTTCTTGTTGAGGTCTTTTTATGGTAATGGTCACTTTTGTGCCAATTGGGCCGCGCAGTTTAGCCACAGCTTGCTCGAGCGTCAGGCCAAAAACTTGCTCTCCGTCAATCGCAATGACCAAATCACCAGATTGGATGCCAGCCCGGAAAGCAGGGGTATCATCGATGGGGGAAACAACTTTCACAACCCCTTCCTCTAAAACGACCTGCATGCCGAGACCCGCAAAACCGCGAATCTCATCATTCATGGCTTTAAATTCTTTTTCCGTCAAATAGCTGGAATGGGGATCAAGCGATGATACCATGCCGCGAAGGGCAGCTTCAATCAATTCCTGGTCTTTCACAGACTCAACATATTGGGAACGGATTTTCTCAAACACGTTACTGAACAATTCCAATTGCCGATAGGTGTCGGTCGGTTTTGTCTGACCCCATAGGGTTAAAGAAAAACTAGCGGATAATAATGCAGAAAATCCCAGCAAACGAATTGATTTTAACATCTTCTTCCCTCTCTAATGCAAGCAAGATTTTTATCTCTTGCCGTTCAGCCTATGACATAATGCGTAAGGCATATTGCCAATTAAATAAATGAAGCGCCTTTTAATATAATGGAATGTGACGGAAAAGCCAAGATATGAAAATAAGGCGGATTCATTATTATTAAAATTCTAACCTGTCGATATTTTCTCATGACGCTTCAACTTGTTTAGGAGAAGTTTTATCTTTTGTTCTCCCAACGATGCAAAATAAATTAGTGGGATTGGCCCCGTATATGAATTGCTTCCAACATGTTCAGTGCCTGCTGCAATTGGTTGTCCTTCAGTCTCTTACTAGAAACAACGACAGCTGATGGGGTGGGCACGGTTTCTGCATGGCGGGGGGTCAAGGCATTGGGATATTTTTCCTCTGTATATTCACGAGAGATGATGTCAGGGGTGAATATGCCTTGTTCAACAACAATGTCTGGTTGAATGCCGCGTATTTGCCAGGACTTGCCGGATGGGCCATAAGCAAAGCTAGTTGTTACTTGTAAAACCCCGCCCCCTTCCATTTCAAAGCGGTTCCAAGCCGTTGCTTTCCCATATGTCCGCACCCCCAAGATAATGGCGCGGCCCTGATCTTGCAAAGCGGCGGCTAAGATTTCTGAGGCTGAAGCACTTTGTTCATTAACCAATAGGATTAACGGCAAGCCATCAATCATATCCCCGGGGGTTGCTTGATACCGGTCGGTGCGTTGTTGGTATTCTGAAACAGTCGATCCGATCTCTCCCTTATCCAAGAAAGCGTCTGCAACCAATACCGCTTGTTTGACCCATCCGCCCAAATTGCCACGCAAATCCAAAACCATGCCAATCAAATTCTTGCCTGTCTGCGCTTTTAATATATTCAATTGCTCGACGAATTCCTTATAAGGATCACCTTCAAAAGTGGTAATTTGGATATAAGCAATATGGCTGCGCTCAATCCTTGAACGGACGATTTTTGATTGGATCAATGCGCGCGTTAGTTCCACGTCAAAAATGGGTTGTTGTCCTCGCTGGATTGAAACGATTACTTTACTATCAATGGGTCCGCGTAACTTGATAATAGCCTGATCGAATGGGATATTTGAAAGTTCCTGCCCATCAATTTTGACAATCAAATCATCCGCTTGAATTGCCGCCTGGTCCGCAGGGGAACCTTCGACCGTTTCCGTAACTTTAATAGCTCCGTCGGCCATCTCAGCAATAATGCCAATTCCCCCGTAACTGGTTTCGGGTTCCTCTTCTGCCGCGATGTCTTCTGAAGTTAAATATTGGGAATGGGGATCAAGGCTGGCCGCCATTGCTTTAAGTGCCCCCTCAATCAGTTCTTTGTCATTAACCGGCTCTGGATACCCCATGCGGATCATATCAAAAACTTGATTAAACAGGCTCAGCTGCCCATAAGTTTCCGATAATTTAGTTGGCTCGGTTTGCGCCTGCAAGAATCGGGCAGGGATAATGACCAAGGCTAACAACCCCCAACTTAAAAAAAAACTCTTTCTTAGCATATGATTTATTCCCTTCGTAAAAAATTTAACCAGGGCAACGGATCAATAGGTTGGCCCTGTTGGCGCAATTCAAAATAAAGCCGGGGTTTTTTGCCCGGTGTATTAGCCATGACCCCCATTGGCTCACCTGCTAAAAACCATTGACCGATTTCCGCATCAATTTTACCTAAGCCCCCGATTACCGTGTGGTATCCCCGTCCATGCTCAATAATCAATATTTCACCGTAACTGCGGAATTGGCCGCGGAATTTTACTTGACCGTCAAAAGGTGCCAAAACAGGGGCGCTATTATTGGTTTCAATAAAAAGCCCCCGCAATATTTCAGTGGTATCATAAGTTTTATTAAAAAATCCCACAATTTTGCCTTGGACAGGGGGGGTTAGAGTGTTGGAGCGCGTCGGAAAATTTTGAAAGTTTTTTGGTTTTTCCAATCGAAGGGTGATAACGGAAACAGAAGAATTAGGCTGAGGGCTAGGGGAGGGCTGTAAAGTTTCAATATCAATGGCCACCGTAAGGTCGGGGGCAAGAGGTAATTCACTGAATTTAGCCAAAAGCTCGCGTAAATCTTTAGCGTCTTGGGTCAATTTATTGACGCGGTCGATAAAATTTTGCCGATCAGAAGAGGGCAGATTATTCCATTGTTGGCGCTGAGCTAAAAGCGCCGATAATTTTTGTTCAACCAGGGCGAAATTTTGTGCGGATTGGTTAATTTGTAACTGTTGGTTAGTGATTTGGAGGCGGATTTGTTGCAAATTGCCTAATTCTTTTTGCAAAGCCACACTGCGTTGGTGTAACTGTTGGATAGTGGTTTCAACCAAAATCGCCGTCCGCACAATATCGATAATAGAATTTTGGCTGAAAGCCAAAGCTTCAGGAGGTGAGGAGGAAATACGGACAAGGATTAAAATCAATCCGCCAATTTCTTGTTGTTGATTAGCCAGGGTTTGGATTTTCACCTTTTCGGTTTCTTCCAATTCCTCCCGTTTGTGCTCTAGGGCAGCAAGTGTTTGCTGCTGCTGTTGTGCTTGTTTGGAAACAACAATTAACTCCTGGCGGATTTTTTCAATTTCCGCTAAGGCCAGATTGGGATTGGCCTGGCCATTTGCCAACGGAACCAGGAAAGGAATGGATAAAAGCCCAATGCTTAGGCTGGGCAAAATCCTTGCCGTCCAAAACATACATAAACGTCGAATATGTTGGCCAATAACCCACATATTGCGGTAAATATCCCTATATTTTTCCACCTTGCTTGTCATGGATAACCCTCAGGGTGATAACGCCTCATGAATTTACATATCCTTGATAAGGGACCGTGATATTTGGCTTATATGTCAATAAGGGATTGCCCGTTCATTTCCACGGGTTGGGGCAAACCCAAAATTTGCAATAAAGTAGGGGCAATGTCCGCCAATTTTCCATGATGTAATTGAAGTTTTGGTTGTGAATGGATTAAAACGACCGGAACCGGATTTAACGTATGGGCCGTATGGGGTTGGCCGGTCTCGGTATCACTCATCATTTCCGCGTTACCATGATCGGCGGTGATTAGCATGGCGCCATTTAATTTTTCAATGGCGCTTTTGATCCGCCCCAAACAGCGGTCAACGGCCTCCACTGCTAAAATGGTGGCCGCTAAATTGCCGGAATGGCCCACCATATCGGTATTGGCATAATTGACGACCAAAAAATCAAATTTTTTACTTTCAATGGCTCCCACCAACCTGTCTGTCACTTCATAGGCCGACATCTCCGGTTGCAAATCATAGGTGGCCACTTTGGGAGAGGGGATTAAAATCCTTTCTTCACCCTTGAATAACTTTTCCTCGCCACCGTTAAAAAAGAAAGTGACATGCGGGTATTTTTCCGTTTCGGCAATGCGTAACTGTTTTAAGCCAGCCTTGGAAACGACTTCTCCCAATGTGTTTACCAAAGGTTCACTAGGGAAAAGACAGGACATCATTTGGGATAATTCAGCTGAATATTCGGTCATGCCTAAGGCGGCCGTAAAAGGGATTTGGCGTGAGCGCGGGAAAGCCCTGAAATTCTTGTCTAGGAGTGCCGATAAAATTTGCCGGACGCGGTCGGATCGAAAATTGCCCATCAACACGCCATCGCCGTCTTTCATGCCCTGATAGCCTGCAAGCACGGTCGGTTTAACAAATTCGTCGGTTTCACCCCGCTTGTACGCCTCTTCAATGGCTGTCAGCCAATGGTCAGCCTGTTGCCCTTGGGCATTGACCATGCATTCATAGGCCAGATTAATGCGTTCCCACCTTTTATCGCGGTCCATGGCATAGTACCGCCCGCCAATGGTGGCGATCCGAAAAGAATGCAATGATTGAGTGACGGCGATCAATTGCCGCATGAATTCCTGGGCGCTTTGGGGTGGGGTGTCGCGCCCGTCGAGAAAGGCATGAAAAGCAATGGGAATGCCCGCTTGGCTAATGATTTGCGCCAAAGCCGCCAATTGATCTTGGTGGGAATGGATGCCGCCTGGTGAGACCAAGCCCATCAAATGGCAGGTGCCGCCGTTTTGGCGCAGGTTTTCAATGAATTGTTGCAAAACAGGGTTGCTGGGCAAGCTGCCATCGCGTACTGCTTGATTTATTTTTGGCAAATCCTGCATGATGACCCGCCCCGCCCCCATATTCATATGGCCAACTTCTGAATTTCCCATCTGCCCTTCCGGCAAGCCTACATATAATTCCGAGGCTTCGACCAAGGCATGCGGGTATTTTTCAAGGATTTTCCGCCAATTGGGGGCGTTTGCTTGTAAAACGGCGTTATCTGCCCGCTCCTCCCGGTATCCCCAGCCATCCAAAATGCATAAAACCACGGGACGACGCTGTAGGGATTGGGTTTTTGTCATATTTTTGACCGTATTAAAAGTTATTTTGGGCATGCTGGTTCTTTCAAAAAAATGTCCCCAATTATATACAACAAAATTGCTGAAATGAAAACAGGAACAAAATTATCTAGCTTTGGCGGTGATAGGGATGACCGGCCAAAATTTGCTGCGTCCGGTACAGCTGTTCTGAAAGTAGCCCCAACACCAATAAATGTGGCCATGTTACTTTGCCGAAAGATAAAGTTAAATGGGCGTTTTTCACGATATCTTGACGCAGGCCGTGATCACCACCAATTAAAAAAGTGGGGATCAAGGATTGGTTGAAGCATTGCTGGAATTGCCCAGCCAGTTGCAGGCTAGATAGCTGTTGGCCTTTTTCATCCAAGGCAATCCGGTAAGCAAGCGGGGTTTTGGCAAGTAAAGGCAACAATTTTTCCGCCTGGTTGTCCCGCACCTGATCAGGCGTTAGGAAAGAAGCAGCCTTGTCATCCATCTGATGTAATACTATCTGCCATTTCATGCGGGCATGGAAATGGTCATATAAGGCCTGTTCCGGGCCTTTTTTCCATTTTCCAATGCTGAAGATATGGATCTGGGTCATCTAATCCTGGCAAATAAAATGATCTTTTTTAAAACACTTTTCATCATAGGAAAATACGCTAGAAAAAACAGCTTTTTTCTACGTTAGGTGCAAATTTAGCTGTCAAAATAATTATGTCCATGATCAGGCCAGCATTTCATCAGTCATGTAATTTCTGTCAATTGATGGATCATAGGTGATACCGGGTTATTTTTTGAAGTTTATGGTAGGATAAAATTAAGGCAAAATTATGGCAAAAGCAAATATCGAAAACCGCATAAAAGAAAACATTCATAAAAAACTTAACAACTATCAAAAGCTTGCGTATATATGAAGGCTTATGAAAAGCGAGGATATTGTGGCCGAGCCGAAAATTGTTACCTTTGGCTGTCGTTTGAACAGTTATGAATCGGGTGTCATGCGCCAGCATTTGCAGCAATTGCCTGCGGATGATGTCATTGTGGTCAACAGCTGCGCGGTGACGGGCGAGGCCGAACGCCAGGTCAAACAAAGCATCCGCAAATTGCGCCGGGAAAATCCGACTGCTAAAATCCTGGTAACCGGTTGTGCCGCCCAATTACACCCGGATGATTTTGCTAAAATGCCCGAGGTGAATGGCGTGTTCGGCAACCGCGAGAAACTGGATCCCATCCGGTTGGCCGAATTTGTGGGGGTAAAACCTCAAGAATTGCCCGTGACACCAACCCCGGTCGCTGTTCAAAACATCATGGAGGTGCGGGAAACTGCCCATCATCTCCTGAGCGGGATTGATCAGCGCACCCGTGCTTTCCTGCAAATTCAGCAAGGCTGCGATCACCGCTGCACCTTCTACATCATTCCCTATGCCCGCGGCAACAGCCGCAGTACGCCTGCGGATCAGATTATCCACCAGATCCAGCATTTAATGGAAGCAGGGGTCGGGGAAGTGGTATTGACGGGGGTTGACATCACCTCTTATGGGCGTGATTTGCCAACCCCCTTAAGTTTGGGGGAATTAACTCAACAAATTTTGCGGCAAGTGCCCCAATTACCCCGGTTGCGTCTGTCATCGATTGACCCGATTGAAATAGATCCGGCCTTATGGGAAGCGGTGAAAAGCGAACCCCGGCTGATGCCCCATCTGCATTTAAGCCTGCAGGCAGGTGATACCATGATTTTGAAGCGCATGAAACGCCGCCATTCCGCTGAGCAGGCGGTAAAACTATGCGATGATTTGCGTGCCTTGCGCCCTGATATCGCCTTGGGGGCAGATATCATTGCCGGATTCCCAACCGAGGATGAGGCGATGTTCCAAAACAGCCTGCGCCATGTGCAGGAGTGCGGGATCAGTTTCCTGCATGTGTTCCCTTATTCCTCGCGCACCGGCACGCCAGCCGCCAAAATGCCGCAAGTACCGGTTGAGGTGCGGCGGGAACGGGCAGGGCGTTTGCGGGAAATGGGCGACCTACAGCGGCAATTATTCTTTCAAAGCCAACAGGGCAAAATCCAACAGATATTGGTTGAAAAAACCGAAAGTGATTACGCAACCGGCCACAGCCAACATTTCGCCCCGGTTCGGTTAAGCACGCCCGCCAAAATCGGCAGTATTGTACAAGCGGTTGTCACGGGTTGGCAATCCACTTATTTGCTGGCAGATATCCAAGGGAGTGTCGTATGAAAAAAGAAATCGGCAAACGAACGGGATGGTTCCGCAGGTTGGGCCAGGGGTTGCGCCGCACCTCCACGCGTCTGGTTGACGGCATTTCTGGCGTTTTCACGGGCAAACGTCCACTTGATGCAGCCTCCCTCCAAGATATTGAAGAAACATTGATTGCTGCCGATTTGGGACCACAATTGGCCACCCGCCTGGTGCAGGATTTGGAGCGGTATAAATTCGATAAAGCGGTTGATAGCAATGAGGTGCGTGAATTTTTGGCGGGTGAGGTTGCGAAGATCTTGGAACCGGTGGCCAAAACCCTGCCGCTGGGTAATCATCACCCTAATGTGATTTTGGTGATCGGGGTGAATGGCAGTGGTAAAACCACGACCATTGGCAAGCTTGCGGCGCAATTTAAGGAAGACGGGAAAAAGGTTTTGATGGCGGCGGGTGATACCTTCCGTGCCGCAGCGATTGAACAATTAACGGTGTGGAGCCAGCGCGCGGGTGTTGCAATCATCACGCCGATGGCTGGCAGCAGCGATGCTGCGGGGTTGGCGTTTGAGGCACTCACTAAAGCGAAGGCGCAGAAAGATGATGTGCTGTTGATCGACACCGCCGGGCGTTTGCACAACAAAGCTGATTTGATGGCGGAGCTGCAGAAAATTACCCGAGTCTTGAAAAAGATTGACCCGCAAGCCCCCCATCAAACCCTTTTGGTACTGGACGCTACCATCGGCCAAAATGCGGTAACCCAGGTGGAAACTTTTAAATCTATTGTTCCCTTAACCGGATTGGTGGTGACCAAGCTGGACGGTACGGCCCGGGGCGGGGTGGTGGTGGCCTTGGCCGAGAAATTCCATTTGCCCATTTATGCGATTGGCGTTGGCGAAACCATTGATGATCTGCGCCCGTTTGAGGCGAAGAATTTTGCCAATTCCCTGATGGGTGTTGAGGAAGTTGAGGCGTGATCGGTTTCAAGCCCGCTCATTCAACAGGTGGCAATAACCCCGGTTGTTTTGCAAGCAACCAGGGTTTTATTTTACCTTAAAGTGCAGGAATTAGTACTTGGATTCCTGTAAGGCACCCAACAAGGCCAGGACACCCCCAACCAGAATAATAGTTAACAAATAGCTGATGCCATAGCTGACAGCCAAACCAAAATACAAATAGGCTGCGGCCCCGCCGCTGACGATGACCAGCAGGCTGGCAAACGTTTTGGCTGACTCGCCAAATGTTTTGATGGCCAGATAAACGGAAACCAAACAAGCAACTGGCAAAATCCAAACCGAGAAATGAACGGCTGGAAAGCCGTCAATAATGTAATTAATTAACCAAATCAACCCCTTTACTGTGCCGACAATGGCGGTAATAAATGCGACCAACGCCCCAATAATCCGCATAATCTTTCCCTTTCTTATTGCTTTGTATATCAAAAACCCGGAATACCCATTTAAATACTAGGATATATCAGAAATTACAAGGAAATTTATCGAAACTCAATGGGGTAAAGAAAATAATCAAAAAGAAGGGAGTTTTTGATAGAATTTAAGGGTATTTTAATGGCTGCATTATTATCCGATTAATTTTTATCAAAAATTCCTGAGATTTTGGGTTCCCAAAAGACCCATTCTGTCCAAAGACCTGTTGTTGTACAAAAACCACGAGGAGTAACAAATTTCTCGTCTGTGGTAAATTCAAAAGTATCTTTCAAGGGATATTTGGATAATGAAGGAACTAAAAACCTTTTATGATTAAAGTGATCATGGATAGGCACAATTACCTGATGCCAGTCATAGAGTGTCAGATACCCTTCTTTTTAATTGCCGCTGTCAAGATAAGCACTATCTAAATGAATATCAATTGACGCAGAGTGACGTAGAGATTAGCTATCTGAAAATTTCTGCTGTAAAATTTTAGCATCTGGAAAAGACAATTATTCCCAATCTTCAGGCTGTGTTTTATAGACTCTCTAATTTGGCTTAAAAATTTAAATGATTTTAGGTTTTAGGGAGAATAGAATTTTCCTTCTCTGCCTGATCGTCCTCAATATCCCTATAGGCTTTCATTTCCAGCCACATAGCGTTCAGGATGGAAAAGCTACAGGCCAGGCCCAGTCCTAAAATCCAGCTAAAATACCACATGGGTGCCTCCTTTTATAACTTTGTAAAACCGTTGTCTTGATTAATAGGATCCCTTGTCATCCTCGCGGATATGTTCAATGGTGACCGGCCCACGCAGCACGCGGAACACCCAGGTGGTATAGGTCAGGACGATGGGCAAAAACACCACCACCGCAATCAGCATCCACCATAAGGTCAAATGTGAGGAAGAGGCATCCCATACCAGCAGGCTAGAGGCTGGGTCAAGTGAGGATGGCAGGATAAACGGGAACATACTAAGCCCTACCGTGCCGATAATGCCTGCAATAGCTAAACCACTGCAGATAAAACCCAACCAAACGAGGCGCCGCCCCAAGGAGATAGAGGCCACAAGTGCCCCTAAAATCCCCACTATGGGTGCAGCCATCATCCAAGGATATAATTGATAATTCCCTAACCAAGCACCCATCTCCCGTCCCACTGTTTTGGCAAGGGGGTTCGAAGCGGCCTGCGGGTCAATCGCCTGGGTAATGTGATAGCCATCCAATCCCCAATATCCCGACAGCATCCACAGTCCCGTTGCCGTAAACAGCAAGGCGGTGAGGATGGCCGCCCATTGGCCTGCCTTGGCGGCGCGATTGCGGACAATTCCGGTGGTTTTAAATTGTAAAAAGGCCGCCCCATGCATGACCAGCATACCAACGCTAACCAGCCCCGCAACCAGCGGAAGAGGGGTTAAAAGAGATAGTAATCCACCTTCCAGGTTCAAGCGCATATCGCCGTCAAAACGGAAAGGCAGTCCCAGTAGCACATTACCCATGGCAACGCCAAACAGCAAAGCTGGTAAAAACCCGCCCAGGAAAATCACCCGGTCCCACCATTTCCGCCAAGTGGGATTCAGCAGTTTGGAGCGGTATTTAAAGCCGACGGGCCTTAAAATCAACGCGCCCAACACTGCCAGCATCGCCAAATAAAGGCCGGAGAAAGCCACGGCATAAATGGCGGGCCAGGCGGCAAAAAGGGCACCCCCGCCTAAGATGAACCAAACCTGGTTGCCTTCCCACACCGGTCCAATGGTATTCAGCAGTACGCGGCGTTCATCATCATTTTTAGCGATAAAAGGCAATAAGGTTGCGACCCCCAAATCAAACCCGTCCATCACGGCAAAGCCGATCAGTAAAACCCCCAGCAACACCCACCAAATCAGCCGCAAGGCTTCGTAATCGAGTAAAATCGGCATGGATGGCCTCCTTAATTGGTGGTAATAGGCAAGGTGGATGAAGGTGTCAGGGTTTTATCTGGCCCTAGGCGCACATATTTAAACATCAGGAATAAATCAACCACGGCTAAGGCCGTATAAAACACGGCAAAGCCAACTAAACTGATCCACACCTGGCCGCTGCTGACCGAGGACGCGCCCAGGAAAGTTGGTAGGATCCCCTCAATAATCCAGGGTTGGCGCCCGTATTCCGCCACAATCCACCCAAGTTCCGAGGCAATCCAAGGCAAGGGCAGGCTGCAGAAAGCCAGGCGTAAAAACCAACGATGCTGAAAATGCCGCTTGGCCGAAAGGTAAAAGGCCAGTGTAAATAAGAAAATGAAAAACATCCCCAGTGCTACCATCACCCGAAACGACCAAAACATCACCAGCACATCCGGCACCAGGGTTTTGGCAGCTGTCGCAATATGATCGGGGGTGGCGGTGGTGATGTCGCTTAAAAAGCGCCGCAGCAATAAAGCATAACCCATATCTTGGCCATGTTCTTCAAAATCCTTAAGTGCCGGTTGATTGGCGCGGTCTTGCTTTAAAATTTGCAACGCACGGTAAGCAATGAGGCCTGAGGCAATGCGTTTTTCACCATGCGCAACCAGTTGGTTGATTCCAGGCAGTTCTTTATCAAAGGAACGGGTCGTAATCAACCCCAGTATCCAAGGCACTTTCACTTCAAAATGAGTTTTGCCTGCCGCTTGGTCGGGCCAACCGAACAGGGTGAAGCCAGCGGGGGCCGCCTCCGTATCCCACATCGCCTCAATCGCCGCAAGCTTCATCTTTTGATGTTCGGTTGCCACATAGCCGCTTTCATCGCCTAGCACCACGACCGACAGGGCGGATGCCAGGCCGAAACTGGCGGCTACGGTAAAGGAACGCTTGGCAAATTCGGTATGGCGTCCCTTTAGCAAATACCAGCAACTGATCGCCAATACAAAAATTGCCCCCGTTACGTAGCCTGCGCTGACGGTATGGACGAATTTAGCTTGTGCAACCGGATTAAAAAACACCTCAGACAACGAAGTCAATTCCATCCGCATCGTATCCATGTTAAAGGCGGCACCTACCGGATTTTGCATCCAGCCATTGGCAATCAAAATCCACAGCGCCGAAAAATTAGCGCCAATCGCCATCAGCCAGGTGGCGGTTAAATGCCCGCGCTTGCTTAGCCGCTTCCAGCCGAAGAAAAACAAGCCGATGAAGGTGGATTCCAGGAAAAAAGCCATTAATCCTTCAACCGCTAAGGGTACGCCAAAAATATCCCCCACATAATGGGAGTAGTAGGCCCAGTTGGTGCCAAACTGAAATTCCATGGTAATGCCAGTAGCAACGCCCATGGCGACGTTAATGCCAAATAACACGCCCCAAAATTTGGTCATTTGCCGCCAAATTTCTTTGCCCGTCATCACATACACGCTTTCCATAATGGCAAGTAAGATGGACAATCCCAAAGTCAGTGGGACAAACAGAAAGTGATAAAGCGCAGTTAAAGCGAATTGGATCCTGGAAAGGTTGACCACTTCCATATCAATCATGGGGCACCTGCGGGGTTTAAAAGGAATTGCTGTTCAACACGTTCCGGGCTGATGTGGGGGCGATGTTCGCCATTAAACCACCAAAAACGCATCACTATTAAGATAACCATTTTTAAAACCAAAACCAACCATATTTTCCGCCATAATCGTTGCAGGGGGGAAGGGGTAGTTAGGATATGAAGGTTGTTGGGGTTCATTGGCTTGCCTATCATAAAACCAGCAACGGATTGCCAGAATTGCCGAATACCTTATAAAATATAAAAGGATGAAGAAGCTAGCTGCAAGCAGAAAAAGCAAGTCGGCGGATATATTTTGTCGCAGACAATTAAACCGCGTAAAAGAAAAACGGCCTTCCGCAAAAGGCCGCCCAGTCAATCGAAGCCGGGTCAATCGAAGCCGTGACTGTGATGTGAATTAAAGCAATTTCAAAGTTACGGCGGAGGTTTTGCCGCGGTTATTGGCTAATTCATAGGTGATTTTCTGACCTTCCGGCAAGGTGCTGATCCCGGATTGCTCTAACGCCGAAATATGTACGAAAACATCTTGCGAATTGTCTTCGGGTTGGATGAAGCCATAACCTTTTTTGAAATTAAACCATTTAACGGTACCAATTGCCAATGAAGCCTCCTGAATGAAATAATAGTGCCCAAGACCGCAGCCATGAGATCAACCCTATCCGTTGACGGGATAAGGAAAAACGTAACAAAAATGAAAGCTTATCGACTTAAGGCCTTGCTATCACTTCTGATCAGCTTCCCTATCTTTCAAACCAGATAGGTCGTAGATTGTAGGATAAAAGCTTTGCCTCCGCAAGCAAAATTCCCCTGCGGCACATCTCATCCATGCAGGTTACCCCGATGATATGCTTAAAAGCGATCTTTGGCCTGTTAAGAAGCCGGGGAATAGGCAACAATTTTTTGATCAATGGCACCGAAAATGGACTGCCCCTGGACATCACGCATCTCAATCCGCACCTGGTCACCAAAACGCAAAAACGGTGTGCTTGGTTTGCCTGAAGCGATGGTTTCCAGCACTCTACGTTCAGCAATGCAAGAGGAGCCGACGCTTTGATCTTTATTGGAAACCGTGCCGGAGCCGATGATAGAACCCGCGGCCAACGATCGGGTTTTAGCCGCGTGGGCAATCAGTTGGGCAAAATCAAAAGTCATATCCACACCCGCATTCGGCTTGCCAAATAAGCTGTTATTGAGGTAGCTGTAAAGAGGCAGATGCAGTTTTTTCCCGTCCCAGGCTTGACCCAATTCATCGGGGGTGACTGCCACTGGTGAGAAAGACGAAGAAGGCTTGCTTTGAAAAAAGCCAAAATTCTTGGCAAGTTCCCCGGGGATCAAATTCCGCAGTGACACATCATTGACCAGCAGCAGTAATTGAATATGCTGCACAGCTTTGGCGGCCGTAACCCCCATCGGCACATCATCGGTGATGACAGCCACTTCTGCCTCAAAATCAATCCCCCAATCCTCCTGGGCCAACCGGACATCCTCACAAGGGCCTAAAAACGTATCCGAGCCGCCCTGATACATCAAAGGGTCCGTCCAGAAGCTGGCGGGCATATCCGCGCCGCGCGCTTTGCGTACCAATTCAACATGGGTGACATAAGCCGATCCATCCGCCCATTGGAACGCCCGTGGCAAAGGTGCGGCACAGGCTTTGGCTACAAATGGGTGCGCCCCCTTCATTCGTCCTTGATTGAGTTGTTGGGACAGTTTTTGCAAGAGGGGGCTGGCCTTTTGCCAGTCATCCAACGCCTGTTGCAGGGTGGGGATCTCGGAAACAGCATATGATTGCAAATCGGTGCTGACCACGATCAATTGCCCATCACGCCGGTGGTTTTTAAGGGTTGCCAGTTTCATGTTAATTCATAGTATTTTGCATTAAGATTTTTTCCAGCTATTCACATAAGCCAAGTTTTCAATATCTTTGGTTGATGCCCCTGTTTCTAGGGCATCACGTGTATCGATCATCACGGCATATTCGTCGGTTGCCGGTTTTTTTTGCACCAACATATTTTGCAAAGCCTTGGGGTGTGGCCCATGCGTGAAGCCGCAGGGATGGAAGGTTATCATGCCTGCTTTAATGTTATCCCGGCTGAAAAAATCACCGGCATGATAAAACAGCACTTCATCATAATCATCATTATTATGGAAGAAGGGAATCTTAATGGCATCAGGGGCGCTTTCAAAGGGACGTGGCGCAAAGGTGCAAACAACAAAGCGGTTGGCTACAAAAGTGGTGTGGGCGGAGGGGGGCAAATGATAGCGGTGGCTTATCAGGGGGCGGATATCGGCCACATTGATCCGCACCGGTGCCAAATCACCTTTCCAACCCATTGCGTCCAAGGGGTTGAAGGGATAGGTAACGGTTGAAATCAATTGCCGCCGTTTAATCCGCACTTGCCATTTTTTTTCATCTTGCTGTGTCCGGAAAGCCTCATCAATGGCTGGCACATCTAGCATTGCCGGATCGAAGATAGCATGGGCGCCAACCAAGCCTTTTTCTGGTAACTGATAACTACTGTTGGTGGCTTCAATCAACAATAGTTTTATCCCACTGCCCTGAGGTTCCAGCCGCCACATGGTGCTGCGGGGGATCATCACATAATCGCCAGCCCGGATGCTTAAATGGCCGAAATCACAATATAATTCAGCATTACCTTCGTGGATGAACAGCAACTCATCGCCATCACCATTTCGCACCAAATGATCCATTTTTTGGGATAAATGCCAAAAACGCAGGCGGACATTGGCATTGAATAAAATATCAGGTGCCTGCCACGGACAGGAAATTGAGCCTGATAATTTATTCAAATCAAAAGCCCTTGGGCGTAGCGGCCCTTCCCAATCAATCCAACCGGTCGGGGGGTGCTTATGATACATATGGCTGGCTGGGCCGAAGAAACCCTCTTTGCCGATTTCCCGCTCATAAGAGCCTTCGGGCAAATTCGCATGGGCTTGGCGAGAGGTGATGCCGGCACGTACCGGAAAAGGGATATAATTTTTCATTGATCAACCAGGAATTAAAGAGATGAATGTACGAGCGGTTTTTACCATCATCGTCCCTATCTTAGGGATAAATATAAAAGGGGGCTTTAGGGATTATTTTTGATCGATTCCCATAAACCTATTGTATTGCCCTCGGTATCTTTAATGCGCGCATAATAGCCGAAATTACCAACATTTTGCTTCGGCAGCACCACTTTGCCACCGCTGCTTGCCACTTTTTTCAAGGCGCCGTCAATCGATTTGACGTCGATTACGACCAATGGGTAAGCGGCGGTTGCATCTCTGGCCATCAGGCCGCCATTAATCTTGCCGGGTTCCTTCGGGCGTCCTTTTTGGTCGCCTTCCGTCGTCATAGCCATGACATAATCCATTCCCGGAATTTCCTGGAATTGCCAACCAAACATGGTTTGATAAAATTTCTTTGCCCGTTCTTTATTATCGAACACTACTTCAAAATGCGAGACCGAATCCATTATTTCCCCCAGTTTTTTGAATAATTTTTTTGACCGCTCCATCGATTGTGCAAAAATACAGGATGAAGATGACGAGATTATATCACTGGAAAATAAGAGATCAAACCTAATCCGCACTAAAAATGGGAAAACTTGTATTGGGATATCATGAACATCGAGGCAGTTATATTAATGGGCGACTACAGCGGCTTGCAACGCTTGTTGAACCAGCTGTTCCCGCTTTTGACGCACGCTATCCGATTTCAACTGTCCGCAAGCAGCCATGATATCTTCCCCCCGGGGGGTGCGGACAGGGGAAGCGTAACCGGCATCAAAAATGATGTGGCTGAAACGCTGGATGGCTTCATCGGTTGAACGTTCAAAAGGTGCGCCAGGCCAGGGGTTAAAAGGGATCAAATTGACCTTGGCCGGAATGCCATGGATCAGGCGCACCAATTCCTTGGCCTCAGCTGCCGAATCATTAATATCTTTCAGCATCACATATTCAAAGGTAATCCGGCGGACATTGCTGAGGCTTGGATAATTCCGGCAGGCATTTAATAATTCTTTGATGGGATATTTTTTATTGATGGGGACCAAATGATCGCGCAATTCATCATTCACAGCGTGCAGCGAAATCGCCAAATTTACATTCAATTCTGCTCCACATCGCTCAATCAGGGGCACAACACCTGCGGTTGATAAGGTAATGCGCCGCCGTGATAAAGAAATGCCTTCGCCATCCATCACGATCAACAGGGCTTTGGCAACATTTTCATAATTATATAAGGGCTCCCCCATCCCCATCATGACTATATTGGATAACAAACGTCCCTCGGCAGGTGAAGGCCATTCCTGCAATTGGTCGCGCGCATTAAGGATCTGGCCGACGATCTCCGCAGTTGAAAGGTTGCGGACCAGCCGCTGCGTTCCCGTGTGGCAAAATTTACAAGTCAAGGTGCAGCCCACCTGGGATGAAACACATAAGGTACCTCGGTCTTCCTCCGGGATGTAAACCGATTCAATTTCCTGGCCGTCCGCCATTTTCAACAACCATTTGCGGGTGCCATCTTTGGAATCAAGGGATCTGCTGACTGCGGGCCTGCTGATAACAAAATGTTGCAGCAGCAGTGTACGCACCTCCTTGGATAGATTGTTCATCCCGCTAAAATCGGTTAACCCTTGATGATAAATCCAATGCCATAATTGTTTGGCGCGAAAAGCGGGCAAACCGATTGCCGCAACCGCCGCAATCATTTCATCTCGGTTGAGGCCAACCAAATTCACCCGCCCATCCGGTGTCCGGGTGGGGGCGAATTGAGCGGCGTGACTGGTTGTACCCATGATATATCCAATAATTAAGGGATGAAAAGCGACTTGATCGCAGCCGCTTGCTTTTCATTGACATACGCATCTTATCATACAGAACAGGCCATATCAATATGGCCTGCTGGTTAACTTAAAAATGTCATAGATAAAGGTCTAAAGGAACTTAACGACTGACGTTACAAGCGGTGTTGATGGCGGCGTAGGCTTTAGAAAAACCCGTCAACGAAAAGGTATCGCGGGTTTTGGTGTTGCGTGATGAAATGCCTAAAACAGTTAAATTTTTACCTTTGCGCATATTATCCACCAAAATCTTATCCCCAGCGGCATCTTTCACCCAGGCTTTGTCATCTTGGGTAAATAAAATATGTTTAGACCCCCCATCCACTTGGATGGTCACTTCGCTGCCTAGTTTATAAGGGTAACCCGTAAACATCGTGACGGTATCTATGCTGTTGGCCGCGGGTCGGTGGGTGATCATCAAATACACTCGTCCCCGGTTGCTGTAGCTGCCTTCAATCGCTTCTGATTTGGCAGCATCACTCATCATAAAACAGCCAATTTTGCCATTTTCATCAAAGGAAGCTGCTTGCCAATTGTCAAATTTGCCTAAATCAGTCATCGTCGGTTTGGTTGCTGGTTGCTGGGCAACCACGGCCAAAGAAAACAAAATTGCTGATAATCCGGCGAGTGAGGCGAATCCAAATTTTTTCATAACAGATATACTCCTGGGTTATTCTATTCCTCAAGTCTCAAGGCAAATCAGGTATCGTGGTGATAAAATCAGTTTATACCCAATTTAGTCTGATAAGACTAAGGTTTTTCCAAATGATAAAAAACGATAATAAGATTCCCTGGTAAAAGCAACTTGTTCGCAGTACAAATTATTTTATTTTTGCCAAGCAACGCGCTAGGATGATTAACGACGCAATAAAGAAACGGAACTGTCTTATAAAGGATACCGCATGAAAGTTGAGAAGCGCAAAACCAGCCATCATCCCTTATCGATTGAAGTAACCCGAGGAGATATGGTTGAAAGCCTGCATCAGGTTGATGCGGCTGTTGTTGATTGGCAAGGCAAATTGGTGAAGGGCTGGGGGGATGTCCACAAGATAGTCTATGCGCGTTCATCTCTTAAACCCCTGCAAGCCATTCCCTTAGTTGAAAGTGGGGCGGCGGCCCATTATGCCTTGGAGGATAAGGAAATTGCTTTGGCCTGTGCCTCGCATGAAGGGGAAGACATCCATGTGGAAACGGTGGCCAGTTGGTTGCGAAAAATCGGCTGTCAGGAAAATGACCTGGCTTGCGGTATCCATGCTCCTTATTATCCGGCGGCGGCCGAAAAATTAATCCGGGAAAACCGTAAACCCAGCCCGATGCACAATAATTGCTCCGGCAAACATACGGGATTTTTGTCAACCGCTCGTTTTTATCGGGAATCTTTAAAAGGGTATGTTGATTACAACCATCCCGTTCAGCAACGAATCGTGCAAGTTTTGGAGGAAATGACGGGGGTTTGCCTCACGCAAGCACCCAAAGGCATTGATGGCTGCGGCATTCCCGTTATCGGCATTCCCTTATTTGAAACAGCTTACGCCATGGCGCGGATGGCCAATCCGGCCGATTTAGCGATAAGCCGTCAGCAGGCCATTCAAAAAATCACCCAGGCGATCCGGCAGCATCCCTTAATGATTGGCGGGCATGGCCGTTTTTGTAGCATCTTGACTGAGCAGTTACAAGAGCGCGGTTTTGTCAAAGTGGGGGCGGAAGGGGTTTATATTGCTGTGCTACCGCAAAAGGGCTTGGGTATTGCCTTGAAAGCGGCGGATGGGGCCATCAGGGCTGCGGAAATGGCGTTGGTTAAAATTTTGCTGGATTTGCAGATTTTAAATCAGAAAGATATAGAACCGCTTGAAAAATTCATCCATCCTGTCATCAAAAACCGGGCAGGGCTGAAGGTCGGCGAAATAAGGTAAGGATAGATGCATGATCAGCAAAACAGAAAAAAGATGGCAAGAAGTTAAGCCAATGATCCAAGAATATTTACAATCCGGCCATGATTACTTTTTTTTTAAACCGATTGGTCAGTTTTTTATATCCGCCAGAGGTTTTTTTTAGGTCTCATACCGATATCGAGGCTTCGCAAACGCCGGTAAGGGATATAAACCTTATAGTCAGGATCATGGAGGATTTTGGCACTGATACCCAGATAATAGGCTTATGTGCGAGCTTTATTGATCATCATTTATTAAGGGCGGGTAGACAAAAAAGACAAAAAATTTATCCGCTGATTTTACGGTTGATTGAAAAATATCAGGACGTGGAAAAGGTTGCAAGCGTTCCTGAGGATAGATCTCTCCAAGCAAAGCGTTGTCTCTTGGTTGCTTTAACGAATGCTGTGGATGTCTTGCCTAATGATATTTTAAAACATGATCTGAACGTATATCGTTTTATTATCACTTGTTTGCAGGATTTACGGGAGCCAGGATCCGATCAGGATCCAGTGATTCTCTTTTTAAAAGAAATTTTGGGTGTTAAGGGGCATCAATTCTTAGCGTTAGAGCAACGGCAGGAAATCATCCGCCTTTTATTGGATGTGAACCCCCATCGACTTATTTCTTACAGCCAAGAAGATATAACCTCTTTGATACAAGCATTCTCCAAGATAGATCAACCTTCGTAAAGACATTAGAATTTTAGAGGTTTTCAAAGCCTAGGCTGGACATTTTGGCAAACGGCGTTATGGTAGGCCCAATCGGGCAAATGAATAATGATATGCCCTTGGATCTTAATTGTAGGAATAGGATAGATGTTCAGGAAATCCGGTCTTTTTTTTAGGCACTGGTTGAAGACACCGAAAAGCGTCGGCGCCATTGTTCCCAGCAGCGACGCGCTCGCAGCTGCCATGGCGCGCGGTGTCCCTAAAAGAGACGGTTATGTGATTGAATTGGGCGGTGGGACAGGGGTTATCACGCAAGGGTTATTAAACAGCGGCATTAAACCAGAAAAATTAATTGTAGTCGAACGCGATCCCTTATTTCATGATTTGCTGGTTAAGCGTTTTCCAAAGCTCAACATCATCAAAGGAAATGCCACGGATTTGCAAAGCTTAGTTCGCCCTTTAGGGGTTAATGAGGCGATTGCTGTTGTTTCGGGACTACCCTTGATTGGTATGCCGAAACCCGTTCAGCACCAAATCATGAATGAATCAAAGGCGTTGATGGGCGCAGAATCGCCGTTTATTCAATTCACCTACAGCCTTTTCTGCCCGCTGGACCGCGAGGGTTTCAAAATCCACGGCCGCCGCTTAGAGCGGGTTTTCAACAATATTCCGCCAGCCTCAGTATGGGCTTATTATAAAAATCCGAGCACCTAAGGCAATTACCCGGTTCTATCAGCGGCCTAGCATGAAAGCGCCTGGTTTTTTAACTTCCAGCAACCATTAAACTGTCAACCAGCAGGGTTGGCGAGTTGACGCGGTAATTAAAGCTTAAATCATTGGCAACGATGAGATTGCGGAAGATTTCCTGCAAATTGCCAGCAACGGTCAATTCACTAACCGGATAGGCAATCGATCCGTTTTCAATCCAAAAACCAGTTGCACCCCGACTGTAATCGCCCGTGATCAAATTAACCCCGTCACCGATTAATTCCGTCACATATAACCCGCTTTTTATGCCTTTAATCAGGCTTTCCGGGGTTACCGTTCCCGCTTCCAGATAAAAATTGCTGATGCCAGCACTTGGCAGGGAAGAGGGGGCGCGCACCGCATGGCCGTTGGGCGTCATTTTTAATTGCCGTGCCGAACGTAAATCCAGGAGCCAATCTGTCAGCACCCCTTTATCAATCATGGCTTGAGGTTTGCAGGGCAATCCTTCCGCATCAAACGGACGGGAGGCCAACCCTTTTTCCAGCAACGGGTGATCCATGACCGTAACCGAGCTTGGGAAAATCTGCTGATGCAATTGGTTTTTTAAAAAACTGGTGCCACGTGCAATCGAGGCGCCGTGGATGGCCGCGGCCAAATGCCCCAGAAAGCTGTTGGCGATTCGAGGGTGAAAAACCACTGGCATTTTGCCGGAATTGATCCGTTGTGGATTTAAACGGCGAACTGCCTGTTCTGCAGCTTTCCGGCCAATATCGCTAGGATGCTTCAAATCTTTGCCGAAAACCGTGGAGCTAAAATCATAATCTCGCTCCATCCCCTGACCGCTTTTGGCGATAACAGCGACACTTAAGGAATGGCGGGTATTGCTGTAGGATTGTTGGAAACCGTTGCTGGCAGCAAAATGGGTGTTGGATTTGACCCAAGCACTTTCAGCCCCTTCGGAATTATCAATACCCTGAACAGATAAAGCCGCTTCTTCGCAAATTTGGGCACGCTCCCGAAGCTTGGAAATATCAGGCTCGACCGGATCAACCATCAACAAATTGGGTATTTTGGTAATCAACTGTGAGCTTGCCGCAAGCCCGCAATATGGATCTTCCGGTACCAGGTCAACCATGGCTAACCCTTGGTCAATTAGTTTTTTGATGTTAGACGTCGATATATCTGAGGTTGAAACGATCACCTGGCGCTTACCCTTAAACAAACGGATCCCCAAATCCATAGCTTCGGCGCGTTCCAGTTTTTCCAGTTTATTCATCCTTTGGCTGTACTGGACGGCGGTTGCCTCCACCAGCAAGAGATCCATCTGACCCGCCCCTGATTTTTTACCATAAGCTAAAGCTTCCGATAAAATATTGGGAAAAGATGGGGAGGGAAGATCAGTTTTTTTCGGTAATTTTGTCATGAAATAAAGCCAATTAAAAGAGAGGTGAATAAAAGTTATCTTGGGATATTTTGGTCGCTAAGATCAAACAAAAGAAACTAGTATGTAAATTACCATAGTTGACGTCATAAAAGATACATAAGAAAAGACAGTGGCGTTTTCTAGGAAAGTTGCCCTATGCTATGATCGGTAACAATCTAATTTTTGTCTATAGGGTAAACATGAGCTGGCAAAAAATGAAGTGTTGGATTTTTGACTTGGATAATACGTTATATCCCGGAAATTTGCAGGTGATGCCAAGCATTTCTGGTCGCATCCAAGGGTTTATCAGCCAACATTTACAAATACCTATCGATGAAGCTGTAAAGCTGCAGGATCATTACTGGCAGCAATATGGCACGTCATTGCGGGGATTGATGTTGCATCAGAACGTATCCCCCCAGGATTTTTTGGATTATGTCCACCGGGTTGATTTATCCGAACTTAATCCCACCCCCTCCTTACAAAAAATTTTGCGGCAATTGCCAGGTCCCAAATATGTTTTTACGAATAGTTCCGAACAACATGCGCAAGATGTTTTAGGAAAGTTAGCAATTGCGGATTGTTTTCAAGGGGTTTTTGATGTGAAACAGGCCAATTTTATCCCTAAACCCCAGCCGGAGGCCTATCAAATTTTTCTGAATAAATATAAAATTCCCCGTTGTCAGTCCGTTTTTTTCGAAGATACGGCAATTAACTTGCAACCAGCTGCGGGGCACGGTATGAAAACAGTCCTGATCACTACGTCCAAAGCAAAGGATAAAACGCCTATCCCCTATGTCCATCATTACATGCCGGATCTAGTGGAGGGGTTGCAGGGGGTCTTAGAAGTTATATCAGAGGAAAAATGAGACATTATTTAAAGGGATTGCTTTTAATGCTGCAGGGGCGGGCAGAAGGGACGATGTTCTTTCCGCAAAACTTGACGGCTGCGAAACATTCTTTCCTTTTAGCTTTTTGGCTGACGCCATTATACCTTTATATGATGTACCGGTTGCAGATAGAGGCCAGTGCTGTTATCCCTGCGCTTGGTCCTTTTCTGATTATCCAAGCCAGCGCCTATACCCTTTATTGGGTTTTATACCCCCTGATTGTTTATTATTTGGCAAGATATTTAGATCGCCCAGCTGCTTATCCGTCTTATATTATTATGTATAATTGGCTGAAAGCCGCACAAATCATCCTGCTTTCCTTGTTATGGGCAGTTGGCGAAGCCGGTTGGGTGAATGAATCCACTTTTATGGTTTTAAACACTGCCCTAATGGTTATCCTAGTGGTAGCAGAATGGAATATCATCCGTTTTGGCTTGCGGCTGGGCGGACTCATGCCACTAAATTTCCTGTTCTTAGAGGGTATCATCGGCCTATTAATTGCCGAAGTGGCCGAATCATTGCTACCTAACTAAAAACAGCCGCAAGCAATGCTAAAGGGGTGTTTCCAATAGGGAAGAGTGGCACCTATAAATGTTGGGGGTTTAGCAACGCCTGGATCCCTGGCAAGGTTTTGCCTTCCAGCCATTCCAGAAAAGCGCCGCCGGCGCTGGACACATAAGATAATTTTTCTTCAACACCTGCTTGAATGAGGGCTGAAACTGTATCACCGCCCCCCGCAACGCTAACCAGATTTTTCTGTTGGGTGGTGCTTGCGATCATAGCAGCCACTTTCTTAGTTCCCTGATCAAAAGGGGGAGTTTCGAAAGCCCCCAAAGGCCCGTTCCAAACCACGCTTTTACTGTTTTTCACGGTATCGTTAATCAATTGGACGGTTTTAGGGCCGATATCCAATATCATATCTTTAACACCTATCTCTTTCAATGTGACCGTGCGAGTGACCACATTCGCTTGCAACGCTTCTGCCACCACGGCATCTACAGGCAATATCAGTGATTTTTTCGATTTCTTGGCAAGTTCGGTGATGTGGGCGGCGGTTGCCAGCATATTGGCTTCTGTTAAAGACTTACCCACCTGGCATCCTTGTGCCTGCAGGAAGGTGTTGGCCATCGCCCCGCCAATTACCAAATGATCAACTTTTGATAATAAGTTTTGTAGTAAATCCAATTTGGTTGATATTTTAGCCCCCCCGACAATGGCTGTGAGCGGGCGTTTAGGGGTAGACAGGATATGGTCTAAAGCCGCTACTTCCTCAGCCATTAACAAACCGGCAAAAGACGGCAGGAAGTGGGTGATTTTATCAATGGAGGCATGCGCCCGGTGGGAACAGGAGAAAGCATCGTTCACGTAAAAATCGCCCCCTTGGGAAAGTTTTTGGGCAAAAACGGAATCATTTTGTTCCTCACCTGCATGGAATCTTACATTTTCAAGCAATAAAATTTGACCCTGCTGCAACTGGCGTATTTTATCTTGGGCGATGCTCGCAACACAATCTTCGGCAAAAAAAACTTTGTAACCTGCCAAAGCTTTTTCGAGTGCGGGTAAAACCTGCCGCAAGGAATAAGCAGGGGTTACCTTGCCATCTGGCCGCCCTAAATGGGATAGGATAATGACTTTGGCTTTTTGATCAGCCAATTGTTTTAACGTAGCGCATGCCCGGGTGATTCGGGTGGTGTCGGTCACTTGGCCATTGCTTAAAGGCACATTAAAATCGGTACGCACCAGAATTTTCTTGCCTGTAATCGCTGGCAATTCCTTGATTGTTGGCATCTTTTGCATGGGATCCCCTCTTGCGCTAGAAATGGCTGTCACTCATATTAGGAACTTATATAACATGTTGTTGTTATTTTGGTATGGGAAAATAAATGATGAAACGGTATCGCTCTGTTTTAATTACCGGTGCAAGCGGCGGGATTGGTTCCGCTTTTGCCCGTCTGTTGGCGCCTTTCATGGAAAGTATGTTGATCACAGGCCGTAACTTACAAGCCTTGCAAAAACTGGCTGGGGAAATCAAATCACCGGCATCCAACAACATACATATAAAGATAGCAGATTTAACCAAGCAAGAAGATGTCAACCAATTGGCTGTGTTGGCGGACGAGAAGAAAATTGACTTGTTCATCAATAATGCGGGCTTGGGGCACTTTAATCATTTTTTGGCGACTTCCCCGAAGGAAACAATGGATATACTGCAAGTCAATGTGCTGGCGGCCACGCAACTATTACATGCATTGTTGCCGGGTATGATTGAACGGGCAACGGCAGGGAGGAAGCGGGCAGGGGTCATTTGCGTGGCCAGTATGGCGGCCTTCCTGCCTATGCCTTATTTTTCAGCGTATGCGGCCAGCAAAAGTTATTTACATGCGTTAGTTTTGGGCTTGCAGCAGGAACTGTGCCGACAACCGATTGATCTGTTGTCTTTATGTCCGGGATTAGTTGAAACGGCCTTCATCGCTAAAGCTAACATGCCTCGGAAGTTATTAAAACGGGCCGTGGATCCCCAAGTCATCGCGCAAACGGCGATGCAAAAATTGGGCAAACGCGATCAATATACTTATGGATTTGGAAATCAAGTGGCCCTGATGGCGAGTCATCTTATCCCCTCCAAAATGAAGCGCCGGCTTCTCTATTATTATTGCAAAAGATGGCTGCCCCCGGAAAATTCTATATAATAAAAAAAGGGGGAAGAACGGGTCGCAGGAAACAAAGGGTTAGGCCATGTTGATTTTGGCTTTAACCTCTTTTAAAGACCGTTCAAAAAAGACCGCGGACAGTTCTTTATTATTTTTTTCAAGCAACAAAGACCTGATGATTTGGGTGGCTAAAGCACCAATTTCCGCTTGCATTTCTTGCAGTAACTGTTGCTGGCTTTGCTCAATTTTGGACAGAGCGTCTTGCCCTCGCCGTTCTAAGGTCAGTTCTAAATTCTTCAAAGATTGTTCCTGAAGCAACGTTGCCTCGGTTTGCGCCTGTAACAGCAATTCGCGTGCTTCCTGCTCTGCTTGGCCAAATTTTTCTTGGTATTCTTTCAAGATTTTTTCTGCCTGCATACGCAATTCTTTGGATTCTGCTATATTGGATGTAATTTTGGCAATCCGTTGATCCAACATGGCGCCGATCATTTTGTATAAGCGTTTGCCAAGCAAGGAAACAAACAGAAGAAAAGAAACGCCGACCCAAAGGGTTGGATCAGAAAAAATTTCCATCATATTATCCCTTCACGCGTTTATAATGGGCAGCAATTTCTTGATCACTAACGGGCAAATCAGCTAACCGCTGCAAAATTTCTTTAACTGTCTCCGGCACTAGTACGGCAATATCCCCATGCAAACGCGTTCGTAAATTTGCAATCCGGGCTTCCGCATCTTGAATTGTTTTGCTTAATTGACGGTTAATAACTTGTTCCCGTTCCCCTAATTCTTTCTTTAGCGATAAGGCGGTTTGCTGCAATTGCTCATGGGCTTTTTGCCGTGCTTGGGCAATCAACTGCTGATAATGTTTTTGCATTTTTTCCGCGTCTGTCCGCATAGATTGAGCGGCGTCCAACTGGTCTTGGATTAATTTCTGTCTTTTATCTAACGTTGCCGAAACTTTAGGTAAGGTTAAGCGTGACATCAGCAGATAGAAGAGTGCAAAAATAATAAAAAGCCAAAATATCTGTGGCAAAAAATCAGCGACAACGAGCTGTGGCATTCGATCACATCCCTTGTAAAGGCCAACCAGCTGTCAAAAGGGACTGATCCCTGAAGGTGGGAACAACCCTTAACAAAGGTTGGCCATGTTCCATTGAATAGCCAAAAACCTTAAACAGCGAAAAGCAATAACAAGGCAATGAGCAAAGCAAACAATGCGACTGCTTCGGTTAAGGCAAAGCTGATCAGCAAGGCACCGAAAACTTTCGGGGCAGCAGCTGGATTACGTAAGGCACCCGACAAATAGCTGGCAAACAAATTACCCAAGCCGATACCTACCCCCCAAAGGGCTAAAGTTGCAATACCTACTGCAATATATTTTGCGGCT
>JBGAWJ010000030.1:0-14039 GCA_044227605.1 Alphaproteobacteria bacterium
AGGGGGTTTAATTTTTTATTTACTAGAGTTTCATTAAGCCAACCAACCAATTCTGCCATTAAGCGAGGTGTATCAAAAGGTGTTGCAGTTTCGAAAACCACCCCCATATGTTGACCATTTTCATCAAGAGCAACAACATTATTTGGTGTTTTTTTATAATTACCCCGATGCCAACTGTCTTTTTCGCTATAACGTAAAAGATCGCGATGAAGTTGTTTAACATAGTTTTCTGTGATTTTTATATCTTCCCAGACCTGAAAGATGGTTTCCATTACCCCCGCATAACCAGCCACCTCTTGTTCATCCCGTGAGGCAAAGTATTTTATCTCTATTTTACCTAATAAACGTCCTACCTCACGATCAGATAACTGACTGCCTTCAATACGGGTTGAAGAACCAATGCTTTCAATCGTGGCCACGTGCCGTAAAGCACTTAAGCGCTCTGGTGCTAAAGTGCCAAGAGCGCGCCAAGCCCCTTTAAATTCATCGATTTCAGAAATAAGTCCTAATAATTCGGGGGTAATTTGGATTGTATCGGTTTTCAGCATATTAGCTCCATTGACCCAAATATACACCCATATACACCCATAAATCTAGTAAAAAAATATCCCCTATAGCTCAACAAAAGGAATCTAAATTAGGCGATTATATCTTGAAATAGTTTGTCAGCTTTTTTATCAACTTCGTATCTTCGGTTATTTCTTGAGGCCATTCTGCCTTATTTTTTCCTTAATATTTTCATATCGAAGTTTCTCAGAAGATGGTGTAGGAAAGGAAGGATTTATATTGTTCATGATAGCTGGGTAGGGTGGTTGAAAAAACGCCTTTTTTTTCGGATAGCGGCAATCAAACCAATAATTCCCCCGCTGATCATTAATCCAATCCCCCCCCACACAGTTTCGATTAACGGATTGATATAAATCCATATCCGCGCTTTTCCTTGCGGATAATTTTCTTGGGCAATCGCTGCATATAAATCATGCCAGCCGCGCGACAAAATGGCCGCTTCCGAAGTCACCATTTCTTTAACCGGAAAATATCTTTTTTCGGGGTAAAGTGAGGCGATTGTGCGACCGTTTTCTAATATATCCAACTGGATTCGTTCGCCGCGAAAATTTGTGCCTTGAAATAAGCGGGTTTCTTGTAAAATGATGTGGTACGGGCCTATTGCCATTTGTTCGCCGCGTGCCAGCACCTGCACCACTTCCATTTTCCAGGCCATGTTCCCCGCAATACTAGCCGCCAATATCCCTAACCCCAGATGTCCCAATAACATAGCATAATCTGATAAAGGGATATGACGGAAACGAGATAGGAAAAAACCAGGGTTACTTCCGCGCAGCCGCTTGATAAACCAAGATAAGGTTGAGGTGATAACCCAAATCCCGCATCCTAAGCTGATGATGTTCACCCAATTGCCGCCCAGCCACCAAAAAATCAGCATGATCGTGGGTATCGTGAGCAATAAAGCAACGAATAGCCGTTTTAACACAGGCAGCCAATTGCCACCTTTCCAAGGTAAGAAAGGGGCAAAGCCCATCAAAATTAATAACAGTAAGAATATAGGCACAAAAGTTTGGTTATAATAAGGTGGGCCGACGGCTAAGCTGCGCGCCCCAATCGCTTCCAAAATAACCGGATATAAGGTGCCGATTAAGACCGTGGCCATTGCCGTCAATAATAACAAGTTATTCAGCAAAATCCCCGCTTCCCGACTGGCCTTGCGAAAATGGATAGATCCTTCAAAAACCATCCCACGGCGCGCATATAACCACAAGGCGCTGCCAATGGTTAGGAATAATATGGCCAAAATGAAAATGCCTCGGCTAGGGTCGGTTGCAAAACTATGGACGGAAATGACCAAGCCTGAGCGCACCAAAAACGTTCCGAGCAGACATAAGGAAAAACAAATAATTGCCAGCAATATCGTCCAGCTTTTAAAACCATCGCGTTTTTCTAAAACATGCAGGGAATGCAATAAAGCAGTTCCGGCAAGCCAGGGCAAGAGGGAGGCATTTTCAACAGCATCCCAAAACCACCAGCCGCCCCATCCCAATTCGTAATACGCCCAATGGCTGCCAGCGCCAATCCCCAAGGTTAAGAAAATCCAGGAAATAAGAACCCAGGGCATTAGCCAACCAGCCCATTCTTGGTCAATTTTCCGCCGCAGCATGCCAGCAATAGCAAAAGAAAACGCCACTGAAAAACCCACATATCCCATGTAAAGGGTAGGGGGGTGCAGTGCTAAAGCCGCATCTTGCAGCAGGGGATTAAGCTCCGCCCCCTGTAAGGGTGCTGGCCATAGGCGTTCAAAAGGGTTCGAAGAAAAAAGGATAAAGGCCAGAAAAAGCGTTGCCATCAATCCTTGGCAACTCAATACGGTAATACGGAAACCAAGGGGGAGTCTGACCATTTTCCAAGACAGGCAAAAACTGAAAAAAGAAAACAACACCACCCATAACATCATGGAACCTTCATGATTACCCCAAGCGCCGCTAATGCGGAAAAACAGGGGTTGTTTTGAGGAAGAATTATCCGCCACATTGAGCACCGAGAAATCAGAAGTGGCATGGACATAGATCAAACATAGGAAAGAAAAAAGTAAAAATAGAAACTGTAATTTAGTGACAACAGGAATAATGCTATAGGCAAAAGAACGCCATGCTGCTGGCTTGCCCCACATTCCCGATGCTTGGATCAGGCTTAGGCAGAAAGCTAGGATCAGAAGGAAAAGGCCAATTTCTGCCACCATCTTTATTGTTCCCCATGAGGCAATTGGCTGTTTAAGTCCAGGGTTTTTTGAACGGAGCGGGGAACATAATTTTCATCATGTTTGGCAAGGATCAGGGTGGTTTCAACCGTGCCGTCTTGCCGCCATATTCCTTCAATTACCACCCCTTTCCCTTGTTTAAATAGGGCGGGCCAATCCCCGGTGTAGTTTTTGGTCAGCGCCACAATTTCAGCCTGAAGATCGGTAATGATAAAATAATCAATGCGGCCGTCCGGTGACAGGTGGAAACTGCCAGGTTTTACCAAGCCGCCAACCCGTAATTTTTGCCCATCGGCAAGGGGGGATTTGGGCTGTTGTAAATCACTGGGGGTATAAAAAAATGCTGAATTTTGGTTAATGACATAGATTAACAAAGCCGTGGCAGCAACGGCCAATCCTAAAATAATTAAACATAAATATAAACGGTATCTTTTAGGGTTCATGGGGACGATGTTCCAATGACGGGGTGGTGGTACGTTTTTGCTTGCGGATATTTTTCATCTGTTTTTGATGATATAAAAAACGCCAAACAACCACGACCGTTGTCAGGAATAAAACGGTTATGGTAATTCCATAGGACAGCAAAATATATAGGCCGTGTTCCATCTTATTAAGCAACCAGTTCTTTCTATGTATCAGGAAGCCTCATTGGTCCTCAAGGGCTCCTATCTTAAAAATCATGGATAATGACAGGGTGATGAAGAATATCATATTCCTGTCTTGTGACGTGAAAGAATCCTTTCTATATTTATAATGGCTATTTTGGATAAAACAATCTTCTTTCCCGTAAAAGGGTTTATACCCCGTCATTTATTATAGGAATTTTATATGGCTATTCGCGTTCTTCCCGAACATATGATTAATGTGATCGCCGCTGGTGAAGTGATTGAACGGCCAGCGTCGGTGGTTAAAGAGCTTTTGGAAAATGCAATTGATGCCGGAGCTTCGCAAATATCCATCATGCTTGAGAATGCGGGCAAAACCAAAATTGTTGTCAACGATAATGGCTGCGGTATTTCGCCTCAAGACCTGGCATTGGCAATTGAACGGCATGCCACCTCAAAATTACCCGGGGATGATTTAAGTGATGTCGCAACTTTAGGTTTTCGGGGCGAAGCTTTGCCATCCATCGGGGCTATCGCCAAATTAACCATTGCGAGCCGTATGGCAGGTGCTGAAGCGGCCTGGCAAATCGAAGTGCATGGCGGTAAAAAATCTGCGGTGCATCCAGCCTCCTTAAATCCCGGCACGATGGTGGAGGTAGGGGATATATTTTTTGCAACCCCCGCCCGATTGAAATTTTTAAAATCAGATGCCACGGAATTGGCCCATATTATTGATATCGTCAACCGGTTGGCGTTGATTACCCCCAAAATCGGGTTTACTGTCCAGCACCGGGAACGCACCCTCTTACGCTATGCCAAAATTCAGGACAATCTGTTGGGGACGGATTTATACCAACCCCGTGTCTTGCAAGTCATTGGGCAAGAATTTATCTCCAATAGCCTGACGGTTGAAGCGCAGCGCGAGGAACTGAAATTATGGGGTTTCATTGGATTGCCCACTTATCACCGCTCGAACAGCCAAGAACAATATTTCTTTGTGAACAACCGCCCTGTCCGTGACCGCCAACTTCAGGCCGCTATCCGCGTTGCGTACCAAGATGTTTTGCCCCATGACCGCTATCCGGCGACTATCTTATATTTGGAAATGCCGTCCGATCAATTGGATGTGAATGTCCATCCCGCTAAAACAGAAGTGCGGTTTCGTCAAGCAGACCGCGTGCGCTCCTTGATCATCTCATCGCTTAGATCACGCCTTATGCAGAATGATGTTAAAACCGCGAACACCATTGGCCAACAAGCCATTGATTATTTTAAGCCAAATGCGGCTGTGCAAAATCCGGGTTTGGCTTTTGCCGAGAAAGCGCCAGCCCAGCAATTCCCTTGGAATGCAAGCCGTGCTTCTTTTTCAACGCAAGATAATACGTTCTATCCCCCTCAGGACAATAGCCCTGCCTCCGCACCGGGGGCTTCTGCGCTTCGTTCCGTTGAACCCGAATATTTTCTGGGGCGGGCAGTTGCCCAAATCCACCGCACGTATATTGTGGCGCAGACCCAGGAAAAAGTGGTGATTGTCGATCAACATGCTGCCCATGAACGGCTGATTTATGAAAAAATGAAAAATGGGCTGGAAGCGGAAGGGGTGAAAAGGCAGGCTTTGTTGATCCCGGAAGTTGTCAATTTGCCTCAAGGAAGGGCTGCTATATTTATTGAAAAGGCAGAAGAATTATCCAAATTGGGGTTGACAATTGAGCCTTTTGGAGTGGATGCGGTATTGGTGCGGGAAATTCCAGCCCTATTGGGGAGGGAAGATATTACCCAAACCATCCTTGATTTAGCAGAACAGATATTTGAAAATGGTGAAAGTTGGATTATCCAAAACCATTTAAATGAAATTTGCGGCACGTTGGCTTGCCATAGCAGCATTCGGGCTGGCCGCACGCTTAGTCTCCATGAAATGGATGCGCTGTTGCGCCAGATGGAGCAAACCCCCAATAGCAGCCAATGTAATCACGGGCGTCCGACTTATATTGAATTGAAACGCGAAGACATGGAAAAACTGTTTGGCAGGCGTTAGGCGCTGCTATGGTCTATCAAACCATCCTAGGCCTTTCACCGCTTAAATCTTCTTCTAGCTTTTAATAGGGCCTGTGATAAATGCCAATACATGGCAATGATGAGTAAAATACCGGTGATACCCAGTACAATATTCGTCCATAAGCCAGGTGCCACCCCCCAGCCGATGAGCAGCGATAAAATGAAGAAAATGGCTGCACGGTCGCTTTTCCCCATCGGCCCGTCATAAGGTTTGGCCACCCTGGCAATATGGGCCATGATGGTGGATAATTCCGCAATAACAATTAAAATGACCAAAACCACCATGAGCCAGGCATGAATCCCAGGAATAAGTGCAAAAGGCAAATACAACATCACATCGGAAAAAACATCGCCCAATTCGGTCAAGGTTGCCCCCAGCCTTGTTTGATGCTTATATTCCCTTGTTAGCATGCCGTCGGTTGCATTTAACATGGTTCGAAGCAATAAGACGACGGGGATGGCCAATAAAAAATAAGGGGAAAAGGATCCGAGTAACACGGCCCCGCCACCGGTGGCACATAAGATAAAATTAACCCACATCACCTGGTTGGGGGTGGCGCCCGCTGAAGCAAGGCGCTGAACGAAGGGTTTTAATTGCCGTTTAAGGCGGGGTTTGATGCTTGGGAAAAGTGGCATTATAAATACTGTCCGGCGTTGATTGGCTTCTGATCAAGAGGTTATAGAGGCCTGTTGTAAAAACATTCTAAAAGAATTTATTGTACAGCGGCATAATATTTCGGTACTCGTAAAACGTTTGTAATAGTAAAGGAAAGATAATGCCAACGAATTTATTGCATTATTAATTTACCAACTGTTGCGATTGTTTGCAACAGGCGCTAAAGTAAAGAGAAACGATATTGTTTTTGTGTTGGGAGATGATCGCATGAGCTGGCTGACAAATTTTGTACGCCCTAAAATTCAATCCTTAAGGAAAACCGAAACACCGGATAATCTTTGGGAAAAATGTCCCGGTTGTAAACAAATGATTTTCCACAGGGATTTACATGCAAATCTATTTGTGTGCCCAACTTGTCAGCACCATTTGCGCCTGAGCTATAAAACACGTCTGGAAAAATTATTTGATCACGGCAAATATACCAGAAGGGAATTGCCTAAGTTTGAAATTGATCCCTTGAAATTCCGTGATCAGAAAAAATATGTGGACCGGTTAAAGGAATACCAAAATAAAAGTGGTGAAAACGATGCCTTGGTGGTTGCGGAAGGTGAAGTCCAAGGCCATCCGTTGGTGGTGGCTATTTTTAACTTTGCTTTTATGGGCGGTTCGATGGGAATAGCGGTGGGTGAGGGATTGTTGGCCGCTGCAGAAGCTGCTATCGCTAGTAAAGCTGCTTTATTGGCCATTCCCGCTTCCGGGGGGGCGCGCATGCAAGAAGGCATATTATCCCTTATGCAAATGCCCCGCTCAACCATTGCGGTGGAGCGTGTTAAAAAAGCCGGGTTGCCTTATTTAGTCTTACTGACGGATCCAACCACTGGCGGGGTTAGCGCTTCTTTTGCTATGCTGGGTGACATTACATTGGCTGAACCGGGTGCTATTATCGGTTTTGCTGGCGCACGGGTGATTGAAGAAACTATCCGTGAGAAGTTGCCGGAAGGATTTCAGCGGGCTGAATATTTACAAGAGCATGGGATGGTTGATTTGGTCGTGCATCGCCAAGATATTCCCGCTACCTTGGCAGCCATTTTGCAACATTTAAATCCGCGAGCTAAGAAATTAGCAAGAGGATAGCAGGGGATAAGCATTGGCCCCCTATGAAAAATTTGGTGAATTTATTTTTTAGGAGGCTTTTGCCTGATGAAAATAAAAAATCAACAGACAGGGCCCAGCGGCCAAATTCTCGAAAGGCTCAAACATTTACACCCGAAAATGATCGACCTTTCTTTGGGGCGTATCCAACATTTACTGGCAAAGCTACATAACCCCCATCAAAAACTGCCGCCGGTCATCCATGTGGCAGGTACCAATGGCAAAGGATCAAGTGTTGCTTATTTGCGGGCCATTTTTGAAGCAGCCGGTTACCGAGTCCACGCTTATATTTCGCCCCATTTGGTTCATTTCCATGAGCGTATTCGGGTGGCAGGGCGTTTAATTGATGAAGAAACCTTAACGGCCTTACTCGATGAATGTGAAAAAAACAACGGGGGGGAGCCGGTTACTTTTTTTGAAATTACCACGGCTGCCGCCTTTTTGGCTTTTTCAAGGGTGCCCGCTGATATTGTTTTGCTGGAAACGGGTCTTGGCGGCAGGTTAGATGCCACCAATGTGATTGCCGAACCTTTGGTAACAATTTTAACCCCGATTTCTTTTGATCACATGCAATATTTAGGCAATAGTTTGGCTGATATTGCGGCAGAAAAAGCGGGCATTATGAAATATCGCGTGCCTGCGGTGATTGGGCCCCAGCCCTTTGAAGCCATGCAAGTATTTATCAAAAAAGCTGCAAGCTTATCTGCCCCGCTCAGTCGCTATGGGGTGGAATGGAAGGTTGAAGAGCGGGCAGAAGATTTCCTTTTCAAAGAAAAGGGCCAGGCAAAGATTTTCCCTAAACCTATTTTACCCGGATCACACCAAGTGTTAAATGCAGGAACCGTGATTGCGGCTTTAAAATATTTAAAAAAGTTCCGCTTAGATGATTCGGATATAGCGCGGGGCTTGAGAACAGCGGATTGGCCAGCGAGATTACAGCGTTTGACAAAAGGTCCCTTAAGTAAAATGTTGCCGCCTTTGTGGGAATTATGGCTGGATGGCGCCCATAATCAGGGGGGTGCTGCAATTTTGCTTGATTGGTTGCAGCAACAGCCATTGAAGCCGACCTATCTTATTTTCGGCATGATTACCACCAAGCAACCTTTGGAATTCCTAGGTTATTTTGAGGGGAAAGTATCTGCGGTCAAAGTGATTCCGATTGCGGGTTCTGATCATTCCGCTTTCGACCCACAACATATTGTGGAAATGACCCGAAAATTATCTACAAATATTAAGGCAGAAAAAAATGAAAAAACCGCTCTTCAAAACATTATTGCGAGTGAGCAACAGCCTGCAAGGGTTTTGATCTGTGGTTCTTTGTATTTGGCGGGAGAGATTCTGCGGGATAACGAATGAGTGATTATAATGTATATGCCGGAATAAAGCAAGAAATAATTATCGAATTATTTATCAGTTTTGATGAATATCCCGATAATTTGCCGTTTTATTCAATAGCAGGGTAGGATACATTGAACTTATCGCACCATTGTGGGGCGATTTTATAAAAGGATAAAGAAAATGAATAAGAATCAAAAGCCAGCCGGTAAGCCAGCTCCGACTTCAAAGCCGAGCGCACCAGCCGGTGGCAAAAAGAAGTAATTTTTCTGAAAGCAAGTAATTGTTTTTAGAGATATCTTCTCAAAACCCCTGTTTTGGCTATGCCAGCAGGGGTTTTTAATTGGTGTTTGGGGATGGCCAGTCCCAACGAATATTAAGAATTGGCCATAAACATGAAAACGAAAGCGAATCAACGTTTTTTCTGCCTGGCTTTTTCTTACTGTAGCAAGAAAACAAGCAAACTCAGGATCATCGCGTTTAAGGAGATACATGGCCGCATGTTCGGAAAATTAGTATCCCATCGGTTGTGATATATCGTTTTCAATAATGCGTATGACGACATCTTGCTTTGTCAGTGACCGCCCATGGCCATATGACCAGGGCTAAAAATGAATATCCCATAAAAATTTAATCCCTAGGGGTGATTTCAAAGGATTGCTTGAAATATTCATCTCTAACATCTTCAAATGTATAAAAATTTGATATTGAATGGATTTAAGAAAAATCCATAGTTTCGGTCAAGCTAGAGGACGGATTCAATCCATTCCAGTAACTTTGTTTTCTGCATGGCCCCCACTTTTGTCGCGGCCACTTGGCCATTTTTGAACAGCATTAAGGTTGGTATACCACGCACCCCATAATTTTGTGGGGTGTTGGGATTGTCATCGATATTGATCTTGGCGATGGTCAATTTTTCTTTTAACTGAACCGCAATTTCTTCAAGCGCAGGGGCAATGACCTTGCAAGGGCTGCACCAATCTGCAAAAAAATCTACGAGTACGGGTTTGCTGGACTGTAAAACATCTTTCTGAAAATTATAATCGGTTGTTCTGATAGTTGACATAAGGCACCTTTTGATCGTTTGTCGTTCAATAATATATTCAATGGGTGATGTAAGCATTCAGTAGATCATTTTCCAGCTCCATCAGCAAGGGTTTTGCTGTCCACAGCAAAAAACAGCGAATTTGGCCAGGCTGGTAGGTTGGGGGGGGGTATATTTGGCTAATCAATGATCGATAAATGGCCATCTGCCGGAAATATTCAGGTGGAACATCGGCAATTGAGGGGGGCAGGGCATGATGGGTCTTATAATCCATAATCCATATTTCTTTATCAAAGATAGCCAACCGGTCAATGCGTCCGGTGATATGGACCCTTTCCCCTGATTTTTTAGGGATGAAGCCTTGAATCGGTGCTTCATATAAATTCTCGGCTATACGTAACGATTGCCATAAAGGACTGCCGAGTAAGTGATGAATGTGATGTAATATTTCCTGTTGTTGGTTGATGGAAAGGGCAAAAACCGCCCGTGCCAGAAACTGTTTGGCCGTCTCTTGGAAATCGGCTGGTGACTGCTGTTCGGCTATTTGCAGTAATTGGTGGATAATCTGTCCCCTTAAATAAACCGATTGTTCGCCGTCCTCAGATAAGGGGCTAATCAAATGGCTTTGCTGTTCGCCACTGGGCAGCATAGTGGCAACCGGGCTGTTTCTTTCCACCATCGGTTTTTTCCACCAAACCGGCAAGGAATTTGTCAAAACTGGCGCAGGGGGCGCCTTCGCAAGTAAAGGGATAGTTTGCGGGCAATCAATCCTTAACCCTAAAGCGGATGCTGGCCAATCTGCATCCGCTTGGCTTAAGTCAAATGAACTTGCTATTTTCTCCATGCCGCTGCGGATAAAATCATGCCAATTTTTTCTTGATTTTGTTGTGGTCATCGAGCCGCCAATATATAGCCTGTCTTCAGCCCTGGTCATGGCCACATATAATAAACGTTCTTGTTCCTCAAGTATCTTTGCATCCATTTTTTCCCGCACCCTATTTTGCCATTCCGTATTCTGGACTTTACCGGATACCATAATAGGAAGGGGGCAAGGCTTCTGATCATCCCAAAAAATTTGGCTTGAAAGGTTATTAACAAATAAGGTTTGGGCCAGAAAAACGATAGGCGCCTGCAAGCCTTTCGCCCCATGAATGGTCATTAAGCGGACGTGATCCAAGATAGGTTGTTCAAGATCGCGTTTAATCTCGGCATCACTTTCCTCTAAATGGTCAATAAATTCTTGCAAACTACCCACGCCTTGCTCTTCAAAATTAAGCGCTACATGCAAAAATTCATCAATCGCCTCATGAATATCTGTTCCTAGTTCGGCCAGAAGTTTTGAACGGATGCCCAAACGGTCTAGAACATGTATATAAAAATGGTAGGGGCGTTGATAATCAACGGTATTCAGCAGGCTTAGCAACATTTCATGGATAGGCTGATAGGGGGGGTGATCCCGTTTTTTCTGTTTCAGGTTCTGCCAGAGCGAGGAGGTTCGGCCATAACATAAATCAAGCAAATCCTCCTCAGTGAGGCGGCCCAAAGGCCCCTTTAATACAATCGCCAAATTGAAATCATCTTGCGGCAGCAGACAAAATTTTCCGATAGCCACCAAATCATTAATCCCCATATTTTCTTTCAAAGCTAATCGATCAACACCTGCCACGGGAATTGCTTGTTGGCGCAGGGCATTTAATAAAATGCTGGTTAAAGGTTTGCGCCTTTGTACCAAAATCATGATATCGCGTGCTTGGATGGGGCGACCTTGGGATGCCAGTATCTCGCCTGAAAGCATTTTCTTAATCCGGCGGGCGATGGCTTGTGCCAAGATGATGTCGGCATTTTCCGCACCGTTCGGGAGATTTTTAGATTGAATCATGGGCCATAATTCAACGGTTCCCCCGGCTTCTTGCCGATTCGGGATATGATGGATCTTAAATCCCTGCTGTTGCATAAAAGATTGGGGTTGGGTGAAAACGGCATCCACAACCTCTAGGATGGCTTTGGTCGAACGGAAAGATATGTCCAAATCCACATTTCGCCATTTTTTTGCAGCCTGTTGCGTATATTGGTGAAAGCGGTGGTTGGCTTTTAAAAATTCAGCTGGTTCTGCCTGCAAAAAACCATAGATGGATTGTTTCACGTCACCCACCGCAAAAACCGTCCGGTTATCTTGGCGTTGCCCACGCCCGGCAAAAAATTCCTGAACCAAGGTTTCAATCATTTGCCATTGTTCACTGTTTGAATCTTGGGCCTCATCCAGTAAAACATGGTTGATATGATTGTCCAGTTTGTATAAAACCCAGGAAACATTTTCCGTGGACAGCAGAAAACGGCTGACCAAACGGACCAAATCTTGATAATCCAGGCTTAGATTCCGTCTTTTGATTAATTGATAATGGGTATCAAAATGTTGATAAATCACCAGCAAATTACGGATTGTACCAATCCATTGTTCTGCCCTGACAACGGATAGATATTGGGCGCATGCTTGGATTTCGCCATGGATGAATGCGCCCTCTGCGGAATTGGCGGCTATTTTTTCCAGTTCTTTCCGGGGTGTTTCTTCTTTGGTTAAGAAAATCGCTATATATTGTTGAATTTTATGGGTGGCACTGCTTGCACGCGCCACCCATTCCTGGATCTTTTCAACTGTTTTACCAAATGTTGTTTTAGAAATTAAAAAATCGCTTTTGATCCCCTGCTTTTTTAGGCGATCCTTGGTTTTTTGATAAAATTCTTGGCGGATGGATTCGCTATCCCCCAAATTTTCTATGCCTTCTTGTTGCTTGAGGATGTTAACGACATTTTCAACATTCTGATGCTCATCCAACAATTGATAGAAAAAGCGATTGTTTTGCCGCAGCATACCCATCATGTCGATAAAAGCGGACCAGCTATATTGGCTAGTTACCTGATGAAGGGCTTGCTGTAAATCTGGCCGCGCCGTCTCGCGGATTTCCTGCAGCGTATCTTCAAGGGCTTGTTTCACGAGAATTTTTGCCTCTGCTTCCTCCATCACCTGAAAACCTGGGGAAATACCTGCTTCCAGTGGGAATCTTTCTAACAAGCTTTGGCAAAAAGAATGCATGGTGGAGGCTTGCAAGCCAATGGGATCATCAAGAACTTGGAAAAAAAGCTGCCGGGCCCTGACAATATCGGCTTTGGCAGGGGCCACCCCCAAAAGTTGTGTTAAATCTTTTTCCAAAAATTCCTGGCCGTTCACCACCCATGCCAGCATCCGTTCCAATATACGGTTGACCATTTCGGAGGCGGCCGCTTTGGTGTAAGTCAAACAAAGGATGGTTGAAACTTTGGTGCCGTCTAGCAACAGCCTTAAAACCCGATCTGTTAACACTTTTGTTTTGCCCGTGCCTGCCGAGGCGGACCCCCAGGCGGACGCCTGCGGGTCAGAGGCTTGCCGCTGATCATGGAAGGCTTTTGGGTGCAACGATTGTTCCCTGTTATTCATCACTATCGGCACCTAATCCTTGGGATCCGGCATTCCAGCTATCGAACCTGGCTAAATGCTGATAAGGTAATAATAAGGCAGAATCAACTTGGTTAACGGGGAATTCGTAGGTTGAAGTGGGAACATTGTAATAATAATTTAAGGTTTGGTGTAATTTTACCGTTAGGTTTTCCCGGATTTGCAGTTCATGGGGATTAAGGGACATCATCGGGTCATTTTTAAATTGGCTGCCTAATTGGTAAAAAGTTAATTCCTGTACTTTCTTGGCGGGGATCGATTTGAAAGCGCCAGCTTCGGCAATTAATAATTCAATCGGCAATTGGCAGGCATCCCCTTCGACGATTTGGGTTTTTGAAGGGATTTTGCCAGTTTTATAATCGATGATCCGTAATTGATCATTGTTAAGCCAGTCAATCCGGTCAGCACGGGCATGAAGGGTAAGGGATTGGTTGCCAAGTGATAGGATGATAGACCCTTCACTTTCACAAAAAACCTGTTTGATCGTAGGACGATTTTCATATTCCGTTTGCCACAGCCATGCCAGTACCGGTTGAAAAGGCAACCACCAGAAGGCCCATATTTGAGGGTTTTTTAAGTAGGGGGCAAAAGAATCTTGGGCCAGCTCATAGAAACGTTTTTCTGCCGCTTTAGGTAGTTGTTGGGGATAAAGACGATTAAATTCATATAGGATATGATGGATAAGAATTCCCCGGGTCCGCGCTTGAGGATCCATTCTTAACCCCAATAAAGGTTTTAACCGTAGGATGCGTTTTGTATAAAATTCATAAGGGTTGCGCAGCAATATTTCCATATCGGTGGCTGCTATTTTAAGCGGCCTTTGTTCTAAAACAGGGCAAGGATGCGGCCTGGGGATTTTAAGGGCTGTAACAGGTTCAATCAGCTGTTGCTGCCAATTCAGCCAATCGCCTTTGGGCATATCCATGCCGAACCTGGCTTTGGCCAAAGCCTGGAGGCGTTGGATAAAGCGG
>JBGAWJ010000031.1:0-13844 GCA_044227605.1 Alphaproteobacteria bacterium
AAATCCAACATTTTTTAACGACCACCACTTTCCAAGGGGTCGGCATGCCTTATGTGGCAGACAGTCAAGGCAATATGGCGCATTCGGGGTTAATTATTTGTTATGACGGGAATAGCCGGTTGCCCGTAGTGGCTAAACGTTATGAATAAAAGGTATTTTCTTTTTCTCCACTTCGGCAGGATGGGCATGGGATGGGCATAACCCAAACGTTGATCCTTCATTTCCTCAGCCTTGGCTGTATTTATACATTGGCGGGGATTGCTTTTGTGTTTTTGTTAAACAGCACCCGCAGCATCAATTTTGCTTATGGCGAAATGTTGGTGGGGGCAGGCCTGGTGGCTGCTTTCCTAGGATCAACCGAAAATTTTCCTTGGCCGTTGCTGGTGATAGCGATTGCGGTTTTTGCAACCCTAGCTTTGGTGGGTTTAGCCGCTGTTTTTTATTTTCCCCTCAGGAACCGTCCCCCCGAGGCGATTTTCCTCAGCAGCATCGGGATCGGCATGGTGATCCAGAACCTCTTGGTTATAGGGCTGGGCGCTGCCCCCCGACGTTTATATATTGAGAGTTTTGTCCAATCTTGGTCAATTGGCGGGTTTATCCTGCCTCTGCATTTTATTATCCTGTTCCTTACCACTTTCGTGATCATTGGTGCGCTTTATTATTTCTTGTCCTACAGCCGTTTGGGGTTGAGGGTCCAAGCCGTTACCCAAAACCCCGATCTCGCCATGATATTTGGCATCCGTCCGTTGCACACCGCTATTGCCAGTTTTATAATTGCAGGGTTGCTGACCGCCATTGCCGGTATATTCCTCAGCCAAAACTCTTTCTTGGCACCTGAGCAAGGCAACGATTTGCTATTAAAAGCCTATATGCTAACGATCATCGGCGGTTGGGGCCGTGTGTACGGATTATGGCTGGGTGCTTTTTTATTGGCTTTCCTTGAAACAATCCTGGCTTTTTGGCTTTCCTATCCTTTAACCCCCATCGTTATTTATGCTTCCCTCATTATCCTTTTGGTCTGCCGTCCAGGCGGAGTATTGCAGGAAAAGCAAGGACAGCGGATGTAATGCAGGTTAATTCCAAAAAATCCACCAGGGTTTATCCGTTGATCGGCAGCGGTCTGATCAGCTTATATTTGATTTTTTCTGCGGTGATGGTCGGCTGGGGAGATTATCTTTTTTTAATCGTGATAATTGCCGGTTGCCAATCCCTATTAGCCATCAGTTTTCAGCTTACTTATGGGATGGCTGGCATGCTTTCTTTAGCGCAGGTGGGTTTTTTCGGCCTCGGCTCCTATCTTTCTGCTTTCATCAGCCTGTATCTTTCCACAGATTTAGTCCTGCATTTGTTATTAATCAGCCTGGTTGTTGTGCCGCTATCTTACCTGCTAATCCGACTACTGTCTTCTTTCTCATCCCACAGCTTTGCCTTGGCAACCCTCGCTTTTAGCGAATTACTATACCTTTTAGCTATTCACCTGCAATCCTGGACGGGTGGCGCCAATGGCCTATACAACTTACCTTCATTGACCTTGCTGCAGTGGACGATTGATGATGGGTTTCCCTTGCTGGTTTTGGTATGGCTACTGGTCAGCATAGCCCTAATGGTGGCAAGGGGGTTAAAAAGCGGCTTGAAAGGTTTTCTTTGGCAATGGCTGGAAAAAGACCGGATGGGGGCAGAGAATTTGGGCGTCCCCTATCATTCCTTACGGGCTATTGCTTTCACCACGGCTGCTGTCCTTGCAGCGGTCGGCGGCCTTTTGCAAAGCCAAAGCGTGAAAGTGATATCGCCCCAATTATTGCAGTTGCCGGGCATGATATTTTGCTTGGTTTGCGTGGTGCTGGGCGGGAAAAAAAGCAGTGTTGGCAGCGTCATCGGGGTATTGGTTTTATCTTTTGCAAATGAGTGGTTGCGCGATTTTGAAGAGTATCATCTTGGTTTTTATGGATTGCTATTGGTGCTTGGGATTTTACTGTTACCGAACGGATTGGCGGCAAATAGGAAGGCTGCCATGCCGATACCCAAAACCCCTCCCTTGCTCCTTGCAGCTTCAGCCCCACCAACGGCCAGCTTGCCTTCTTTATCCTTGCAGAATGTGGGTAAAAGATTCGGAGGGGTGCGAGCCCTGGAACATTTATCTTTTACCCTGCAAGGTGGGGATATATTGGGGATTATTGGGGCCAATGGATCGGGCAAAACCACCCTTATTAATATTTTGAGCGGAGCAGAACATCAGTATCAAGGCAACATTCGCTGGAACGGCAAAAATTTAGCCGCCTTGCCTTTGCTCCACAGGATAAAAACGGGGATTGTCCGTAATTTCCAATCCACCCAACTACTCGCAGGCATCAATGTATTGGAATATATTGCTTTAGCTTACCGGATATCAGGACCGGGCAGCTTGCGGTGGCCTTCGGTCTTTAATCCTTGGTATAATAGGAACCGGGACAGTCGTGATCTGTCAAAAGCCTTAACTTTTCTTGATAAATGGGGTCTTAGGCCCTGGCAAACTGTTTCGGTTACCCATCTTAATTCCAGCCAAGCCCGTCTGCTTGAAATCTTACGCACAGCTATTTTTAATCCGCGCTTGCTATTGCTGGATGAACCCATGGGGAATCTTGCGGAACCAGAACAATTAATCTTGCGGACTTATCTCAAAGAGCAGCAACAGCAAAATTGTATCATCATTATTGCGGATCACCATATCCCCTGGTTGTTTGGGCTAGCTGATCAAATTTTATGGTTGGGTGAACCAAGCCCGTCCCGCTTGCAGCAAGCGCCACTCCCCAGCCCACTGGCTTTGCAACAAGATCAGCTGTTCCAACAATTTTTTGCTATCTCCCCAATTGAGAGGCTAACCCCATGAGGTTAGATATCCAGAATCTGCGGTTAGATCCAGCCCTTTCCCCCTTGGCCTCAGTTTTGTACACCCGTCCCGCTATTATCCATGCCGTTGGCGCCAACGTCTCTTGGTTTTTCCAAGCCATCATGGGGTTGACTACCCCTTCTCAAGGTTCGATTACTTGGAACAACACGGTTTTATATAAAGACCACCAAATCTATCAAAGCATTTGGCAAAGATCGCGTTTGGGCATCCGCTATCTGCCAAGCCCCAAGCAATTATTCCGAGGATTGTCGGTTGAACAATCGCTGAAATTGGCCCTACCTCCAAAAATTGGTAGCAATCTAACAGCCCTTCGGGAAATTTATGCACAATTACCCATTTTGGCTGTCAATAGGCAGCGCCAAGTTTGGCAATTATCGGGCGGCCAACAGCAAATTCTGGCAATTGCATGCTGTTTGATTGGCCATGCACCACTGCTTTTACTGGAAGATCCCCTCGCAGGATTAAGTATCCCCTTGCAGCAGCAAGTATGGCAATTGCTGTTTTCCCACGTTCAAAAGAAGCAGGCTTTAGTCATTTTTTCCTCGACGCAGCCCCTTTATCCACCAAGCTCATCCGATCCCGCCGCCATTTCTTTTCAACCCTGGTCATTGACGGATTCCTTACAAGGGGCGTAAAGATCATAAAGCCTTTATTTTCCTATAATATCTGGACAAAAAAGCCTTTGCCCTGTAAATAATTGCTTAAAATCGGAGAAATTTCATGCAACCTAGTAGCTTGATCCTTGATATTAACCAAACAACCGCCCGCTTATTATTGGAGATTGAGGCGGTGTATTTACGCCCGCAACAACCTTTTATTTTAACATCTGGACGCGCGAGCCCAGTTTACGTAGATTGCCGCAAAGTCATTTCTTTCCCAAGAGCACGGCGCAAGATCACCGAAATGGCCGTGCAGCTGATTGCAGAAAAAATAGGGCTTGAAAGCCTGGATGTCATCGCTGGCGGTGAAACGGCAGGCATTCCTTACGCCGCCTGGATTGCCGATGCTTTATCGTTACCGATGGCTTATATCCGCAAGCAACCGAAAGGTTTCGGTCGCCAATCACAAATTGAAGGAGTCATAAGGCCAGGCAACCGTTGTCTGCTGGTTGAAGATTTAGCAACCGATGGTAGAAGCAAGGTTAACTTCATCCAAGCCCTCAAAGCGGTTGAAGCCACCATTCAACATACACTCGTCGTGTTCCATTACGGCATATTTCCTGAAAGCCGCTCCATACTAGCCAATTTGCATGTCCAGCTACATGAATTAGCAACCTGGTGGGATATTTTGGCCGTAGCTGAAAAAGACGGGCGCCTGGTTGGGGAAGACAGCAAGATTGTCCGGGCATTTTTAGAAAACCCGGAAGGGTGGAAGGCGCCGAACAACAGCAAAACCCCACCTCAATAACAGGCCGCCGCCACCCAAAAATGTTTGGGCTAGGCGTAGAAACAGGGATTTTTTAAAAACCCTATAGACCCAACCTGTTCCACCACCATTGTTCCTCAACCGCCTCAATGAACCCATGACCTAAATTGGTTTTGGCCGTATTCCCGGATACCCAACGTTGGATCAGTCCCCTCTTGGCTTCCATGCGGACAAATTTGGCTTTCTTGCCAAATTTTTGTTGTAGCACTTCCTCTAATGAGCCAATGCCATCGATCAGCCCCTTTTCCAGGGCTTGTTTGCCCGTCCAGATATCACCGTTAAAAACACCAGCCTTATCCGCTAGGATTTTTGCGCCACGCCGCTCTTGGACATAGGTTTTGAATTCTTCATGAATACTTTGTTGCAAGGATTTTATTTTTTCTTCATCTTCCGCTTTAACTGGTGAGAAAGAATCAAGCATCATTTTCCGCTCGCCCGCTGTATAAACACGGCGTTCGACCCCGATTTTAGCAATCAATTCCGTAAAACCAAAACCTGCGCTGATCACCCCAATAGAACCGATCAAAGAAGAGGCCTCGGCATAAATCTCATCCCCGGCACAGGCCAACCAATAACCACCGGATGCTGCCACATCCTCGATAAAAGTCAGTACGGGGATTTTATGCTTCTCTGCCCTTTGACGAATGGCGCGGGCAATTAGCGCTGATTGTGCAGGTGACCCGCCGGGGGAATTTACCAACAACGCCACCGCCGGTATTTTCGGATTACAAAATGCTTTTTCGATGACATGGTGCAATCCCAAATAGGATAACCCTTGCTGGAAACGACCCATTCTGCCAATTACACCGGATAATACCAACAGGGGAATTTCCGCTGGTTGCGATTTCCAAAAAAGAATTTTTGCCATTGATTGTTCCTTCAGTTTTGTTTCACCTAAAATAACGGATGACGTATCAAATAGTTAGCAAGACATTGATAATCAAGTTTTGTTTTCTTAAAATCACGCTTTAAAGCTTATTTTTATAACCAATCAATTTTTTGACCGCGTCTTAAAACCTCATCCGCTTGGAGGGTGTAGGAGCCTTTTTCTGTATGCAAGACCAAACCAGAATGAAGGATAAAGGGCGTTTTCGCCCCTTTCATGATTTGCACTAAAACCCGATTTGCGGATTTTTGTTGATTGGGCCATAACGGGAAAACCTTTATCGCACAGGTTTTTTCCTGAAAAAAAGCCAAAATTTCAGCCAGTCTATGCGCAACATGGATCAGGGTGATGACCCCTTTGCTTTTGACATGTCGCCAAGCAAACCCTAGCCAATCGATTAGCTGGCTATCACCTTCATACAATGCTTGACCACGCAACAGATTTTCGGTTTTTTTCCCCAATTCGTTGAAACGGTAATAAGGGGGGTTCATCATCACCTGATCAACCAGCAACCCCTGGAAAAAGGCAGGGGGCGTTTTCAAATCCCCCTGGATGGAATGGACAAACGGGTGCCAGCCGTTTAAGCGGGCATTTTGATTGGCCAAATCCACCAAACCTTGATGTAGCTCCAAGCCAATGATTTTAGCTGCAGGCCTGCAGGCCTGCAAACATAAGGAAGCCGTTCCAACCCCTGCCCCAACATCAATGACTACATCATCCATTTTATTATCAACCGCAGCCGCCAGCAACACCCCATCGATGGCAGTACGGTAGCCGGTTTTCGGCTGCAACAAACGCACCCGGCCTCCTAACAATGTATTTTCACTAACATCGAGAAGCATATTCTCGGAAGGTTGGGGTTCAGGTATCATAAACTGGTGATGATCTTTCCAAAAGAATGCGGCAACAGGATGCTTGACCCTGAAGCTTTTCACTTTATGCTGGGATAAGATATGATATCCGTCAAGAAAAATAAGGAACAAGGAATGGGCAGTTCTTCCATCATTCAATCTTCAACTCAACAGCCCGATACGTTAGAAAAATTGCAACACCTCCTCAAACCCGAATTGGCCTTGATTAATCAATTGATCATTGAACAATTGCAAAACCGGGTTGCTTTAATCCCCCAATTAGCGGGGCACATTATTGGCGCTGGGGGCAAAAGGTTACGCCCTATGTTGACCCTAGCCTGCAGCCATCTTTGTGGTTATCAAGGACAACGCCATTTGTCACTTGCTGCTTGTGTTGAATTTATCCATACCGCAACATTGCTTCATGATGACGTGGTAGATGACAGCAAATTGCGTCGTGGCCGATCAACTGCCAACAGTTTATGGGGCAACCAAGCAAGCGTTTTGGTTGGGGATTTCCTGTTCAGCCGGTCTTTCCAATTGATGGTCAAAGACGGCAGTCTGGACGTGTTGCGTATCCTTTCGTCGGCTGCCGCAACGATTGCAGAGGGCGAAGTTTTACAACTGCTGAATATTCATGATTTAGGAACAACCAAAGCCTCGTACCTGGAAGTCATCCAATCCAAAACCGCTGCCCTATTTGCCGCCGCCTGTGAAATCGGCGGGGTTATCGCTGGTAAAGGGGAAGCCGAAACCAAAGCCTTGCAGCATTATGGGCTAAATTTAGGGATTTTGTTCCAATTGATTGATGACGTGTTGGATTATTCTCCCGACCGCTCGAAGCATTTAGGGAAAATCATCGGGGATGATTTCCGGGAGGGTAAACTAACGATGCCCGTGATCTTGGCCATTCAAAAAGCTAGCCCCGCAGAGAAAAAATTTTGGCAGCGGACGATGACGGGTAATCGGCAAAAACCAGAAGATTTGCAGAAAGCGATTCAGTTGTTACATCAGCATCAATGTTTAACTAATACCCTTATTTTGGCTAAGGATTATGCTATAAAAGCCCAGAATGCCTTAAGTCTTTTCAAGGAATCTGCTTGGAAAACCATTCTCAATGATTTAATTGGATATTGTTTGGAACGTCCCGGGATAGAAGGATAAAAATGAACAACCCCTGTGCTTTCCTCCCCCATTTTGTTTGATTTTCCTTACATTATACCAATCCAATAAGCATGAAAGGGAAATTCGTTAATCCTTTGATTCTTTATCTTGCCAAACACCGCTTCCTGTCCTTATAATGCGCGTGGTCGGCGGAGTGTAGCTCAGCCTGGTAGAGCACTACGTTCGGGACGTAGGGGCCGCAGGTTCAAATCCTGTCACTCCGACCAGTTATTAAGCCAGTTTCCCGATTTGTAACTTTTTATCATTGTTGCACTCTTGGCGCACATCATGGTTCCTTAGGTTGACCCATGCTTATTCGGCAACCAGCAGCTTCCTACCCTGGCTTTGTTGCACGGCCGCTGAAATATCTTTAAACATCAACGTTACCGCCTGTTGGAAGCCTTGGATAACGGTTGTCACATCGTTGTTGGCAATGGGGATTTGTTGTTTGAAAATACGGCTAAAAATCAGCTTGCGGCTTTCTAGATCTATGTAATTGGCTTGAAGGGTAACCGTAACGGTCGGCTTTCCCTGCCAATCAGCCACCTGAAAATCCCTGACTTCCGTTTGCAAAACATAAGCTGCCCGTAATCCGCCATTTTCCCGGCTTAAAGGAACAACTAATTTACCCGTTTGGAAATGCTCAACCAATAATTGTTGCACCATTTGCGGGATGGCTTCTGACCAACTAACGCCAGGCAAGGGCACAATCTCTTGGAACGGTTGGATGACAAGGATTTTATTGGTGTTGAACGGGGCATTCGCCGTCGGCCGGTCAACCACCATGATCGGCAGGTTAGGAGATAAATTGCTTGATTGCGGTGCCAACACTGTTAAAAAATATTGTTTTTCTGGTTCCGGTTTTTTTAAAATAGAACAAGCCGTTAAGAAACTGTCTAAAATCAGCGCCATGATGAAAACACTCATATATTTTTTTATTTTCGTCATTTTTATCTCCGATTACATGTTTAGCGTGGCCCCAAAATCAGTTGTGAGGGATCACGCTCTAATTTTTCCGCAAACCTTTTCATCAAAACCATAAAATCTTTTGCCTCGGTCACCAGCGAATTGATTTGCCGCAAGGTGGGCGAAAGAAAAGTCTGTACCGGTTCGGTTATATTGGTCAATAAATTATTTAAATTCGCACTGGTTTGTTCAAAGGATTGCAAGGTTCTTTGTAGGGATTGCATAGCATGGATTATATAATCGCCTTCAGTTGCTTCACGCAGACCATTCGATATTTCCTTTAAATTGGCAACTGATGTCTGCAAATCAGCGACCATATTGCTTAATAGCGCTGCATTTTCCTGGTTGATGATAGTTGGCACCACTTCACGGAATTGTTTGGAAATAACCCGTATGTCATCCACCACCAAACTGACATCGGTCAATACTTGCAACACTTCCTGCAATTTCCCGGGCTTTGGATTAATTGCGGGATATGGCTTGACGCTAGCCACCCGCAGCAATTTTTTATCGGCGGAACCCCCTTGCAACAGGACATAGGGAATGCCTGTTATTCCTTGGCTTTCAAGGGAGGCAGTGGCATCTTCATAAAGTCGGGTGGTGGCCAAAATTTTAATTGTCACCCGCACTTTGTCAATTTGTTGGGGATCCAGTTGGACATCATCCACTCTTCCCACTTCAACCCCCCGGTAACGCACGACCCCACCCACTTGTAAGCCCGTCACATCTTCCGAAAACAGAATATCGTAATAGGCATTATCTTTATTGCCCTGCCCGCTGGCCAGCCATAAAAAACCTACCAGCAAGGCCAGGGTAAAACCGCTGACAAATAACCCTACCAGGATGTATCTTGCCCTTATTTCCAAAATTACCTTCCCTCTCGCAAAATTCTTGCCCTCTCGCCATGAAAATAACTTTTAATCCAGGGATGGGGATCATTCAGCATTTCGTTTAATGTACCGGTTTTTATTTTTTGATCAACCACCACCCCAATACGATCACAAACCGTCTGCAGCGTGTCTAAATCATGGGTGATCATAAAAACCGTCAGTCCTAAGCTTTTTTGCAGATCAACAATCAATCGGTCAAACAAGGAGGCACTGATTGGGTCCAAACCTGCCGTCGGTTCATCAAGAAACAGGATGGGCGGATCCAAAGCTAATGCTCTGGCTAAAGCCGCCCGCTTCCGCATCCCCCCTGAAATTTCCGAAGGGAATTTCAACAGATCCTCTGGGTTTAATCCTACCATCAATAACTTCAATTTAGCAATGTCCTGGATCATGGATTTGGGCAGATTTGAATGTTCCCGTAGGGGGGTTTCCACATTTTCCAATAAATTTAAGGAACTAAATAACGCGCCGTTTTGGAACATAACCCCCCAAGGCAAACGATCGCGGCTTTTAAGCAATGCAGAAAGTGGCTGACCTAAAATCTTGATGCTGCCGGACTTTGCCGGTTGCAACCCAATTAACGTACGCAACAATACCGATTTACCCGACCCAGATCCCCCAACGATCCCTATAATTTCCCCAAGATATACCTGTAAATTCAGATGGTTATGGATCAAACGGCCCCCAAAACCCGTGCAAAGCCCTTCGACATCAATGACAACCATGTTATTATTTTTTAACAAAGCACCCAACCGATCATCCTTGTTCTAAATCTTCAAAATGGAGAAAATAATGGAAAAAACTGCATCTAACATAATCACATAAAAAATACTTTCGACAACCGCACGGGTGGTACTGCTGCCAACTTCTTCTGTACTGCCCTTAACCAACATGCCATGAAAGCAGCTGGTCAGGGCAATAAAAAACGCAAAAACCGGTGCTTTGATGATCCCCAACCAAAAACCCGTGGGCGAAATAGCATCCCTGACTAGGTGGATATAATGGGCGGGTTCGATCCCCAAAAGCACCCATAGCATTACCCCCCCACCCATAATTCCCATAAAATTAGCAAAAAAAGCCAGAAGCGGCAGCACGATCACCAGTGCCAGCAAGCGGGGTAAGACCAGCACATCAATTGGGTTTAACCCTAAGGTCCTTATGGCATCAATCTCTTCATTGATTTTCATTGCCCCAATTTCGGCCGTGAACGAACTTCCCGAACGCCCTGCAACTAAAATTGCCGTAATCAGCACACCCATTTCCCGGGTCATAGATAGGGCGACTAAATTAACGGTAAAGATGGCCGCTCCCCATTGGCTTAGTTGGTCAACGCCTTGAAAAGACAGGACGATACCGATAAGAAACGATAATAAGCCGACAATCGGCAAAGCCTGGAAACCGGCACGGTCGAGATGGCTGGCTAAAGCAGTCCACCGCAGTCGGGACGGGTGGAGGATCATCACGCCCATCCGAATGAGGACATAGCCGAAAAATGATACCAAGCTAAGGCTTTGTTTTCCTAGCCTGAATATTTGATAACCGGCCTGGTTGGCTAAAATCATAAAAGGCGGCAGCCTGTGTTTCCGGGCAATTACGGGTTTTAAAGAAAGGGGTTGAATTTTATCCAATTGCGCAAACAAATTTTTCTTTGTTTCTGCAAGCCCAGTCAGGACAACAGCTTGCCCTTTTTTTTCAAGATTCCTTTGAAAGTCTTGGATCAGTAAGACCCCGGCGGTATCAATCTGTTCTATCCCCGCGCAGTCAATAGCAAGGACGTCTTCCAAATTTAAAACTTCCGCCATTTTTGCGTCAATTTGGCGGCGGATACCTTGGGAAAGACCCGCTATTGTCCAAGGGCCTGAAAGTTTGGCGGTATGGCTATGCCCGTCAATTTCAAAAATGGCCGAACGGGAGAAAGTTGGTTGGCCTGTCATCAAAGAATCATCTTTCTATCCGCAGCATCATCGCCCGTTTGAATAAATATGGTGGTGGACATCTTACCGCAAACATGATGTATTAAACAACTGCTAATTCATTTTTTACCAGCGGTTGTGTGAATGGATTTAACCCAATATATTGGTCGTGTCCCGGATTTCCCTAAACCGGGAATTTTGTTTTACGATATATCCCCCTTGCTTGCATCCCCCATAGCCTGGCAATACGCCGTCGACCAATTAACCAAACAACTTAAACCCTATCGGGCCGATTTATTAATTGGCATTGAGTCACGCGGCTTTTTACTCGCTGCACCCTTAGCGATCACCTTGAAACTTGGCTTTGCCATGGTCCGGAAAAAGGGCAAATTGCCCGGGAAAACAGTTCGTCATGAATATGCTTTAGAATATGGCACCGATACCTTGGAAATCCAGCAAAATGCCTTAAAATCAGGTAAAAAAGCAATTATCGTGGATGATCTATTGGCTACAGGCGGCACCATAGAGGCAACCACCAAGTTATTGCAGCAGGTAGGGATGGCAGTGTCGGCCACCGCTTGTATTATTGAGTTGGGTTTTTTAAAAGGCCGGTCAAAAATTGTGACCCCCTTTCACTCCTTAATCAACTTTCCTTAATAATCGTTTCCCTTTTTGTCTATTGCCCTGCTCTGTGCGTCACCCGGCCTATTAACAGAATTGCCCGTGCGCTAAGTTTTCACGGCACAAACCAGCCACCGACATCTCTTTTTAAACTTAAAGCAGGCCAGAGGGGTTCTATAATCGCCATAGATCGATGCTGATGGGGCGTTTGGATCGGTCAAGCACCGCTTTGACATCTGCAGCTAGTCCCTTACCATTTTCCAACAATTGTTGGATCAGCTGCCAGCCCTGTTGTTTATAGGATTGATGGGCAACCGCCAGAATAACTGCTTGCGCCGGTTTTAAGTGGTTAAGCGGCGTTAAGGAAAACTGATATTCATGCATCACCGCTTGCGGATCCGCATGTGGATCCGCAATCTGCACCTCAACTCCAAAGGATTGTAACTCTTGAATGATATCAACCACCTTGCTGTTGCGGATATCGGGCACATTTTCTTTGAAAGTCAGCCCCAAAATCGTGACCACCGGCTTGCTTTTCCAAGCATTTTTGGTGAGGTATTTGATAACTTCGGTTGCGACAAAACGCGCCATGCTATTATTGACACGCCTGCCTGCCAAAATAACCTCCGGGATATATCCCAGCTGTTCGGCCTTATGGGTCAAATAATAAGGGTCAACGCTAATACAATGACCACCGACCAAGCCCGGTGTGAATTTCAAAAAGTTCCATTTGGTACCAGCAGCTGTTAACACATCTTGGGTATCAATCCCCACCCGGTGGCAAATCAACGCCAATTCATTCATCAAAGCGATGTTGATATCGCGCTGGGTGTTTTCCAAAACCTTGGCAGTTTCAGCAATACGGATATTGGCAGCCTGATAAATACCCGCCTTGACCACCTGACCATACACATATGCCACAATTTCAAGCGTTTTGGGGTCACTGGCGGATACAATTTTCTGTATGCTCTCTAAGCGATGCTCTTTATCGCCAGGATTGATGCGTTCCGGCGAATAAGCTAGGCCGAAATCTTTACCCACCTTCAACCCTGACAGTTTTTCAAGTACCGGCTGGCATTCTTCTTCTGTTAAACCAGGGTAAACGGTTGATTCATAGACAACAATATCACCTTTTTTCAGCTGCTGGGCTAGCGTGCGGGTGGCCGATAAAACGGCACCCAAATCCGGGCGATAGGTGTCATTAATAGGGGTGGGAACAGTGATAATATGAAAATCGGCCAGTTTCAAATCCTTGGGATCGGCGGTCAAATGTAATTTTGCCTGCATAAGCTTTTGGCTTTCTACCTCCCCGGAGTGATCTTGTCCTTGGCTGATTTGTTCAATCCTTTTTTTGTCTATATCAAAAGCCACCACCCGATACCCCTGACACCCAAAGGCGGTTGCTAAGGGCAACCCTACATACCCTAAGCCTGTCACTGATACATGACGTTGAAATTGCTTCTGCACCGAACACCTCTTCAGAAAATGACCAACTAAATATTTAACTTAAAAAAAACTTTAATCAGGATGCCCCCCGCATGGGAGTAGGAGCCTCTGCCACCAACATAATGGACACCAGCAAAGCGATGAACAGTTTCATCAAACCGTTATGCAATATCTTCCCCCCTCAAGCAGTCTGATAAGGTTTTAAACATGTAACAAGAAACAATAACATTGGAAAGTAAAATGTTATGCGCCAACAATGTATGTAGGGGGTAGGTAGCAGCTGAATATAAAACCCATTCCCTTAAGAATTGCGGGTGATAAGACTTTCGCTCGTCTATAGCACCCTGTTTTTAGTAGGGCTTATCAAAGAACGCTTGATCTATCGAGTAATTTTGGCAAGGATATACCAAACTTATGATGACATTATTAGCTGTTTTATAGGACATGGGCAAATGGCTATCCGGTTGCGGGTTATCTGTATCATTTTATTTGCGTTGGGAAATGCCATTTTCTCGAATGTCCTGAGATCCCAAGAAATATTGATGAAGGCTGATCAATTGGAATTTAACCAACATGACCAAGTGTTAACAGCCGAAGGCCATGTAGAAATTTGGTATCAAGGACGCATCTTGCAAGCAGGAAAGGTTATTTATTACCAAAAAACCAACCAAGTAATTGCCAGTGGCCAAGTTCGTATTACGGAAGCCAGTGGTAATTATATATATGCTGAATATATCGATGTTAGCGGTGATCTAAAAAAAGGGGTTATTGAAAATTTCCTAGTAGCTTTACAAG
>JBGAWJ010000032.1:0-13827 GCA_044227605.1 Alphaproteobacteria bacterium
GGCATTTTTGCAATTAAACGGTGGGAAGCAATCATCCGTTGTTGCGGATCATTAATGTCCGTGCTGTCATGATAAAACGCGGATAAAGCACCAACCACCCCAATCATGATTGCCATTGGGTGTGCATCCCGCCTGAATCCACGATAAAAAAACTGTAATTGTTCATGGATCATGGTGTGGTGGGTAATCGTATCCGCAAACGTATCCATTTGGTTTTTATTAGGCAAGTGGCCTTGTAGCAGTAAATAAGCGACTTCTAAAAAAGTACTTTTGGTTGTTAATTCTTGGATAGAATATCCACGATGCAATAAAATACCTTTATCACCATCAATATAAGTGATGTTAGAATCACAACTAGCAGTTGAAGAGTAACTGGGATCATAGGTTAATAACTGATGATCTGAATATAACTTTCTCACGTCAATGGCACGGCTACCAATCGTTGGGGAAAGAACGGGCAAATCAAAACGTTTTTGCGTTTTATTATCAATAATTGTCACCGTATCAGCATTAAGGCTGCTGGGTTTTACTTTATTGGTACTTTCGGGTGCAGTAGTCATGCGATTACTCGTCGTTCATTTTAATGGTTACCTGATTAAAATAGAGGATATCTTTTGTTGAATCAATAGCCTCGATCAATTCTTTTTGCAGTGCAAAATTCATCAGAACATTTTTTAATAAAACTTCTTGATCCATAAATCGTTGTTTTTCGCTTTTGTTTTTGAAAGATTTTATTTTCCGTTATGATCAGAAACTATCTTAAGATTTTTTGAAGATGGGACTATTATTTGTTTCCTATCCTTATATTACTTATCGCACCCCTTTTGGCCGTTGGCATAGGTTTGTATCATTTCCTTGATCATGAGCCACCGCTATGGCTGACATTTGGTATGTTGCCAACGGTCATGATATTTTTTTTCAGTTTCGTTTATTCAAAAAAAAATAAATGGCCCAGCCTATATAAAATAATAGGAATTTTAAATTTTTGTTTCTTAGGATTTATTTTAGCCCATTTTCAAACAATTTTAACCGACACAGAATTATTAAATTATCCCTTAAACAATGTGAATATTGAGGGTGATATAAGGCATATTGAAATAACATCTAAGGGGTATCAAAAGGTTATTATTGAAAATATTAAAATTTTAACCCCTAACTACCCAACCCGTTTAAAAACTGCCCAATTAACCATAAGATCACAGAAAGAAATTTTGCAATATACTGATCATATTAGGGTTAGGGTAGATCTTTTTCCTCCAGCCTTACCAGCTTTTCCAGGGGGATATAATTTCCGTAAAAATTTTTGGTTTGAAGGAATTGGCGCAATTGGCTTCGCCCGCGGACATGTAAAAATTTTATCCCAAAATACTTCTTTTCTTCATAACCATTTAACGGTGTTATTAAACCAAACAAGGCGAAGTTTAGGTCAAAAGATAATTTCACTATTACCTAGTGATGAAGCCAGTGTTGCGAAAGCCCTGATCTTAGGCGATCAAGGCAGTATTCCGCAAAAAATTATCAATGATATGCGAAATAGCGGGTTATATCATCTTTTGTCTGTTTCGGGATTACATCTCAGTTTGGTTTGCGTATTAACTTTCGGATTATTCAGGCGCTTATTGATCTTATATCCTTTTAGCCAGTTTGACTGGCCAAGGAAAAAAATCGCAGCTTTGCTGACCATTTTAATTGCGTTCTTTTATCTTTTATTAACTTATGCGGCTGTTCCAACCCAACGTTCCTTCATGATGGTTGCTTTAGTGATGATGGGTATCTTGCTTGATCGACAAATCATTGGTTTATATACATTGGCTTGGGCGGCGATTATCATTTTAATATTTAATCCTTATAGCCTGTTAACTGCCAGCTTTCAGATGAGTTTTGTGGCGGTGGCCGTTATCCTTGCTATCGTCAAGAAAGATGAAACGAAAAGAACTTCTGAACAATCCAATTTAAGAAAAACCAATTCTTTATTTTTAAGACTTGGTCGATATATTTTCCAATTGATGAGGGTCAGTTTTTGGATCAGTTTGGCTATTATGCCAATCACTTTATATCATTTTAATCAAACGAGTATTTACGGCATATTAGCTAACCTTTTGGCTATTCCAATCACCTCATTTTGGGTGATGCCTGCGGCACTAGTAGGGGTATTGTTATCTTTATTCAATTTAGAAGGCATACCCTTTATTATTATGGGGGAGGGGATCCGCTGGATCCTTGATATTGCTGATTTTATTGCTCAACTGCCTTACGCAACTGTTAACTTCAGCTTCATGAGTTTAGCGGCAGCCCTTATCTTTACCATGATAATGTTTTTTATTCTTGCCCCATCGTTTTTATACAAAACAAGTATGATAGCGGCATTATTAGGGATCGTATCTTTTACGGTCAGAAAGCCAAATGTTCCAGATATAATGGTTTCTATTGATGAAAAAATGATTGCCTTAAAAAATAATACGAATGATTATTGGATCATTACCCCTAAAAAAAGTTCTTTCTTATTAAAGGTATGGCAAGAGAATTTAGAAAAAACCAGAATCATCCCTTGGGCTTATTTTTATAAACATCCTGATTTTTTGTGTGATACCACAGGTTGTTCTTACCAAATACAGGACAAAACCATTTTGATTTTATGGAAAAATAATCCCCAAGACTATCCATGTGAAACAGCTGATTTAGTGATTAACCTAAATGATAGGCTGCCTATATTGTGCAATAACACACCAGTCATCCAAAAATCACACGGTCAACCTGTATATTGGGGATGGATCACACCAAAAAAGTTAGAAATCTTATCAACAACAGATTGGCTAGGTAATAGGCCGTGGATGAAAAACCATTCAAAATAAATTTAGTATTTACGAATAATTGTTTTCAATCGACCCTGAATTTTTACCTGATTAGGGGAATAAATCTGTGTTTCATATCTTTTATTGGCAGGAGCCAACATAATTTTTTTCTTTTTAAGATAATATTTTTTTAACGTGGCCTCATGATCATTAATCAGGGCTACAACGATATTCCCATTTTCCGCCGTTTCGCTTTTTTCAATAATTGCCATATCCCCATCAAAAATTCCGGCCTCCTCCATAGAATCACCAGAAATTTCCAAAGCATAATACATTTTATGAGAATTTTTTGCATTATTCGTGCCTAAAAAACTATTAGGGATATCTAATGTCTTTCCGGGGTCAGCAACGGCAAGGATCGGTGATCCGGCTGCAATCCTGCCATATAGGGGAATATTTAAAAAATCACTTTTATTTCCTATGTAAGCTGGATTGAACGGCAAAACATCAGCATTAGACTGGCTGGATTTTTTTAGCAGTGAAGGATTTTTGAGATTTTCCGATAAACTATGGGGCATTCTGGCAATTTCTAAAGCACGTGCCCGTTGCTTAATTTGTTTGATGAATCCTCGTTCTGCTAATCCATTAATTAAGCGGAAAATCCCAGATTTTGAGCGAAGATTGACCGCAATTTTCATCTCTTCGAAACTGGGCGATATCTTATTTTCTAATATATAAGAATGAATAAATTCTAATAATTCTAACTGTTTTCTCGTTAACATCATAGCACCTATAGAACATAACCTATGGAACATAAAAGAAACATTATCTTGTTTTTAAGTGTGTTTGCAACAAACGTCAAGTATAAACGCTCACTGAATATTAATAGGTTTATTATAAACAAACAGTAAAAAATAATTTGATCTTGCAACGTTTATGCAATGTTGATGATCATAAGGAAGTTTTAAAGGATCTTTGAGAATGACGAAAATGATTATAGGATTAATCGATAAATTGGAAGAAGTAGGAAGACATAAAAATAGCTGTTCATTTTTCAAAATTATTATTATGTGTTTTTGTTTTACATTGACAAGTTGTACAGAAAAAACCACCAGTCTTTTATCTTTAGAAGATAATAAACCCTCTTCCGCTTTAGTTATAAGTAACCCGCCTGTTATGAATACATCACTGAATAGCCTAGCACGTTTTCATAATTTCTCGCTATCCTCTGATGATCAAATTCAAGGCTTTATTATTCTGATCATCGATGATATGGGCTTAAATCATAGATTTTCATCCCGCGCCGTCAAATTGCCACCAGAAATTGCTCTGTCGTATTTGCCTTATGCGTTGCATCTTAAAAAACAGGTAATGAATGCATCGCAAGTGGGCCATGAAATTATGCTTCATTTGCCGATGGAAGCCCATCAGATGATAGGTCAAGATAAAGTCCCCAATATTTTAATGGTATCAATGACCCCTGATGAATTAGAGGAAAAAATAAATTGGGCTTTTTCTCAAATTCCCGAATTTACCGGCGTGAATAACCATATGGGCAGCCGTTTTACCGAATGGCCGGAAGGCATGGAAGTTTTATTAGGATCAATTAAAAAGCGTGGGTTGTTTTTTTTGGATTCAAGAACAACGGCCAAATCGGTGGCGTTTACAATGGCTAAAAAGATAGATTTGCCTTTTGTCCAGCGGGATGTTTTTATTGACCATTCCCAAAATGAGGAAGCTATCTACCAACAATTATCCCGCCTTGAAAACATCGCTTTGAAAAGGGGATATGTTGTGGCAATTGCCCATCCACATCCCCAAACGATAGATATTCTTGAAAAATGGTTACTGACCTTACCGGAGAAAAAATTGCGTTTAATGTCTATTCAAGATTTACTGAAAAAATTTCATTAAAATTATGATTAAAAAACAGCCTTATTCTTCCAAATGGCTTTCTAGCATCCACACACTTTTTTCATGAATACCCAAGCGTTTAATCAGCAAATCAGCGGTACCTTCATCACCCGCCGCTTCAGCTGAAGGCAAAACCTTTTTTATGGTTTCAATGATCATTTTATTGTTGGCGGATAATAAAGAAATCATGTGCAACGCTTTGGGTAAATTGGTTTCTTCCTTGATTTTAGACAGTTTTTCGTAAGCTACAAAACTGCCGGGCGCAAAAGATCCAAGTGCTCGGATTCTTTCAGCAAGCTCATCTATAGCTACAGCCAACTCTTTGTACTGAGATTCAAATAACAGGTGATAAGAATAAAACATTGGGCCTGTTACGTTCCAATGAAAATTCTGTGTTTTCAAATAAACCACATAAGTTTCCGCCAGTAATTGATTAAGCCCTTGCACCACCGTTGTGGGGGTAACAATGGCAGGCGTAGAATTTAGATTTTGTTTGTTCATGATCATTCTCCCATTTTTTAGTTATTCTGGGTAATTATAAGCTATCTCTAAGCTAAAAGCACTGAAATATTATGTTATCAGAAAAATGATAAAAAATTTTAAGGGGCTGGGGTAGATGTTTGAAACATTTATGTTGGAGATATGGATTTGAGATATTCAGGATTAACAATATATGAGCGTAACCGGCTGCTTGAGCACTTTATTGCGGGATCTACAGCGAGAAAATGACTTTGTAACTGGTTGGTTTAAAGCGTCATACTGTTAGGTTTTTCTTTCACCGTTTGCGAGAGATCATAACAGAGGAACAGGACAAACAGTCGCCCTTTGATGGCAAGATTGAACTCGACGAAAGTTATTTTGGCGGGGTACGCAAAGGCAAACGAGGCAGAGGCGCTGGAGGAAAAGTGCCAGTTTTCGGCTTGTTAAAACGTGGGAGGAAGCTTTACGCGGCTGTTGTTCCTGATACCAAAGGAAACCCTGAAAGCGATTATAACCCGTAAAATCCAACCTGACAGCATTGTTTACACCGATTTGGACGTATCGGATCAAACGCTTCCGCATCAACCACAGCTTATTGTTCGCAGACAAAACCAATCATATTAATGGTACCTTGAAACTTCTGGAACCAAGCTAAGCGGCACATGCGAAAGTTCAACGGCATCCCCAAAAAGAACTTCAACCTCTTTCTTCAAGAATGTGTCTTCAGGTTTAATCATGGCTCCGTTGCAAACCAATTGAAAATTTTAAAACGTTGGTCTAATATCTCCTAATCTGTACCAGCCCCTTAATTTTTATTTTACAACAAGTTATTGGAAAGCTTTATCCAAAACCTCTTGATTGATTTCAGCTTTATAAAATATTTTCAAATAATCTATCAATTGCTCGCCTATATCATTGGAAAATTCAGCAGATAAGGTTGCTCGTAAATCTTTATAATCTTCACTCTCAACATCAACATCGGGTTTTTGAATCTCGGTCAACTTGGCGACCACTAGATAACCTTCTGCAGGTTGGTAAATAATTTCCCCAATTTTACTCATCGAGAAAATCCTGCTATTTAATATGGCATCGATGTTGGCTTGTTGATCCGGTTTGTTTCTGTTCAAAGGTTCTGAGGTGATAACTGTCGCTTTAACCTGACTAGCAATAGATGCAAAATCTTGCGTGGCAGCTTGGCCAATTATTCCCTCAATTTTTTCAACAGCTTTTTGCAATTTTTGCTGCTGCTGCCATCCTTTTATCAATTCTTCACGAACTTCAAGTAACGGGCGGGGGGTGGATGGAGCAATGTTTTCAACAAAGAAAGAGGCATAATCCCCCCCGGCAGTGATCAACACGTTGCTATATTGCCCTTGGTTTAAACGGGTGATTTGAAGCAATGTAGGGCGGTCAACGGGATGTCCTAAAATCTCCGATAATTTTTGAGTGGTGTTTGCATCCATGGTTAATTGTGAAACTTCCACTACTTCAAATTCCGCTGCTTTGGCCGCATCAAGAAAATTATCCCCTGCCGCTAATTGGTCTTCAAATAAAACACGCCGTTTATCGGCCAGAATTTCTGCTTCATTCCGTGCCAACATCATTTTTAATTGGGGAATGGCCTCTGCAAAACCAATTTTGTTTTCTGGCTGGATTTGGACAAGACGGATAATATGCCAGCCAGCAACGCCATTGACAGGTTTTGATATTTCGCCGTCTTTTAAAGAAAAAGCACTTTGAATAATATCAGACGATAATCCTAAAACGGGGGTTGATTTTTCTATTTGTCCAATAAAAATTGGAGAAGTGCCTGTTAAATTCACTGAAAATTCTGTAAAAGATTGGCCATTTTGCAATTTTTGATAGGCATCTTCTGCTTGCTCTTTAGTTGTAAAAACTATCTGTTCAATCGATCTCTTTTCATTTTTATGGAAAATGGCAATATTATTATCATATTCCTGATGCAGATCTTCCTCGCGGAAAGACATGTTTGTTACTAGATCGGCCACCAAATTTTTTATAGACAACTTTGCGATGACTATATTACGGCGCTCTGGAGTTAGGTAGGTGTGTTTGACAAGATTATAAAAACTATCAATTTCCGTATCGGATGGTATGCCCACATCTTCTATCTGATCAAAATCCATCACAAAAGTTTCCACCACTCTTTTTTCATTTCTATACTGATAGATGTTTTTTGCTAAAACATCGGGAGTTTTAATGTCCCCTAGCACCGAACCAAAAGCGGTTGCAGATAAAATTTTATCTTTAAATTGTTGTATAAATTCATCGCTAGTCAAGCCATTTGATCGTAAATAGGCTTGATAGAGGACTGGGTCAAAAACTCCCATTTGGTTTTTGAAAATAGGCAAGTTTGTAAGGATTGTGCTAACAAAAGGATCGGTAATACCAATATTTAAATCAGCGGCAAGGGCATGAAGCAGTTTTCGCTCAATCAGGTTATCGATAATGCGCTGGTCGATATTGCGTAATTTCATTTCTTGATAAGAGAAAGTTTGACCAGTTTGGCTTTCATATTGCGAGATAACTTTTCTTAACGCCTGCATATATTCGGCGGTTGGGATATCTTCACCATTGACAGTGGCGACGGCTGGTTCTCGTTGCAAGCCGCTAATAACATCGCCAATTCCCCATAAAGCGAAAGAACCCACCAATAAAAAAAGTAAAACTTTAATAATCCAAGAAGAAGCTTTTGTACGAATTGCTGTCAGCATGATTGAACAATCTATCCACAGAGAATTGGTATAATGTTGGGTTGAATTTAATGTCGCAAAGTAAAAAACCTAATACCTTCAACAAGTGTTAGCTTTTTTTATTCAATAATTCAATGCTTATGATCAAAAGATAGGAATTTTTATCAGGGTGGCATTAAAAATAAACTTCAGCTATAGGTATTTATGGATTTTTAATATTTAAAAATAACTGCTTAATCAATAGGTATATATTCATGATTGAAAAAAAATTTCTCATTGTCGGGAATTGGAAAATGAATGCCAATGCTTTAGAAGCGGCAGCCATTTCCAAACAATTGTTGCCTTATAAGGCGATGCTTGAGAAATATGATTTGCAGATAAAGGTTGTCATATCTCCACCCTTTCCCTTTATTAGCCTTGTAAAAGACCTGGTGGTAGAACTAAAAATTGCTTTGGGGGCCCAAGATTGTCATGAGCAAGAACAGGGAGCTTTTACAGGTGATGTCTCGGCTAGAATGTTAGCTTCCTTAGGTTGCCAATATATTATTCTGGGGCATTCAGAACGGCGGCGATTCCACCATGAAACTAACCAACTAGTCTCTATGAAGGTTGCCACTTGTGTGAAACATAACCTTATCCCTATTATTTGCATAGGGGAAACAGAGGAAGAAAAGAATCAAGGGCAAACGTTCAAAATCCTTAACCGCCAGTTAGAAGAATGCTTGCCTAAAGAAAAATTGGCCAGTAAATCATTTGTAGTTGCTTATGAGCCAGTTTGGGCAATCGGTTCTGGAAAAATTCCAGAAGATAAAGAAATTTCTTTTATCCATCAGCATATTTATCAATATTTGTTGAAATTTTCCTCTAACCAGCTTTTTTCAGTGATTTATGGGGGTTCTGTAAAACCGGAGAATGCGGGATTGATTGCTGGTCTGAAACGAGTAGATGGATTATTAGTGGGAGGAGTAAGCCTTCAAGCTGATAATTTCGTTGAGGTTATCAAAAAATCTTCTATGTCTCTTAGTCAAGTTGATATGCAAGCGTAGCCATGTAGCCATTCGTTTGCGATCAAAGCGACATTTTACATCATTATCGAAGTCTTACTTGCAGTAATATAATTTATCTTATAATTAAAAGGGTGATAATTTGACCAATAATTGGTATACAACCATCTCACAAAACCTGAAGAGAAAGATATGACAACCATAATTCTTGTAATTCATTTGATATTAGCCGTTTTATTAGTCGGAATTATTTTATTGCAAAAGAGTGAGGGAGGTGGGTTAGGTTTGGGCGGTGGTGGTGGAATGTCAGGGTTTCTTACTACTCGCGGGTCTGCCAATCTTCTTACCCGGGCAACGGCGTGGCTGGCAGCCTTATTTTTTATTACGAGTCTGGCACTGGTGGTTTTGGCAGATAATAGAAATGGCCCGGATATCCCGACTGTCCCACCAAGCTTTATCCCCCCGCCTATTACAACTGCACCGACCCCTAATCCAACTACCCAACCTTCCATTCCCGTTGGTCAGTAGTTAATAAAAAATGAAATAGGGGCATTTCGTTTATTGAAAAAATATTTTTAGACATATTAGGTTGTGATGGCACGGTATATATTTATTACAGGCGGTGTAGTTTCTTCATTGGGCAAAGGGTTGGCAACCGCGGCCCTTGGCGCCCTTTTGCAAGCTCGTGGATTTAAAGTACGCTTACGTAAGCTGGATCCATATTTAAATGTCGATCCCGGTACTATGAGCCCTTTCCAACATGGTGAGGTGTATGTCACGGATGATGGTGCGGAAACAGATCTTGATTTGGGGCATTATGAAAGATTTACGGGTGTTGCGTCCAAAAAAGCAGATAGTGTTACATCCGGGCGTATTTTTTCAACGGTGATTGCCAAAGAACGCCGGGGAGATTATTTGGGGGCTACGGTTCAAGTCATCCCCCATGTAACCGATGCGATCAAAGAGTTTATAAAAGCGGAAACCAAGGACGAAGATTTTGTCCTATGTGAAATTGGCGGGACAGTTGGTGATATTGAAAGCTTGCCTTTTTTGGAAGCCATCAGACAGCTTGGTAATGAATTAGGGAAGCAAAACACGCTTTTTATCCATTTAACGTTAGTTCCTTGGATATCGGCGGCAGGCGAGTTGAAGACAAAACCCACGCAACATTCTGTCAAAGAATTGTTAAGTGTTGGTATTCAGCCTGATATTTTATTATGTCGTTGTGAACGCACCATTCCTTTAGAGGCACGAAAGAAAATCGCACTTTTTTGCAATTTAGATCCTGCTAAAGTCATTCAGGCTTTGGACGTTGATACAATTTATCGTGTTCCACTGGCTTATCACCAGGAAAATTTGGATGAAGAGGTTTGCAAGTATTTTGGAGTAAAATCCACCAAGCCAAATTTAAAAATTTGGCAAAATATCGTTGATCGAATTGGATTGCCAGAAGGCGAAGTGACAATTTCGGTGGTTGGAAAATACACGTCTGTTCCCGATGCTTATAAATCCTTGACGGAAGCTTTGCGGCATGGGGGCATTGCAAATAATGTAAAGGTAAATATTCAATGGCTAGATAGTGAGCTAATTGAAAAAGGGGAAGAACGTTCCTTGTTACTTGCTAGCGACGGAATTTTAGTGCCAGGCGGATTTGGTGAAAGAGGTACCAAGGGCAAAATTGAGGCGGTCAAGGTGGCTAGGGAAAATAAGATTCCCTATTTTGGCATTTGTTTTGGTATGCAGATGGCCGTTATTGAAACAGCTCGCAACATTCTGGGGCTTAAAGACGCAGGTTCAACAGAATTTGGTACTTGTGCCCAACCAGTGGTGGGATTACTTGAGGAGTGGTTAAAGGGCAATTCCCTTGAAAAACGTACTATTCATACGGATAAAGGCGGTTCTATGCGTCTTGGAGCCTATGAATGCTACCTGAAAACCGGCAGCAAGATTTATGATATCTATAAATTAGATAAAATTTCCGAACGGCATCGCCATCGGTATGAAGTTAATATTACCTATCGTGAAAAACTTGAGAAACAAGCAGGATTAATCTTTTCAGGTATGTCAAAAGACAATATACTGCCAGAAATTATAGAAAGGGCTGATCATCCCTGGTTCATTGGGGTACAATTTCATCCGGAACTAAAGTCAAAACCTTTTGAACCGCACCCTTTATTTGTTTCCTTTATTCATGCAGCGTTGCAACAGTCAAGGCTGGTTTAGAAAAATAAAACATATTACACTAGCAGAAATTTTATTGTTGTACGCACCTTTTTTGTAAAACCTTTGTGATTTTAAGGGATAAACCGATCATATTTAAAATTATCGAGATACTCAAGATTGATAGGATAACCGGAATATGTTCAGGTATTTTAGTACGGGAAACAAAAGTGGGCATTTTTTTTAAACTTCATTGGTGCAAAACTTTGCTGGCAGTTGTTTTGGTAATGTTAGTTTTTAATCTTCAAAAAACTGTTCAAGCAGAGCAACCGACAGAAATTATACTTTTGGCACAATTGAATAATAAAAATATTGCGGAAAAAAATGCACAGCAGTTAATCCAGGAATTACATGAGCGTTTAATTGAAGCTACCAAAAAGCATAATATTTTAGAGCGGCAAAAATTTTTAAGCCCCATTATCCGAAAAGTTTTTAACTTTTCCTCAATGGCTCAATTTTCTATCGGAAGATATTGGGCTAATATGGCAAAATCCCAACAAGATTCTTGGGTAAGTGTTTTTACAGATATGTCCATTGCAACTTATGCTAGTCGGTTTTCAAGTTTTAGTGGTCAAAGTTTTGAAATTATTGGAGTAGAATCCACGGTTGATGGCGAAGGTATATGGGTGAAAACCCAATTGATTCTTGGGGATAAAACCAGGCAACCTATATCGATCAATTATTTCTTTCAACAAGGTAAAGTGGTGGACGTGTTATTAAATGGATCCATTAGTGAAATAGCTACGCGAAGGTCGGAATATACGTCTGTTATCCGCAGCCAATCGGTTGATGCTTTATTATCGGCGGTTAAAAAACAAACAGAAAATCTTTTAAAATAAAATTAAAATTACATCTACTACCTGTTTTTTATTAAGTCTCGTTACTATCAAATGGATTGTTGCAATACGTGAAATTATCAAGTCTTTTAGTAAAACTAACCCGGTTTTCCCAAAAAAATGCATGGGCAGTGATTGCTTTTTATATGGCAATTCTGCTTCCCTTAGGCTTTTTTGCTTTCAAGGAATTTAGGATCAATACCGATACGGCGGATATTATTGACCCTGCCTTAGATTGGCGAAAAGATAAGCTGGCTTTTGAAAAATTATTTCCCATTTTTGCCAATAATCTATTAATCGTTGTTGACGACCCAACCCCTTTGCAAGCGTTAAAGGCATCGGAAAAATTAAAACAATATCTAGTTAGCAATTCTACAAGGCTGGAAACGATTAATATTCCGGGAGAAGATGAATTTTTCCAAAACAACGGCTTGCTATTTCTGAATATTAATCAAATTGAAAATATTTCTGATCAATTAAATAATGCCCAACCGATACTTGCAACCTTGGCGGCTGATAATAGCTTAAGGGGTTTTATCCAAATTGTTGATTTTGTTATACTGGGTGTAAAAGAGAATAAGATATCGCTTACTCAGGCAGCTGCCATTATCTCAAGACTTCAGGTTATTATTCAGGGACTTTCTTTAAATCATAAACCCCAAGCTAGTTTTTTTGATTCAATGGAATTGACAAGCAATTTAATGCCAACCAGACAGGTTATCTTTATAAAACCTGTTTTGGATTTTGGATCTTTAGCACCGGGTAAAAATGCAGTCCAAGAAATTCAACAGGCTATTCAGCAAGTAAAAATTCAATATCCGGAAACTAATTTTCGTATTACAGGGTCGGTGGCATTAGCGGATGATGAATTTTCGACGGTTGCAGAAAGCAATGGAACGGCCGGAATCGTTTCTTTTTTACTGGTATTAGTTGTTTTATTCATAGCCTTGCGTTCCTGGCAATTAATATTGGCCGTTGTCGTTACTTTATTAGCAGGCTTGTTAGGCACAACAATTTTTGCCATTTTTGCACTGGGGCCTTTTAATATTATTTCAATTGCATTTTTTGTTTTGTTTGTTGGATTAGCGGTGGATTTTGGCATTCAATATTGTGTTCGTTTTCGTAAAGAATGGCGTGATAATACTGATCTTAATTTATCGTTACTTGAAACATCGAGGACTATTGGTTCCTCCTTAATTCTAGCAGCCCTTTTAACGTCTTTGGGTTTTTTTTCTTTCATTCCAACCCCCTATCTAGGTGTTGCCGAGCTTGGGTTGATCGCAGGCGGTGGCATGATGATTGCCGTGCTATTAAATTTAACGCTACTGCCAGCCCTTCTTTCTCTATTACTTCCTGCCCGGCAGAAACCTTTAGGTGCCGTTGGTTTTTTTCATAAAACTGACGCTTTTATCTCTCGGTCAAAGTGGTATTTTATTCTGTTATTTGTCTTTTTAACAATTGGTGCTTGCTGGCTTTTACCTGCCATCCGTTTTGACGCTAATCCTTTAAACCTTAAAGACCCTAAAACCGAATCGATGGCAACCTTAATAGATTTATACAATGACCCAATTTATTCACCCTATGTGACAGACGTATTTATAGAACCTAACGTAAATCTGGCTGATACTGTGCAAAAACTTGAACAAACGCTTACTGTCTCCAAGGTCATCTCGCTACAAACATTTGTGCCGAAAGATCAGACAGATAAATTATTGCTCATTGATGATTTGAAGTTCCTCTTAAGAACAGTTTTGGATCCCGTTGATCCCAAACCAACCCCAACAGCTGCAGACATTAAACAATCACTTCTGAGTGGCTTGGAAACATTAAAGCCTTACCTAGAAACGGACCAAAAATTTAGAGATTT
>JBGAWJ010000033.1:0-13298 GCA_044227605.1 Alphaproteobacteria bacterium
GGCTTCTGGTTCTATGGTTCCGAATTCAAATTGAGACATTACCCTTTTAGAAGCCATGCTTGACAAAGATTATAAACGTCAATCACAATATAAATGTGGAAAATTATTATTGTTCATTTGGTGTTACGTCCTGCTGTTGAACTGGTGCTAGGAGATAAGCATGGTAGCTAAACTGATGCGGCCGTTTTTCTTAATCATCTTTTTGTTTTTTATGACGATTTTTCCTAACGCCGGTATGACCAGAGTTGGTATGTTGATTGTAAGTGTTGGAATGGTTTTAGAACCTCCCCATCTGGATCCAACAGCGGGGGCAGCTGGCGCTATTGATGAGATTGTTTATGCAAATATTTTTGAGGGGCTGACCAAGATTGACCGTAATGGTAATGTGCAGCCATTATTAGCAAAAAATTGGACTCTCTCTGCTGATGGTCGAACCTATACTTTTTCTCTGGAGAAAAATGTTAGATTCCATGACGATACCCCTTTTGATGCCAATGATGTGATCTTTAGTTTTGAACGGGCAATGGCCTTGGACAGTGTCAATGCCCAGAAAAATCTTTTTGAACCAATCCAATCGATGGAAATTAAAGACCCCTATACACTAATTATTCATTTAAAAAGGCCCACGGGCGATTTTCTTTATAATCTAGGATGGGGAGATGCAGCGATTGTCGCCAAGGAAAGTTATGAAAACAACAAAATAAATCCTGTGGGTACAGGGCCTTACCGGTTTGTCCGGTGGGATAAAGGCAATCAAGTTATATTGACCCAGACCGATTCTTACTGGGGAAAAAGGCCTTCAATTGATCAGGTTACATTTAAATTTATTTCGGACCCAACAGCTGCAATGATTGCGTTACAATCGGGGGAAATTGATGCTTTCCCTAATTTCCCTGCCCCCGAACTTTTATCAAAATTACAAAAAGATCCGAAGTTTAAAGTAGTCATTGGGACGACAGAAGGGGAAACTATTTTAGCGATTAATAATCGACGCCCCCCCCTAAATAATAAAATAATTCGTCAAGCCATTTGCCATGCCATTGATCGCCAATCTATTATTGACGGCGCGATGTTTGGCTATGGTACACCTATTGGCAGCCACTTTGCCCCCCATCATCCGGCTTATATCGATTTAACCAAACAAAACCAGCATGATCTGGCTTTGGCAAAGAAATTATTATCAGAAGCCGGTTATAAACCCGGAGAATTGGCCTTGGCAATCAAATTGCCCCCGCCGTCCTACGCCCGCCGCGGTGGGGAGATTGCGGCCGCACAACTGCAAAAAGCAGGCTTTAAAATCAATCTGATCCCAGTTGAATGGGCGCAATGGTTAGATGAAGTTTTCCGCCGCAAAGATTTTGATTTAACCATCATTTCCCATACCGAACCCCTCGATATTAATATTTACGCAAGGCTCGATTACTATTTCGGGTATGATAATCCTGCTTTTAAAGATATAATCAACCTGATTGCCCAAACTACATCGGATGAGAAAAGAATCCCCCTATATCAGTCTGCTCAAAAGATGTTGGCGGATGATTCTGTCAATTGTTTCTTATTCCAGCTTGCCAAACACGGGGTTTGGAACGCGCAGTTGGAGGGGATGTGGGAAAACAGCCCTATCCAAGCAAATGATATGAACGATGTTTTTTGGGACCTAAAATAAAACTCCATTTTGGTGACCAATGAGTGTGATAACTGTTATCTTCAGAAATCTGCTGTACTTGCTCATCATATCCTGGATGCTCTTTTTGATTTTTAACCTCTTGCCTGGCGATGCCGCCAGTTTTGTTTTGGGTGTGGAGGCCAGCCCGGAAACATTACATGCCTTGCAACGGCAGATGGGATTGGATTTACCCATTTTAGAACGTTATTTGTATTGGCTTGCCCATTTTTTTGTAGGCAATTGGGGTTTTAGCTATATCACCCAATCCTCAGTGGCTGCCCTTATTGGCGATAAAATTTTGGTTAGTTTTTTACTGGCGTTATATGCGATGATGTTAGCTCTCATCATCAGTTTTCCTTTATCAATTCTCTCGGCTGCAAAGATGGGCAAAGTAGGGGGATACCTAGTTAATATTTGGGGGCATATCACCCTTTCTATCCCTAGTTTTTGGTTAGGATTTATATTGATTATTGTGTTTTCTTTTGATTGGGGTATTTTCCCTGCTTCAGCTAGTTTAACAGGGCAAGACAGCTTCATCAATGGACTTAACAAGTTTTTTCTGCCAGCGATGGCTTTAGCTATCCCTCAAAGTGCCGCAATTTTAAAATTGTTGCGCACCTCTCTAATCGCCACCCAAAAACAGCCCTATATTGTCACCGCTAAAGCAAAAGGGTTAAGCGACATCCAAATTTTATATCGGCATCGTCTTGTTAATGCCTTGCCTACGGTGGTAACCAATATGGGGGGGCAGTTTTCTTTATTATTGGTTGGTGGGATCATTGTTGAAAATTTATTTCGTATTCCAGGAATTGGCCGCCAACTACTGTCCTCTGTCGAGCAACGGGATATCCCAGTCATCCAAGCTATTCTCCTGGTTTTAGTTGCGATTACCTTAATAGCCAACGTTCTTTCGGCTTTATGTAACCATTGGATTGATCCACGGCCTTCACAGGATTAATATTCTTATATGTTGGAAAAATGAAATCAGTTTGGTCGGCCGGGTTTTTTTTAAGTATCTTTTTTATAGTGGTGGCGCTAATTGCAACTTTTTGGTTGCCAACCGATATTCTGGATTATCAAATACAAGATCGCCTCCAACCTCCCAATTCCGTTCATTTCTTAGGAACGGATCACTTGGGAAGAGATATACTATCCATGCTAATGGCAGGCACAACCAATTCTCTAGGAATTGCGATTGTTGCTGTTTTGCTTGGCTCATCGATCGGTTTCTTTTTAGCGTTGCTCGTGTGGGTTTTTCAGATTTCCTGGTTAAACCGCACAATCTTTTATTTAAGTGACAGCCTATTAGCTTTTCCCGTTTTATTAACAGCCTTAATCTTGGCAACTTTTTATCGGCCAGGACTTCTTAATGTTATTATTGCAATTGCCCTATATAATATTCCTATCTTTATCCGCTTAACGGATACAACCCTTCGCACCATCAGTAAAAACAGTTATATTAAAGCCGCGTTTGCCATGGGACAGACACGTTCTGGAATGTTGTGGAAACACATGATCCACAGCTTAGCGGCTATTTGGGTGGTACAAATCGCCGTACAAATTAGTTTTGCTTTGCTGGCTGAGGCAGGATTAAGTTATTTAGGGTTTGGTATTACCTATCCGCAAACCAGCTGGGGTAAGATGTTATTTGATGGGCAAACTTTTATTGAGGATTATCCCTGGCTTGTGATTTGGCCTGGCTTATGTATGACATTAGCCGTTTTAGGATTCCAATTATTAGGTGAATGGTTGCGAAAGAATCTTGATATTCCTTCGTAAATATTTTAATCTGCCGATTTTATCGGGGCAAACAATATCTATGATGATTGTCATGGCGGTTGATTGGTGATAATAAGCACGAAATAATGATCGAAGGATGGTTTAAGAATAATGAACAAAACTGCCACAGAAAATACATTCACGCCGATTATGCGGCGAGGGTTGATGTTGGTTTTATCATCACCCTCAGGGGCTGGGAAAACAACCGTTTCCCGAATGCTTTTGGAAAAAAACAGTAATTTGGAAATGTCCGTTTCAGTAACAACCCGGCCACGCCGTCCCCAAGAGAAGGCGGGGGCAGATTATCATTTTATTGATTTAACCGCATTTAATAAAAAAATCGAACAACAAGAATTATTGGAATACGCTAAAGTTTTTGGCCATTACTATGGCACCCCTAAAGATACAGTGGTACAGGCTCTGCACAAAGGACGCGATGTTTTGTTCGATATTGATTGGCAAGGCACCCAACAATTAGCAGAAAAAGCCCGTAGTGATTTGGTAAGTATTTTTATTCTACCGCCATCAACCCGGGAATTAGAACGTCGCTTGAAAGCTAGGGCGCAGGACAGCCTAGAGGAAGTAGCCAGGCGAATGGCCAAGGCAGCCGATGAGATGAGCCACTGGGCTGAATATGATTATATTGTCGTCAACCATGATGCCGAAAAAAGTGTGCGTGAGGTACAAGCAATTCTTGAGGCCGAGCGGTTGCGTCGGGAACGTCAAATCGGTTTGCACGAATTTGTTAAAGGCTTGAGGGAAGGGCGTTAGAATTTTATAGGTAAAATATAGGGGCGAATAATGGGTTCTCAACCAAATGAAAAAACTGTGTCACCAGCGGTAAATATTCTACAGGAAAGACAGCAAATGTGGAAGAACTTTACTAAATTTAGTGTGTATGTGACGCTTGTCGTTATTGTGGCGCTTGGTTTAATGCGTATTTTTCTTATTCATTAGCTGTACTGAAATAAAAAAGGCCAAATGAAAAATTGGCCTTTTCCTTACTTAAGGAACTAATTTTGTTAGCTAATAATTTCCGTACCACTAAAGAAGAAGGCGATTTCTTGCTTGGCGGCGTCTACTGAATCGGACCCATGGACTGAATTTGCCTCAATAGATTCGGCAAAATCTTTACGGATGGTGCCAGCGTCTGCTTGAGATGGGTTGGTAGCCCCCATAATTTTACGGTTTAAAGCAACTGCATTTAACCCTTCTAAAACTTGTATAACAACTGGGCCACTGGTCATAAAATCAACTAAACTTTTAAAAAAAGGCCGACTGCGATGAGCTTCGTAGAATTTCTCCGCCTGATTTTTGCTAAGCAATAAACGTTTTTGAGCAACGATTTTTAACCCCGCTTCTTCAAAACGCGTATTGATTTTTCCCGTTAAATTACGGCGGGTCGCATCCGGTTTTATAATTGATAAAGTTCTTTCCGTCATCATTTTCTATTCCATAACATAAATTAAGCCCGAAGGGGCAGTAAAGCTAATGGGCAAGAGTAAAGTCGCTGATTAGCAATTTGAAACACTTCAAACTGCAGGATTTACCCACTAAAAAGCAAAAAAAGTCAAGTAATAATTAACAAAGAACCCACCAATTATTATGGTTGGTTCCCTGGGATCTTTGTAAATATTTTAAGGTTGCCAACAATCAATGACCGCTTGCGTTATATTTCCCAATAAACTGAAGTATAACTCCGGACCCGTATCAATATTGGACCCAATTGCATCGAACATACCAATCTTTACATTGGTTTTGGTGGTGCCTAAAATTTCTGCTAATTTTTGGTTATTGAATTGGGGTTCTTGGAAAATGCATATTTGAGGGTAAGCAGAAATTTTGTCTAAAATGTCGCGCAGGCGTTTAATGCTTAAAGCTTCGCCTGGGGTTAAAGTTACCGAACCTACCACACTTAAGCGATAGCGTTTTTCAAAATATTGATAGGCATCATGTGCAACTAAAATAGGCTTGCCTTGGTAGGGCGCTAAATTTTTAGTGATTACTTGGTCGATTGCATCCAAACGGCTTTTTAATTTATCTAAATTCTTGATGTAAACAGATTGATTCTGGGGATCAATGACTACCAATTGATTGCTAATGTAAGCCGCAATTATTTTGGCGTTTTGAGGATCAAGCCAAAGATGTCCATCGATTGTTTTTTTGGCTTCATCATCATGAATGCAGGCATCATTATGGTCTTCACCTAACTCATGATGTTCATCTTGATGGCAATGGTCATGTTGATCCCAAACCCCTCCTTGCCGTAACCCAAAAAGATGAAGGCCAGGAATATCTTGGACTTTAATGATGATTTGTGTATGGCGGGCATTTTTGACGTATGAATACATAAATGGGTCAATCGTATTTCCCATCCAGATAACAAGTTGGGCTTGTTCCAATTTCCGGATATCGGATGGTTTTAGGTAATATTCATGTTCTGATAAAAACCCATCAACAATCACTTGTGGTTCTTTTACGCCCTGCATGAGAAACGAAATTAAAGAATGGATCGGTTTAATACTGATAACTATATTTGGCGGATTTTGACCGTAAATTGGGTTGGTTAATAACAGCATTCCTATCAAAAGAGTAAAAAGGAATTTTATTGCTAACTTTTTAACCATACTTACCCCTAATCAGATTGTAAAATAAAGACAAAAAAATACTCTTGATATCTGTAATAATGTTATGTTATAACATAACATAAACAAATTAAAAGTCAAGAAAAAGTGCAATAATATGGGGCAAACAGAACATAACCACCTTGATTGTATCGCCAAAGCTTTGCTACAGGCTGAAAATATTTGCCACGAAGCCGGTGAACATTTAACGCCGCTTCGGCAAAAAATACTGCAAATGGTGTGGGGGAGTCATGAACCAGTGACCGCCTATGAAATTTTAAGTGAGCTTGCAAAAACCCAAAAGAACGCTGCACCCCCAACTGTTTATAGAGCGTTGGATTTTTTAGAAAAACAGGGCCTAATCCATAAATTGGAAAGTTTGAAGGCTTTTATAGGATGTATTGAACCCACAAGGAATCACCAGGGATGCTTTCTTATTTGTAAAAAATGCCAATCTGTTCAGGAAAAACTAAATTTTGACAGTGCTGCTTTTTTTAAGAAAATTACTCGAAGCGATGATTTTAAAGTGGAATCGTGGGTACTTGAGATAGAGGGATTATGCGCTTCATGCCAGTAAAAAATGAATTATCTATTCCCCTGTTAAAAGCTACTGATGTGCAATATTCTAGGCAAAATCAAGTGATTTTAGAAAACATTAACCTTGCAATTGAAAAAGGTCAGATTACCACCATTATCGGCCCAAATGGGGCTGGAAAATCAACCTTGATCAAGTTGTTTTTAAATATTTTAAAGCCCGATAAAGGATATATCCACCAACCTAAAAATTTAAAATTAGGCTACATGCCGCAGCATTTTTCGATCAGTCCTTTCATGCCGATTTCCGTCAAATATTTTTTGAATTTATATTATTCTGCGGATCCTGTTTATAATTTTGCTTCGCTTATCAATTTTATGAAGATCGAAGAATTATTAGTAAAGCAGATGCGTTATATCTCCGGCGGGGAAAAACAACGTGTTCTTTTGGCTCGCGCCTTAATGAATAAACCAGATATCCTTATCCTTGATGAACCAACTGCCAATTTAGATATACAAGGTCAAGCCGAATTTTATGATTGGCTTGAGGGCATTCGCCATGAATTTGGTTGTGCGATTATTTTGGTATCACATGATCTACATTGGGTTATGGCCAGTTCCGATCAAATTATCTGTCTTAATCGACATATTTGCTGCTTTGGGCACCCAACGGTTGTTCGGCAACATGAGGATTTTAAAAATTTATTTGGCACTGCTTGGCAACAAAAAATGGGTTTTTATGAACATCACCATGACCATCATCATTCATAACAGATATTTTAGGGCGGTTACATGCTAGACGATTTTTTTATGCGGGCGTTGCTGTGTGGTATTGTGATTTCCCTGATGGCGGGTCCGATGGGTTGCTTTGTTATATGGCGGCGCATGTCGTATTTTGGGGAAACGCTTTCGCATGCGACCTTGCTGGGTATAGCTTTGGCTGTAATGATGCAGCAAAATTTATATGTAGGCATAGGTATCGTTTTAGTAGTTATCGTGGGTGTCTTGGCAATTTTAGAACGGCTGGAAAATTTTCCGCTAGATACAATCTTGGGGGTCATAAGCCATATTTGTTTGGCAGCAGGAATTGTAATTTTTAGTGTCACAAATTATCGGCAATATGGGGCGGATTTACATAATATTTTATTTGGTGAAATTCTGACCGTTTCTTGGGGCGATGTCCTCAATACCGCTATTTTAAGCTTACTGGTCATTGGGGGGGTGCTATTTTGCTGGAAACGTTTTATCATGGTAACACTTCACCCCGAAATAGCGTTGACTAGCGGCATTTCCATATTTCGAACAAATATATGGTTTTTGTTATTTTTGGCATCTGGTATTGCTTTATCTGTTAAAATCATCGGTGTTTTATTAGTCATCGCTTTATTGTTAATCCCTGCAACAGTTGCAAGATTGTTTAGCTCTTCCCCTATTAAGATGGCCTTAATGGCTTCTTTTATAAGTATTTTGGCGGTTACAGGTGGGTTGTTGTTAACATTTTATTACGATACCCCGGCTGGCCCAACCATTATTTTAGCGGCGGCGGCTATTTTACTTACGGCGATGGCTATCAGCAAAATCAAGGGGTTGCAGTAATTCTACTCATTCGCACTGCGAACAGAATTGGGTGATTTTTTCACAGGCCTCAGCTAATGCAGTATCTGAAGTGGCATAAGAAATACGAAAATAAGGGCTTAGGCCAAATGCTGCACCGGGTACAACGGCAACACGAGCGTGAGCTAAAAATAAAGAAGCCAGATCACTATCACTGCTGATCAAATAATTTCCTTTAAATTTTTTACCAATTAGTCCCTGGCACGATACGTATACGTAAAAGGCGCCATCGGGCGTCAAACAAGATAATCCAGGCGTTTTAGTAATTTTATCCACCACAAAATCCCGGCGTTTTTTAAAAGTTTGCCGGAAGGGTTTAATAAAATCTTGGGGACCGTTTAACGCAGCTACCGCGGCCGCTTGACTGATAGAAGAAGGGTTTGAGGTGCTTTGCGATTGAATCATGGCCATTGCTTGGATCAAAGCTGGCTGACCACCCGCATATCCAATTCGCCAACCTGTCATGCAATAGGTTTTGCTGACACCATTCATTGTCAAGGTGCGGTGATAAAGATCAGGGGCAATTTGTGCCATGGTTAGGAAAGGTTGGTCATGGTAAAGGAGATGTTCATAGATATCATCGGATAAAACATGAACATGTCGATTCTTTTTAGTTAATAATATATCAGCAATTTCTTTAAGTTCTTGTCGGTTATAAAGGGTGCCGGAGGGATTGCAAGGACTATTCAAAATCAGCCATTTGGTTTTTGAAGTGATAGCCTGATCCAATTGTTGAGGGGTCATCTTGAAATGTTTAAAAGAATTGGTTTCTAAGAATACGGGCACCCCTTCAGCTAACCTAACCATATCGGGGTAAGAAACCCAATAGGGGCTAGGGATAATAACCTGGTCGCCTGGATTGATGGTTGCCATGAAGGCGTTATAAATAATTTGTTTGCCGCCCGTTCCGACCGATATTTGATTATTTTGATATATCAAGCCATTTTCGCGCTTAAATTTTGCAGCGATGGCGGATTTTAAAGCGGGTGTGCCATCGACAGCTGTATATTTTGTTTGTCCCTGTTTGATCGCTGTAATGGCAGCCTCTTTGATAAAATCAGGCGTATCAAAGTCGGGTTCGCCGGTACTTAAATTTAATATTTTCACTCCGGCCGCTTGCAAGGCCATCGCCTGTTGGGCAATAGCTAAGGTCGGTGAAGGTTTTACATTATTTAACCGTGCAGATAACTCAATTGGTAGGTAATCCAAGGCCATGATTGATCAAAAAATGATAGGAAATTATGATGTATTGCCGTAATATCCTACTAATTCTGTGGCAAAAGAAAAGATAATTTTATTAAAGCAAAGTTTTATAGGGTGTAATCCATTATGATAGCGGTTGACGGGTTTTTTATTGCGGGGATCATCATTGTATTAATAACAACTTTCACAGCCGGTTACGCGTTGCGTAGATTGCAAGATGCAAAATCTGTGCAAAAAATTGTTAGTGAATCCAAAATTCCGTTGCATGTAGTGAGCCCGCTATCGGAAAATTCGGAAAGTGGCAAACTATCAGAAAAAATCCTGCCAGCATCCGTTCTTTCCTTTTGGGTTAAGATGGATCTCATAGATCGCCAAATCATTGAAACCGATGAAAAACTGCAATCCTATAAAGATTTATTACCGCAAGCCATTGAAAATATTCTGACAAGCTACCTTAAAAAAAATATCAAAACCCCGATCTTTATCAATTTACTGAATGATCAACAGCAACAAATAACCCTTATCGCTTTAAATTCTTCTGCAGGTAGCGAAAATTTGCGCGAAGTCAAATTTGATTTACTGCTTTTCCAAAACGATCATGCTCAGCAATTTCTTCATTTATATCGATCATTAGTACAATTTGTTGAAGAATTGCCAATCGGTGTAGGCATTTTGGATGAGCAAGGGCAATTTATTCAAGCCAATCAAAAATTGGAACAACAAATATATAGGACTCCCGACTCTCTTGAAGAAAAAAAACTAAGTGATTTCGCCGTCACGACAGAAGTTGATTTGATCTCGAAAAAACTTCAAGAAGTTTTAACGAACTATCAAATGCAATATTTGCCCGAAGTGAAATGGAAGACAAACAAGGGGCAAACTAGTCAACTGATCTTGCAACCATGGCCTTGGTTTAATTTTGTTATTCTTTATGCTTTAGATATTACTTTGCAACGGCGCCTGGAAAGCCAAGTCAATCAGTCCCATAAAATGCAGGCAATCGGGCAGCTTGCAGGTGGAATTGCTCATGATTTTAATAACTTGTTAACCGCTATGATAGGATTTTGTGATTTGTTGTTAATTCGGCACCGGCCGGGCGATCAATCATTTGCAGATATTATGCAAATTAAACAAAATTCGCATCGCGCAGCTAATCTGGTTAGGCAATTATTAGCCTTTTCAAGGCAGCAAAATTTACAACCAAAGGTTTTAGTGCTGACGGATTTGCTGGCAGAATTGTCCCATTTGCTCAAAAGGTTAATTGGTGCAAATGTCGAACTAGATATTATTCACGGACAAAATCTTTTCCCTATAAAAGCCGATCCCACGCAGTTGGAGCAAGTGATTATTAATTTGGCAGTTAACTCCCGTGATGCAATTCCATCCGGCGGCAAGTTATTAATAACTACAGAGAATCGAACGTTAGATAGCGAAATGAACGTCAACAATGAAACGATCCCTAGTGGGGATTACGTTTTGCTTAGCATCCAAGATACGGGTACCGGTATATCCCCTGAAATTATGGACCGTATTTTTGATCCATTTTTTTCTACCAAGGAAATTGGCAAGGGTACTGGTCTTGGGTTATCGACGGTTTATGGTATTATTAAACAAACAAAAGGGTATATTTTCGTTGAAAGCGCCTTAGGTAAGGGAACTGTATTTTATATTTATTTGCCAAAATATCAGGCGGAACAAAATATAAAAGAAATCAACGATAACGATTTGGCAGCCAGCAAGATTGAGGATTTAACAGGGGTTGGAAACATTTTACTTGTTGAAGATGAAGACGCCGTCAGAATTTTTAGCGCCCGTGCGTTAAGAAACAAAGGATACCAGGTTATTGAGGCCCGAAGCGGGGAAGCCGCTTTAGAAATTATTAAACAACAAGCAGCGCCCATTGATTTACTTGTAAGCGACGTCATGATGCCACAAATGGATGGTCCCACGTTGATTAGGGAGGCATATAAAATTATCCCGGATCTTAAAGTTATTTTTATATCTGGTTATGCAGAAGATTCATTCCGTCAAAGATTGCAAAATGATCAAGGTATTCAGTTTCTTCCAAAACCGTTTAGCCTGAAGCAATTGGCCGAAAAAGTCCAAAATGTCTTAAAGACAAAACGTTAAATTTCACTTGCAAGGACAGACAAACAATATAGAATGACAACATATAAAAAAACGTAGGATTTCATTATAAGAGGGAAGCATTTCTATGTCCAACCCAGCTCGTTCCGCTGATCGCGATACAACTGACAAAAACAAAGCTCCTGATCGCGATGCGTCTGATAAAACCAAGGCTCTTGATGCGGCTTTAAGCCAGATTGAAAGGGCATTTGGCAAGGGTTCAATTATGCGATTGGGTCAAAATGGTAGAATTGTGGAAACGGAAGTTGTTTCCAGCGGCTCTTTGGGCCTTGATATCGCTTTAGGTATTGGGGGTATGCCGCGGGGGCGTATTATTGAAATTTATGGCCCGGAAAGTTCCGGTAAAACCACATTGGCCTTGCATGTCATTGCAGAAGCCCAGAAAGTTGGCGGCGCATGCGCTTTTATTGATGCCGAGCATGCTTTGGATCCTTCATATGCCCAGAAACTGGGAGTTAATATAAGAGAGTTATTGATATCCCAACCAGATGCTGGCGAGCAAGCTTTAGAAATCGTTGATACCCTAGTACGATCTGGTGCGATTGATGTGTTGGTCGTTGACAGCGTTGCGGCCCTTGTACCGAAGGCGGAATTAGAAGGTGAGATGGGAGATTCTCACATGGGGTTACAAGCACGGTTAATGAGCCAAGCTTTACGAAAACTAACATCATCCATTTCCCGCTCGCGTTGCATGGTAATTTTTATCAATCAAATCCGCATGAAAATTGGGGTTATGTTTGGAAATCCGGAAACGACCACAGGTGGGAATGCCCTGAAATTTTATGCCTCGATAAGGTTAGACATTAGGCGTATTGGATCAATTAAAGATAAAGATACGGTGGTTGGCAACCAAACCCGAGTAAAAGTTGTGAAAAATAAGCTTGCCCCCCCTTTCCGTGTAGTGGATTTTGATATCATGTACGGTGAGGGAGTGTCAAAAATGGGTGAATTAGTGGATTTGGGTGTTGCCGCGCAAGTGGTAGAAAAATCAGGAACCTGGTTTTCTTATAAAACCCAGCGTATTGGCCAGGGCCGTGAAAATGCCAAACAATTTTTACGCACCCATCCCGAGGTTGCTCAAGCAATCGAACAGGCTATTCGACAAAATACCGGCGTTCTTGCGGGTGCTTTAATCGATGGGGCCGCTGCCGGTGGTGAGGGCGAATAACGCTAGCAGATTTTTCTGATCATGTTCCTCGTTGCCTACTTTATGTAGGCACAGCTTGTTAGGATTGACGCTCACATGTTTCGTACAAATGAAATTCGGAAAACTTTCTTGGATTTTTTTAAAAGGGAAGGGCATGAGATTGTTTCTTCCAGTTCTTTAGTCCCTAATAATGATCCAACCCTTTTATTCACCAATTCCGGTATGGTTCAATTTAAGAACATGTTTACCGGGTTAGAAAAAAGGCCTTATGTGAGGGTCGCAACCGCGCAAAAATGTTTGCGAGCCGGTGGTAAGCATAACGATTTAGAAAATGTGGGTTATACGGCGCGCCACCACACATTTTTTGAAATGTTAGGCAATTTTTCTTTTGGTGATTATTTTAAAGAAAGAGCCATCGAATTGGCTTGGCGTTTAATTACCAAAGAATTTGGCATATCCAAAGAAAAACTGTTGGTAACAGTGTATGCGGATGATGAGGAAGCTTCTAAGCTTTGGCAAAAAATCGCTGGGTTATCCCCGGGTAAAATTATTAAAATTGCTACCCAGGATAATTTTGGTCAAT
>JBGAWJ010000034.1:0-13208 GCA_044227605.1 Alphaproteobacteria bacterium
TTTTTCAGGCGTACAAATAATTTTTAAAATCCCCACTCCAGATCGCCTAGCGGCTCTTGCTGCTAATTTTGCCGCTCCGGTCATTGTACCCGCAATAATAAAGGCCGTACCGTGGTGATATTTATGTTGTTCCGGTCGTGAAAAAGGAATAAGTCCTTTCCAGATACTTGGGTTATTCAAAAAAAGATTTAAAGAATGATCCCAATATTTACCAATCCCGATATCAATGACTCTCAGTTGGCCAATGTAATTTCTACCTGGTAAGAGAAATTGGCCAATTTTAGCTTTCGTAAAAGTGATAGTGTGAGCTGCTTTAAAAGCCTTTCCCATAATCTCACCATTATCTGCATGAACGCCAGTGGGCATATCGATGGAAATTATGGGTAAATTCGTTTTCTCGATTTTTTCCATAAATTCAATAAGATCATTGTTGACCTTTTTATTTAAACCAATACCAAAAATTGCATCAACAATGATTGGATGATCTTTGAAAAGATTTCCGTCGATCGGCATGCGCTTGAAGGATGTGGGGTAAACCGATAATTTCTTTGATAAAAGAACATTATCGTCATCCTGCTGTTGCGCCCAATATACCGATATTACGGAAATTTTCCAACCAGATAACCGAAGAAAGAAAGCAGTATATAATCCGTCCTTGCCATTATTCCCTGGTCCACACAAAACAACCGCATGACCAGGGCAATAGAGAGTATTGATTGCTTCCGTAGTCTTATAAGCAGCTTTTAAGACCAGGGTTTCATGGTTTTCGCCAGCTGCAAGTGCTTTATCTTCAGCAAGACGGATATTAGCTACATTTGTAAGGTTGAAATCTTCTATCACATTTTTTAAAGATGAATATATGTGTGGGTTAATTTTTTGCAGCTGTTGCCAACAGCGGTTCCTTTAAAGAATACCCCCTGCCCCATACAGTATCGATATATTCCTCGCCACTTGCTTTACTCAGTTTTTTACGCAGTTTGCAAACAAAGACGTCAACTATTTTACCCTCCGGCTCATCCATCCCATTATACAGGTGATTTAATATCACTTCTTTGGTGATGGTGTTTCCCCTTCTAATCGATAGCAATTCCAAAAGGCTGTATTCTTTATTTGTCAAAGGAATTGTCTTGCCAGCGATTTCTACCTTTCTTTCTTGCAAATCAACGGTCATCTTTCCAACTTTGATGACAGAATGTGGATGCCCTTGTGAGCGCCTAACAATGGCTTGAATACGTGCAATCAATTCTTTTGCGTTGAAAGGCTTCGTTAAATAATCATCAGCACCGAACCCTAGCCCTTTAATTTTATTATCTAATTGGGTTTCTCCAGATAAAATTAATACTGGCGTTTTTATTTTGGCACTTCTTAATTTTTTAAGAACTTCATACCCATCCATGTCGGGCAGTTTTAAATCGAGTATAATAATATCGTAATCATATATCTTTCCAAGATCTAAGCCATCTTCCCCAGTATCAGTAGTATCGACAACGAATTTTTCAGTTTCAAGTATTAATTTAATACTTGGGACTATTTGTGAAAATTTACTAATTTTTTAATTATATATTCATTACAGCTAATGTACATGACCTTTAGGTAAGAATAAATCATTTTTTGCTATCAGATTTTTACAATGTTAGATCGTCAATTGGTATACTAGTTGCACCAGGTTAGGCAGCTTATTAACTTTGGCACTTATAGAAAAAGTGCTTGTATAGGCCGCAAGTAAAGCCCATAAAACTTTTTTCGTTGTCAAGGGATCTGGGGCATCAAATTTAGCAAAGAACCTATCTAAATCTTCTGTCCAACGGATATCACCTGCCTGTAACTCGCAAGTCAGTGTTGATTTGTTTTCGCTAATTTTAATTACCCCCCCTCTAGGCATTGCGTCGGGTAGATTTATCAAGGTTAGTAATAGTAATCGTGATACAAACAATTTTGTTTCCAGCAATACGAATTTCTCTGGCCATATAATCTGTATTTTTGTTCCGGCAAAATATTGATTGGCTGTATTTTTAATTTCTTGTAGAGGAATATGTTTGTCGCGGTATCCCATTCCCAGCGATAAACGGAAATATTGTAATAACGCCAATGCTCGCATGCTGCCTTCTTTAGCTAAAGGAATAATCTGGTCAAGCATTTCAGTATTTTTACCGTCATCACCCTCCAGCAGTTCTAAGCCATTTGCAATGGCAGAAACAGGGCTGATGATATCATGACACAGCCGGGAAACTAATAATTCTGAAATTTCTAGGATATTGTTGGTCATGGATAAATTCCCTGCGCCAATAAAATTGGGCCAATAAAAATTATTTTAGGTGTTTTTGATGATATAATTGCCATGCTCGCTTCTCAAATGCGTTGGTCAATTTACGCATGGCTTCCGCAAAGAAAATAGCAGACAACGTTTGCAATAGGCTAGAACGAAATTGATAACGAATGGTAAAATCTAGATTACAGCCACCATTCTCTTCAGCAATAAAACGCCACCTATTTTCTAAATATTCAAATGGCCCATGGAGATACTCTATATCAATAATAAATTCTTCACGTTTTAAGTAAACGCGTGTCATAAACCGTTCTTTTACCATTTTGAAGCCCACAATCATGTTGGCTTCGATGAAGTTTGAGGTTTGTTTCATGATTTTGCAAGCCAAACACCAGGGTAAAAATTCTGGGTATTTTTCAACATCAGCAACCAATTCAAACAGTTGCTGGGGAGTGTAAGGCAAATATTTATATTCTTGATGAGAGGGCATCACCTACATCCCATTTTTATGCCCGATTTACTAAGAAACAGGTTGTAAATCGGATATTTGGGATGCAATTTTTTCTAATCTTGCTGTACGCAATTTCAAAAAATCTTTATCCGCATGATAAGATGAACGGGTCAATGGCGAAGACGAAACCAATAAAAACCCTTTTCCGTAAGCGGCTTCCTCATAAGACTTAAATTCCTCGGGGGTTACAAATTTAGCAACGGCTGCATGTTTTAAAGTCGGTTGCATATATTGGCCAATAGTTAAAAAATCGACATTCGCCACCCGTAAATCATCCATCACTTGTAGCATTTCTTGTCGTTCTTCCCCTAATCCCACCATCAACCCTGATTTCGTAAAAATGGTAGGGTCAAGCTTTTTAACCTGTGATAAGAGTTGTAGTGAGTGAAAATAGCGGGCTCCCGGTCTAATGGTCGTGTAAAGTCTTGGCACAGTTTCCAAATTATGATTATATACGTCAGGTTTTGCTTTTACGACAATTTCTATAGCCTTTTCTTTTCGAAGAAAATCAGGAGTTAGAACCTCAATGGTTGTTTGTGAGGACGTTTTTCGAATTGCCCTGATCACTTCAGCAAAATGTTTGGCCCCCCCATCTTCCAGATCATCCCGGTCAACCGATGTGATAACTACATGGCTTAATTTCAATTTGGAGATGGCTTCTGCTACTTTTTCTGGCTCGTGCGGGTCCAATAAATCGGGCTTGCCAGTGGCAACATTGCAAAAAGCGCAAGCCCTCGTACACACACTGCCTAGGATCATAAAAGTTGCATGCTTTTTTTTCCAACATTCCCCAATATTAGGGCAAGCGGCTTCCTCACAAACAGTATTTAACTTAAGTTCACGCATTAACAAGCGTGTTTCATGATATTCCGGTGATGTGGGTGCTTTAACCCTCAACCAATCTGGTTTCCGAGGCGAAGGGCGATCAGCAAGCCCTATCTTTTCCGGGTGGCGTATTTTTGTTAGTTCATTGGCCATATCAAACCATGCCCTCAATCTTAACATTTAACATTAAAAATGGATTGTTTGATTATAAGCATTTAATACAGATTCATGCATCATTTCAGATAATGTCGGATGGGCAAAAATGGTATTAATCAATTCCTGCTCAGTTGTTTCTAAAGTTTTGGCAATGGTATATCCTTGGATCAATTCTGTCACCTCGGCCCCAATCATATGGGCACCCAATAATTCCCCCGTTTGGGCGTCAAAAATTGTTTTAATAAAACCTTCAACTTCACCCAATGCAATGGCTTTTCCATTGCCTATAAAGGGAAATTTGCCTACCTTGATTGCTCGGCCAGCTGCTTTTAGTGCTTGCTCGGTTAGCCCAACACTGGCAATTTGTGGCATTGAATATGTACAAGCAGGAATATTAGATAAGTTGATAGGATGTGCAGATTTAAGGCCAGCGATCTTTTCCACACAAATAACACCTTCATGACTTGCTTTATGGGCCAACCAAGGCGCTCCTGCTACATCACCGATGGCATAAATTCCCTTTACATTGGTTCTGCACCATTCATCTGTTTTAATGTGGCCTTTGGTTAATTCGACCGATAATTGTTCCAAACCCAAATCTTCTGTATTGGCCGCAATGCCTATGGCCACAATAATCCTATCAGCGGTCAATCTTATTTCATGTTGGGAAGTTTTAACGGTTGCAGAAACAGCATTAGCCGTTTTATCTATTTTGGTAACAGTACTATTGGTATAAAATCTAATCCTTTTCTTTTCAAATATCTTTTGTGCAGCAGCTGAAATTTCATCATCTTCCACCGGTAAGATTTTATTTTGCATTTCAATAACGCTGACTTGGGAACCCAAAGCATTATAAAAACTGGCAAATTCAATTCCTATGGCCCCACTACCAATAACGATTAATGATTTAGGTAATTCGGTTGGGATCATGGCTTCTTTATAAGTCCAAACCAATTTGCCATCGGGTTGCAAATGAGGCAATGTTTTTGCACGGGCTCCTGTGGCAACGATGATATGGGAGGCTTCAATGTTCGTTGTCGTCGTGGCGGAAACCACAGATATTTTTCCTGCCGCAGTTATCTTCCCCCTTCCATCAAGAACTATAACGTTATTCTTTTTTAATAGATGTTTAATACCACTTGAAAGTTGCCCAGCAATTTTACGACTTCTGTCAACCAAAGATTTCAAATCAAACCCAACTTCTTTTACCGTCAACCCATAATCTTTCGCATGTAGTATGGATTGATAAACCTCTGCGCTACGAAGCAATGCTTTAGTAGGAATACAACCCCAATTTAGGCAAATGCCGCCTAAATGTTCTTTTTCAATCAATACAACTTTTAACCCTAATTGAGCCGCGCGGATGGCTGTAACATATCCACCAGGGCCGCCTCCGATAATTGCTAAATCAAACGTCTGTAAATTTGTCATAGTACCACTTATTACTTTTAAAGAAGGATTGATAATGGGTCTTGGATAGTCTTTTTGAAGGCGTTCAGCAGTTCTGAGCCAATCACTCCATCAACCGCGCGGTGGTCTAATGAAAGGGTACAAGTCATCATATTGGCAATGGCAATTGCTCCCTCTTTGACAATCGCCCGTTGTTCACCTGCACCAATTGCAAGAATGGCCGCTTGCGGAGGATTTACAACAGCAGCAAAGTTTTTAATTCCATACATTCCTAAATTTGAAATGGAAAAAGTTCCGCCCTGATATTCTTCGGGCTTTAATTTATTATCTTTCGCGCGCTGAGCCAAATCTTTCATTTCTTTTGAAATAGATAAAAGAGGTTTCTGATCAGCTCGCCTGATAATGGGGGTGATCAATCCGCCCGGTATTGCAACAGCTACCGAAATATCAACATGGTCGTAGGAACGAAGGTAATTTTCAGCCCAAGCAACATTGGCAGTTGGGACAAGTTTTAAGGCAATAGCGGCGGCTTTGATCATAAAATCATTAAGGGATAACTTATCTTTATCCAACCTATTATTTAAATCTTGCCGAAGCTTAATCAGGCTATCTAATTCGCACTCTATGGTTAAATAGAAATGCGGTGCTTCCCTTTTTGACTCAACCAGCCTTTTTGCAATAGTTTTACGCATATTGCTTAAAGGAAGTTCTTTATAGGGGGGAAACCATTCTTTGACAAAAGTATTGGAAGACGAAGAATACGCTGAGGTTTGAGACACAGGAGATGACAGATTATTGATGGCGGGTGTTTTATTCAGATTGTTTTCGATGTCGACTTTTACAATGCGACCATTAGGGCCCGTTCCTTGTATATTATTTAAATCCAAACCAGATATTTCTGCCATTTTTCTGGCGAGCGGGCTTACTGTAATTTTTTCTGAAGGTAGGGATATTGAAGACGAAGGAGCAGCATGAGATTTTGTAGTGACCGGTTGCTTAAAAACAGAGGTTGACTTATTTGTGTTTTCCGATTGCGGTGATGCACCAGCTAAAGATTGGGGCGGTGACACCCTAGAAACAGCAGCTGCCGCACTAGGTACGTTTTCTAATTTTTCACCTTCAGCTAATAAGACAGCAATTGCGGTGTTTACCTTAACGGAATTGGTGCCAGCAGGCACAAGTATTTTGCCCAATATCCCAGAGTCTGCCGATTCCACTTCCATTGTTGCTTTATCTGTTTCAATTTCTGCAATAACTTCTCCGGGCTTAACCCGATCGCCCTCTTTTTTATTCCACTTTACCAGATTTCCTTCTGTCATGGTTGGCGACAAAGCTGGCATCAAAACGGGGGTTGGCATGATTATTTTTCCTTCAAATCTAAACAATTATCGATATGTTACTTGATGAACGGCCGCCAATACTTTTTCCAAAGATGGCAGGGCTAATTTCTCTAAATTGGCGGCATAGGGTAAAGGCACGTCTTCAGCGGTTACACGTATAACGGGCGCATCTAACCAGTCGAATGCTTGCTCCATTAAAATAGCTGAAATTTCCGATCCTATCCCTGCAAAAGCCCAACCTTCTTCAATGGTTACGAGACGGTTGGTTTTTTTAAGTGAATTAATAATTGTTTGCGTGTCCAAGGGACGGATTGTTCTTAAATTGATGACTTCAGCCTGTATCCCCTTTTTGGATAATTCTTCCGCTGCCTGCAATGCTAAACTTACAGGGCGAGAGAAACTGACAAGGGTTACGTCTTTGCCTTCCCTGACAATTTCCGCCTTGCCAATCGGGATAATAAAATCTTCACTATCAGGAATGTCAAAACTTTGGCCATACATCAATTCATGTTCTAAAAATATTACAGGGTTATGATCCCGGATAGCAGCCTTTAACAAGCCTTTTGCATCCGCAGCCGACCAGGGTGCGACAACCTTTAAACCAGGACAATGGGCATACCAACTGGCATAACATTGCGAATGCTGGGCAGCAACACGGCTAGCAACCCCGTTTGGACCCCTAAATACAATTGGACAGCCCATTTGACCGCCAGACATATAGAGTGTTTTTGCCGCAGAGTTAATAATCTGATCAATTGCTTGCATCGCAAAATTAAAAGTCATAAATTCAACAATCGGCCGTAATCCATAAAAAGCTGCCCCAACAGCAATACCGGCAAAACCTTGCTCCGTAATAGGGGTGTCAATTACGCGCTTAGGGCCAAATTCTTCCAGTAATCCTTGACTAACTTTATAAGCCCCTTGGTATTCGGCAACTTCTTCTCCAATTAAAAATACTTTGGGATTAAGTCGCATCTCTTCAGCCATCGCATCACGCAACGCTTCCCGAATGGTTAATTTTCGTGTTTTAGTTAATAAGGGGTTATGGTTGTCTGGTATTTTAACAATGGATGCTGGTACTGATTCCCGAGGGGTAGATTTTTGTGCCTGTTGGTGCGTTGAGATAACGGGCGGAACTTCTATTAGCGAATTCGTTAATTGGGCAATCGGGGTATTAATAAGGACATTGGGTGAGTTAGCAGGTACAAGGATTTTGGAAATAATCCCTGCCTCAACCGCCTCAATTTCCATGGTTGCTTTATCCGTTTCAACTTCCGCTAATATGTCCCCTGCTTTCACTTGATCCCCTTCTTTTTTTAGCCATTGGACAATTTTGCCTTCGGTCATGGTTGGGGAAAGCAGTGGCATTAAAATTTCTGTAGGCATCTGATCCTCTAAAAAATAATCTGATAAAATTATATCTCTTCTAGATTTTGAAAGCCCTATTTATCAATTAAGATATCGGTATAAAGCTCTTTCGCATCGGGCTCTGGACTGGCTTGCGCAAATTCAGCAGCCTTCAAAACAACCTGCTTAATTTCAGCCTCTATTTGTTCAACTTGTTGTTCAGAGAAAGAAAATTCTTGTTTCATTTTAACTAGAAGTTTGTCGATAGGATCAAATTCATCCTTCATTTTATTAACTTCTTCTTTTGTCCGATATTTTGCCGGATCGGACATAGAATGACCGCGATATCGATATGTTCGCATTTCAATAATAGTTGGGCCATCACCTTTTCTTGCCCTATCGACCGCAGTATTGGCGGCTTGCCGAACGGCAAATATATCCATTCCATCCACCTGTTGGCCCGGAATGCCATAAGCTTGGCCGCGCAAATATAATTGTTCGGGAGAAGCAGAAGCCCTGGCAACACTTGTTCCCATGCCATACTTATTATTTTCTATAACGTAGATAACCGGTAATTTCCATAAAGCAGCCATGTTAAAACTTTCATATACCTGCCCTTGATTAACTGCTCCATCGCCTAAATAAGTGATACAAACATTGCCATCTTTCAAATATTGATGGGCAAATGCCAAACCTGTACCTAGTGGTACCTGTGCCCCGACAATTCCATGCCCGCCAAAAAAATTCTTCTCCCTGCTAAACATGTGCATGGACCCACCCTTACCTTTAGAATACCCCCCACTTCTACCGGTTAGTTCTGCCATCACCCCCGCTGGATCCATCCCGCATGCTAACATATGCCCATGGTCACGGTAACTGGTGATAATGGTATCGGATGCATTAAGGACGGATTGCATGCCCACAACTATGGCTTCCTGCCCGATATAGAGATGGCAAAAACCGCCAATCAATCCCATTCCATATAATTGCGCAGCTTTTTCTTCAAAACGACGGATAAGCAGCATCGATTTATAATATTTTAACAAATTATCTGCCGAATATTTAGTTTCCTTAGATAATCCGGCAGGTGTTGGCTGGTTTTTCTTATTCACAATCTTTAAACCTTCAGGTTAAAATTTTTTAAAGATTTCATTAACAGGTTCAACATTTTTTAACGGTTTTGCTAAGGATTTGAAGGGTTAATAACGACAATCTCACTCGTTGCAGCAAAATTTAAAATAATTCTGACTTGTTCTTCTAATAAATCTAAATCCAGAGTTTCAGGGCTTAAACGTGTAACACGATTCTGTAGAATATTTTTTTCTGAAGCAATTTGAGCGGCTAAAGTGTTTGTTTCTCTAACCTCTTGTTTTAGCATAAACCAACGATATAAGCCTCGCTCTCCTTCAAAAGCATGGTAAAGAAGGTATATGACTAATCCAGCCCCAATAATATGGCGGGTTAATTTCCGTGAGGTAAAATTAGATAAAATCCTTACTTGCATCACTTATATCCTAATAGCTCAAGATGCTGGTGATTAAACAATTATCATCTATCAGAATATCCTGTTGGTAAGGGAAAGAAAAGGGATTTCTTGCCTGCAAACACAGCGGCTTTACCCAATTGTTCCTCAATCCGTAACAATTGGTTATATTTCGCCAAACGATCAGTTCTAGACATAGAACCCGTTTTAATTTGTCCGGCGTTCACAGCTACTGCTAAATCTGCAATAGTTGTATCTTCAGTTTCCCCGGAACGATGAGAAATAATGGTTTTATAGAAAGATTTTTGAGCTAACCTAATAACCGACAAAGTTTCTGTTAGGGTGCCAATCTGATTGAGTTTGATTAAAATGGCATTGGCGATATTTTTTTCCATGCCCTTACTCAACCTACTAGTATTGGTCACAAACAAATCATCCCCAACAAGTTGCAAGCGACTTCCCAAAGTTTTCGTTAAAAGGTCCCAACCGTTCCAATCATCTTCTGCCATCCCATCCTCAATGGAAATGATCGGAAATTCTTGACTTAACTCTTTATATAACTGCACCAAACCGCTTGCATCCAAAACTCTTTTAAACCCAGTCAAATGATATTTGTTATCTTTAAAAAATTCACTGGCAGCAACATCTAAGGCCAAACCAATTTCTGTTCCTAGTTTATATCCAGATTTTTCAATCGCTTGCGTTATCAAATTTAAGATTTGCTTAGGATCAGATATCAAAGGGGCAAACCCGCCTTCATCCCCCACCATCGTAGAAAAAGATTTTTGACGCAATAATTCTTTTAAGCAGTGAAAAGTTTCATTAGCCATTTGTAGGGCTTGATGAAAGGAATTTGCACCGACAGGGACAATCATAAATTCCTGAAAATCCAGTTTATTATCAGCATGGGCGCCACCGTTAATAATATTGATAAAAGGGATCGGTAACACACACGCATTGACCCCACCCAAATATCTATATAGGGGAAGCGTAAGTTCCATTGCGGCTGCTTTGGCTGTTGCCAGGCTGACTGCTAATATCGCATTAGCCCCTAATCTTGATTTATTGGCTGTGCCATCTAGTTGGATCATCTGGCGGTCAACCAGGGACTGGTCTTGCGCGTCTATACCAGAAACAACATCGAATATTTCCCCTTTAATGGAGTCAATTGCCTGAAAAACACTTTTTCCACCGAATGCTTTGGTTTTATCCCTTTTTTCAAGGGCTTCATGCTGGCCTGTTGACGCACCTGAAGGGACAGAAGCTATCCCTGAAGAACCACTTTCTAAAAAAACCTCAGCTTCTACCGTTGGATTGCCCCGGCTATCAAAAATTTGTCTAGCCTTTATTGCCCGAATGGCCGTCATGGTCATAATCTTTCAATTGATTTAAAATATTTACACTAACTAAGTTCTATATAAATTATTGGATAGTTGCAACTATCGTATGCAGTCAAAATTTAATGAAACATCTCATTGATTTGTTTTATTCTCGCGTTTAAAGAAAGTTTTTCTGCCAATAAACCAAGGGATCGTTGAAGCTTAAATTTTAATTCTAAGGGTAATTGCTCCGGTAATAATAATATGATCTCCTTACCGAGCTTTTTTAATTGAATTTTATTAAGTTGTTCTGGAATTCCAGCCGTTGCTTGATAAGCCAAATCAATCATTAAGCCAGCCTGATTGCAAAATTTCCTTAAGTCTTTAGGAAGCAAATTGAACAGTTCTTTCTCTTTTTTAGAGTATTTCGCATGTTCTACATCGCGATATCTGTCTATATAAGCTAAGGCAATTCTTTCAATATGCGTTAACCCAATGGTTGGCATATACAGAGTGCGGTTCAGTCTATTTTCCTCTGGGTAACCTTGATAGTCATTCCAACCCCAATCACTTAAATAACAAGCAGCTTGTAAAAGGCGCTGAAAATTCTTAGGCAAGCCATTTAAAACGTTTTTACACCACTGATACACTGCTTGACCTTGCTGGTAGCGAGAAATATTGTTGATTGTTCCAGCAAAAAATAGAAGAGGATCTTTTTGGATTTCCTCCTGAGGTAATAAACTATAAAAATAACCCTCCCTTAAACCGCTGGCTGAAAATTCAATTTCAGCTGGCTTTAAATTTCTGATAACCTCTTGTAAAACCATTGTTGCAAAAGGCAATCCTTTAATTCTATGTTCCAGGATAGGATGTTTTGCCAAAATTATCTCTTGGTTTCGGATAAGATTTTCACAAAATTCCATCACCTCTTTACTATTGACTTTATATTGATGGACAATTTTTAATGGATGTTTTGTTATCTGCATATGCAATTTAGCCATTGCCCGCCAAGATCCGCCGACCGCATAAAATGTTTGCCCAAATATTTTGCTATTTATCCACGGTACCTGCTTTAATTGTTCTTCAATAAAATTCTTACAAGCGTTATATGAAGCAGCCTCTTTGATATTCGTTAAACGTAAAGGGCCAAGAGGAAGGGTAATATTATCAGGCGAATCTACATGAAGATTCATTAACTCTAAACTGCCACCCCCTAAATCTCCCATAATCCCACTGGTAGTTAAAATGCTGGCTGAAACGCCTAAGGAAGAATGCCTTGCCTCTTCTTCGCCAGTTAAAATTTTGATGGAAATATTCAGCTTTTGTTCAATTTCTGTAACAAAGGCCATTCCGTTTTGAGCATCCCGTATCGCGGCTGTAGCCAGCAAACGAATGTGTTGAACAGGAATTGATTGAGCTATCTGAATATAATTTTTTAAGGTATAAAAAGCTTCTTCCAGTTTTTCTGCATTCAATTGACCCGTTTTTTGTAAATCTTTTCCTAATTCACAAAAAACTTTTTTGCTAACAAGTATTTTAGGAAGACGACTTAAATTCTGGAAAACAATTAACCTGATTGAATGTGAACCGATATCAATCACCGCTAATGGTTGGGTTGGATCCAAAATATCTCCAGCAATATGTATGGTTTTATGGATGTTCATGATTATTTTCGTTCACGCCACAATTCGGGTGGACGTGAGGAGTTTTTGATGGCAGTTCCCCGTCCTGAAAGACTAGGGTTTTTCATGAAAAATGAATGGGCGCTAAATTTATCATCTGCTGATTTTTCACGAACATATTGACCATCAGATTTTAAAATCCAACTTTGGGTATTATCTTTTAAGGTGGCCATCATGATTTGATCTAATACTTGTTCATGAACGGTTGGGTTTTCAATCGGGATAAAAGCTTCAATTCGCCGTTCCATATTTCTTGTCATCCAATCGGCTGATGATATAAAAACCTTGGCTTGTTTAGAAGGCAGGCCATACCCGGCACCAAAACAAGCAATTCTGCCATGCTCTAAAAATCTGCCAATAACACTTTTAACCAAAATATTCTCAGAAAATCCCGGTATTCCTGGCCTTAAGCCACAAATACCACGGACAACCAATTCAATTTTCACCCCCTCTTGAGAAGCACGGTACAACGCATCTATTAATGGCGGGTCAATAATTGCATTAACTTTCAACCATATTTGCCCTGGCCGACCATTTTTTACATGGTTAATTTCGTCTTCAATAAGATTTAATAACTTATCTCTTAAGAAGAAAGGCGCAATTATTAATTTCTCCATTTTTTCAGGATGGCCATACCCCGTAATATAATTAAAAAGTTTTGCAGCATCTCTACATAAAGCGGGGTCACAGGTAAAAAAAGAAAGATCTGTAAAAGTTCTCGCAGTATCTGGGTTATAGTTTCCCGTGCCAAAATGCACATAACTACGTAGTAAGCCATTTTCTTTGCGGATAACCATACTAAGTTTTGCATGTGTTTTTAAATCCAGAAAACCAAAAATTACCTGGACCCCTGCCCGCTCTAAATCCCT
>JBGAWJ010000035.1:0-13145 GCA_044227605.1 Alphaproteobacteria bacterium
ACGGCGGCAAAAGGGTGCGGCCATTTTTGGTTTTGGCTAGCGCTAAACTGTTTAACGTGTCAGAAATCAGTGCCTTGCGGGTTGCAGCCGCGATTGAAATGCTGCATTCCTATAGTTTGATCCACGATGATTTACCAGCTATGGATAACAGCGATTTGCGGCGCGGATTGCCGACTGTCCACAAAAAGTTTAACGAAGCCACCGCTATTTTGGCAGGCGACGGGTTATTAACATATGCTTTTGAAGTATTGGTGGATCCTGCCACCCATAGCGATAGCATGGTGCGCTGTGAATTGGTGGCGGCTTTGGCCAAAGCCTCGGGGGCTGAGGGCATGGTCGGCGGGCAAATGATGGATTTGGAGGCAGAACATACCCATTTGGATATTGGCGCTATTACCCGCTTACAACGCATGAAGACGGGGGCCATTATCAGTTTCTCTTGTGAAGCAGGGGCGATTTTGGGGAAAGCTTCTGATAATCCACGCCAGGCTTTACGCGCCTATGCCAATGATTTGGGTTTAGCTTTCCAGATCGTTGATGATTTGTTGGATGTTGAGGGGAAGGAGGAAGCCGTTGGGAAATCGGTGGGACGGGATCTAGAGGCAGGAAAAGCCACTTTTGTTTCCATTTTGGGGGTTGATCGAGCACGGTCGCAGGCTAAACTTTTGGCTGAACAGGCGAAGAATCATTTATCACTTTTTGAAGATCGGGCTGATCTTTTAAAAGCAATGGCGGATTTTGTGGTGAATAGGCGCCATTAGAGGCGTTTGGAAAGGCGGGGGATCGATGCAACCAAGTTTTTTGGTGCGCTGGGGTCGCGAATTTTCCGCGCAGTGGCCCATTGCCGGACCGGTAATTTTAACCATTTTTGCCAGTATTGGCATGTTGACGACGGATGTCTTAATGGTTGCCCCTTTAGGGGTCATACCACTGGGGGCAATAGGTCTTGCAACCGGGGCGCTTTATACTTTTTTATTGGCTTCAACCGGTTTATTGACCATGGCGACGGTACGGGCATCATACGCTCATGGGCAAAATAACCCGGCAGGTGTTGCCCACAGTGTCCGTCAAGGATTAGGCTTAGGTTTTTTCATGGCGATACCCATTACCCTTATATGCCTAAATTTAGGTCATATCCTGTTGTGGTTCGATCAAGAAGCGGCCGTGGTTGAAGAAGTTGGCCATTATATGGGTACGGCTGTTTGGTCCGTTTTGCCCCAAATATTGTTCTCGTCGCTCAGGGGATTTGTTTCAACCTTGGCGCGCGGGCAGCTAATCGCTGCCATCATGGTTTTAGGGTTGCTGTTAAATTTTTTCCTGGATTATATATTTATTTATGGCCATTGGGGGATTCCTGCCATGGGGGTGGCTGGGGCAGGGCTTGCAACCAGCATTATTTGTTGGGTGATGTTACTTGCTTTAGTGGTGCAAATTGCTAAAGATCCGATACTTAAAACGTACCGTATTTTTAAAAAATGGGCATTGCCTGACTTTCAAGAATGTAGGGAAATTTTGCGCTCTGGCTGGCCAGTGGCTGCTATCAACATTGCAGAAAACAGCCTTTTTCTGGCCGTTAGTTTGACCATGGGAACGATTGGTGCGGTTGAACTAGCAGCTGCCAATATTGTTATTAGCTATATGACGGTCGCCTTTATTGTGCCGATTGGGTTGCTGCACACCAGTTCCATCCGGGTCGCGTATTTTATGGGACAAAAAAATATAAGGCAGGCGCGGATGGCAGGCACGGTTTCTTTATCCACAGGCTTTCTTTATATGGTGGTGATGGCCAGTGTCACGATGCTTTTTCCCTTAAACATCATCCATATTTATTTACAGCCAGACCAGGAAAATGCCTTCGCAGTTATTGAAATGGCCAGTAAATTTCTGTTTATTTGTATATTTTTTCAAGTGTTTGATTCAACCCAGGCCATTGTCGGGGGGGCACTTCGTGGCTTGAAAGATACCAGGGCAGCTTTTTGGGCAGGCACAACCGGCTATTGGATCATCGGCTATCCATTGGGTTGGATATTGTGCTTTAGCTGGGGGGGAGGGGCGGCTGGCATATGGTGGGGGTTGGCTGCTGGTATTACCACAGCTGCCATTTTGCTCACCGTTCGTTTTTACTATAAAACCGATGGTTATAGGGGTCGGTTTTAGATATAAAATGGATGTCATGATGACGAAGAAATGGCGCGCCGATCAATTGATGGTCCAGCAAAAACTGGCTGACAACCGCACCCAAGCAGCGGCTTTTATTATGGCGGGGGTGGTGCGGAACAAAGGGCGTTTGGTTGAAAAACCTGGCCAACAGCTTTCTGCAGAAAATATATTGGAAGTGGAACGCAAGCCCTATCCCTGGGTGTCCCGGGCAGGGGTCAAGTTAGCGTGTGCCTTGGATCATTTTCAGCTATCGGCGCAAAATAAGGTATGTTTGGATATCGGCGCTTCAACCGGTGGTTTTTGCGATGTTTTATTACATCATGGGGCGGCTAAGATTTATGCGGTGGATGTGGGGCGGGGGCAATTAGCCTGGAAGATAGCGCAAGATCACCGGGTAAAAATATTGGATCAAACTAACGCCCGTTATTTAACCACTCAACAAATTTCTGAGCCTTTGCAGGTGATTACGTGTGATGCCAGCTTTATTAGTCTAAAACTTATCTTACCCGCAGCCCTTCAACTGGCCGCCAAGGATAGCTGGTTAATCGCATTAATCAAGCCGCAATTTGAGGTGGGCAGGCAGCAGGTGGGCAAGGGGGGTATTGTTCGTGATCCCCAGCTGCATCAGACCGTTTGCCAAGATATCGAAGGTTGGGTACAACAGCAAGCAGGATGGCAAGTGATGGGCATAACGGACAGCCCCATCACGGGTACGGATGGCAACCGCGAATTTCTGATTGCCGCCATCAAGCAGGCGAATATCCAGGGCAAGCAGCTGATAACCCAGGAAATATCTTTAGAAAAATGACAGACAAAGTTTCACATCCCGTCGAATTCATTGTTCAAAGCCTCAATCACCAAGGGTTGGGGATTGCTTCTTGGCAGGGCAAAGAGGTACGGATTCCCTTCACGGTGGCGGGTGACTGGATTTTGGTCGAAATTATTGCAGAAGAGGCGGATTTTATCTCAGCAAAATTGCTGACCCGGTTGCAAAACGGCCCAGATTATATTCAAGCACCCTGCCAGCATTTTGAAAAATGCGGTGGCTGTACTTTGCAACATGTAAAGCCAGAAACGTATCAGGAATGGAAAAGGCAATCATTGATTGAGGTCTTTCAGCAATACGCCCTCACAATTGATCCATCCCCGCTTTTTTCCGTGCCGCCAAAAACCAGAAGGCGAGTTAATCTGATTGCCTCTAAAAATGTCTACGGTCAATTGCTGCTGGGTTTTCAGCGTTACCGCAGCCATGAAATTATTGATATCCAGGAATGCCCGGTTATGCTGCCGGAACTTGAGCGACTGTTGAATCCGTTGCGCCAATTATTGCAAGCGATGTTGAAAAAACGCCAAGAATTGGAGGTTTTTTTGATCAAGGCAGACAATGGCATTGATCTGTTGCTCAAGGCCAAAATCGTTCTTTCCGTGCAGTCCCGCATGTTGCTGACGGAATTTGCAGGTCTTAACCGATTATGCCGCCTGACCTTTCAACAAGAGGGCAAAGGTTTTGATGTGATTTATCAAGAAACCACCCCTTTGATTTATTGGCAGCAAACAGCGCTTCCCTTGCCACCAGCCGCTTTTATCCAACCGACAAAGGCTAGCGAAACTTATATGCAAGACCTCATTGGGGATTTTTTAAAACCAGCTAAAAAAATCGCTGATTTATTTGCAGGATGTGGCACCTTTAGTTTCCCGTTGGCAAAAAGCGGTAAAACCGTGCATGCGGTGGAGGGGCATGTCCCAGCTATTGAGGCCATGAACAAAGCCGCCAACCGTTTTCAATTATCGGCGCGGTTAACCACAGAATGCCGGAATTTGGCCAAATATCCTCTTTCCACGCAAGAGTTAAACATGTTTGATGCGGTCATTTTCGACCCGCCCCGCCAGGGTGCTTTACCGCAAATGCAGCAATTGGCATTCAGTCATGTGCCTTATGTTGTGGCGGTATCGTGCAATCCCGAAACCCTGGCCAGGGACTTGCAAATCCTTACACAACAGGGTTACCGCTTGGAAAAAATATTCCCTGTCGACCAATTTTTATGGTCGACGCATTTGGAAGCCGTCGCTTTGCTGAAACGCCCATAATGGGACAGGGGCGTTGCAAGTAAAACGGTATTTACCAGCTTACCTTGAAAAATCTTGGCAGGGTTTGATAATTCTTACCTTGCCAAACCGCATCCTGTCCTAAGATGTTTTCGATATATCCAGCGTTTCCCCTGTTTTCATCGATAAGTACCGAATTGAAAACACTGATGAAGGCGGAATGATCATCAGCCTGTATTTTCAAATCCACGGATATGCTGTATTGACTGGGAAAATTATAATCGCCGCCACTACCCTTATGGATATACCAGGCGTTGGGATCATCGGTTGAGATGATCGCCTTTGCCGCCTTTAAATTTCCATCCTTGGAAAAGATGGCCACATTCAATTGATACGGCAACAACTGATCGTCCTCGGCACCCAAATCATTGGGCTGTTCCAAATAAACAATGATGATGTCGCCCGAAGCCGTGGTTTTAACTTGCAGGATTTCCCCAGCGAAATCAGCCATGACGCTAGCGTCAATCGCTTTATATCCCTTGACCGGTTGCGCCCGCAGGATGGGAACATTCAATTGATTTGTTTGGGTTATTTTGCATTCCTTATTCACCAGCCGAAACGTGAAAGGGATTTGCGTTTCTTGGGAATTGACCTCGTAAGGGTGGGCAGGCGCATTCACCAAATAAACATCCCCTGAGGATATGAAAACTGCCGCATCGCGGCCGAAAAATGCATTGGGAAGAAAATTTTCAAACTTGCCTTTGCCATCGGGTGATAGGCAATGTAATCGCGTTCCAAAGCTATCCTTACCAGGAATTGGCGCTTTGGTGGGATCATATTGGGTGGCGCCGAAATACGTAAAGCTTTGCCCATCGGCTTTTGCAATCAAGGTTGGTTCGGCAAAACTGGAGCGCATCAGCCATATACCCACAAAAGAAAAAATCCCAAATTGGTCATCCGGCATTTGATTGGGATTTTTTTGAAGCAACTTTTCCTGTTCAGCGTCGGCAATTTCAATCACGCCGTACGTCATGCCTTCCCTGAAAACCGTTTGCCATACGGGATTACCTTTAGAGTCAAATCTGATTACATTGTAATTTTCGTAAATGGAATCTTTATTTTTCACATGGTTCAATTTCAATGCAAACAATGATCCGTCTGTCATGGGTAGAACGATCTGCGGGTCAAAATATTCCTCTCCTGCATTTTTTTTATAGATCCAGGTTTTTAGAGAGGGGGGAATTGAAGATGCCGCAGGGTCAAATATCACATCATTCAATGTTTCTTCAAGATTGGACAGCAGCTTAGCCTCCAAAGGCACGGACCCCAAGCCATAATGCATATCGGAAATAATCAGGTGATGGCTATCATCCAGGGCATTTAAGTTTCTGCTGCCGGCCATTCCATAAGCAAAATTGAAAGGCTGATCACGTAACCAGGACAGTTTGGAGTCATTGGTAGCTAATAACTGCATCCAGGCTTTTTCTACCTCAGTACGTTGTTTAGCGGCATTCCCATAACAATAAGCCAAAATATCTTGACGATTAGGGGATTGCAGCAAGCCGCAAAAATTCAGCGTGACCTGCTCATCCTTTTTAATTTCCGTCAAATTGATTGGTAACGGGATTTCTGTGATTTGAAAAGTAACTGGGTTATTTAACTGGGCAAAGCTTGAAGTTAACAGGCCAAAATATAATAAACCGGCACCGAATAAAAGACGGGGTGTTTTTTTAGGGTTCATTATAAAATTTCTAATAAAAAACAAGTTAAAAATGTGAATATAAAAGCTTTTCTCAACTAACCAACTTTCTTACCAGGTTATTTTAAAGAATTTGGGTTGTGGTTTATACTCAACGCCCTGGAAGGAGGCCGTATAGTCAAAAATATTATCCTCATATCCGAAGTGATTTTGATCATCCAAAGGTTTGGGATTGAAAATGCTGATAAAGGCAGACCGATTATCGGCACCGATGGCTAGGTCAACGTTCAGATTAGCAAGTAATTCATGTAAATACCATGCAGACGGCTGATCAGCAGTAATGATGGGGGCAATTGCCTTCAGATCGCCTTCCTGTGAAAATAGGGCGATATTTAGCTGATAAGGGAATAAAGGGCCCTTATACGATTCTGGCAGTCCCTCAGTATATACGATTAAAATATCCCCATTTGCAGTGTTTTTCGCTTGTAAAAATTCAGTGTCATGTCCATCTACCTGCAATCCATTAAATATGCCGTTTTCAGACAAGCCGCTGTAAAGAAGAGGAGCAAGTAAACTGTAATTCGTCTTTATCGTACAATCTTCATTAATCCATACAGCTTGGAAAACAGTTATCCAATTGTCTGCCGTCGGAAAGTGCGTAATGAGAGCAACAGTGTAGTCTGGAGAATATACAACCCCGTGACGATAATTCGAATAAGGAAGGGAATTTTTGTACGTATTTTTACCATCAGCGGAAATACAATATAACTGAATGCGGAAATTATTCTCTATAGTGACCTTTTCCGCACTTTCCGGATCAAATTTGGCAGCAATATGATAAATAAAGGTTTCCCCCTTGGAGGTAATGAATATATTTGGCTTTTCAAGCCAAGAATTGGATAACCATTTGGCGTTACTGATAAAGGTATCATAACTCAACATTACTTGTTCATCTGGCGATGGCGCTGACAATAAATCACGCATCTTTTTTTCAGCCTGAGCAATCATAGCACGGTTAATACCGCGCTTAAATTCAAATTGCCAATCCAGCCTATTGGTTTTATTGAACTTGCTGACATTATAAAAATCTTGATCCGCCATGCTGTAATCAGTGATTTTTGAATCAAGGACTAAAACAAACAAATCCTTGCTTGTTGTGACTACAATTTGTTCCGGGTCGAAATACGGACCTGCTGTTTTTAAATCTTCTTGAATAACCCAAATTTGTTCCGGGTTACGAATAAAAGTTGACAGGAAGATGCGAGATAACACCGCCTGATCTAGGATCAAATAACTAAGGCCTTGCGGTTGAGAAACAACCAACCGATGATGATCGTCTAAACCCTCCAATTTTGTTTCTCCTGACCACGCAACCCGAGTGGGTTGTTTTTGCAACCATGACAATTTGTTATCTTGCGTCTGTAATAGTTGCAACCAAGCACTATCCGTGCCGGTTTCTGTTTGAATAGTGAGATGGCCGTAGCAATAAGCCAGAATATCTTGCTGATTAGGGGATTGCTTCAGGCCGCAGGAATCCAGCCTTAAAAGGCCGTTCTCTTCTGGATGCTCGTTCGCCACAGGCAACGGCAATTCTTGAATTTGGAATTTAATTTCTGCATTATGCTGCTGAGCAATAGCTGGATTTGTAGAAGCAATGCAAAATAGGTTCCCTGCCAGTAAGCCATAAAATATTTTTTGTTTGGTGCTTACATATTTGGAAAAAGCATTGGACAAGTTTTATATATCCTTAATGATATTAATTTTTACATAATTTAGGGGCTGTAGTAGATAAATTATAGATTGATCCATTTTTTTAGAGTTTTCAAATGTTCTTTTGGTGAAGCGTAGTTAAACCTAAACTCACATTCCTTGAGAAATAGGGGGAAGTTTTTTGTGGGGATGCCATTATACTTTCGCAAGACACGCTTGGCCTGGTTCCAAAAGTTTTCGATACCGTTGATATGATTGTGTCCATCAACAAAATCAACCGAGTGATTGATCCGAAAATGTTTGAACTCAGACACATCCAACACATTATAAGACCGATAGCTATCCGTGTATACAATGCTGTCAGGCTTTATTTTGTTGATGATAATGGCTTTTAGCGTCTCGCCTTTAGTATCTGGCACGGGCACAGCGTAGACTTTGCCACCATGTTTTAACAGACCGAAAACGGGAACTTTGCCGCCAGCACCGCGTCCACGCTTGCCTTTGCGGACACCAGCGAAATAACTCTCATCTAGTTCTATTTCGCCGTCGAACGGTACATTGTCGGCGATCTTCTCCGTGATGATCTCGCGTAATTTACGGTAAAAAAGAGCCACAATATTAGCCTGCAAACCGAGCAGATCAGCTGCCGATCGCGCCGTCACTTCAAGCACAAAAAACTCAACCAGCCGAACCTGCTATTTTTTACTTAGTCTACAATGCTTTAAACTCATAGCTCATCCTAGATAACTTCTCTTATCTACTACAGCTCCAAAATTTATTAAAAAATAAAAATATGTCAAAAAAAGGCATGCTGTTTTTTGACAGCGTCCCTATAACAGCAACCCGCTAATGCAAATTAAAAATATTTGATGGAATTTTAGAACGACATATCTTGCTTGGTTTCAAAGCTTTTCAAAAGTTCTGCCGATTGGGTAGCGGTGTCGGTGCGGATCATGCCATTGACGTGATAGCCGCTGTCCACATGGTGGACTTCCCCGCTTACACCAGCTGATAAATCGCTTAATAAATAAAGGGCGGATCCACCTACTTGGTCAATCGTTACATTACGGCGAAGGGGGGAATTTAATTCATTCCAGCGTAAGATAAAACGGAAATCCCCAATGCCTGAAGCGGCTAAGGTTTTAATGGGGCCTGCGGAAATAGCATTAACCCGGATGCCTTGGGCGCCCATATCCATCGCCAGATAACGGACACTAGCCTCAAGGGCCGCTTTGGCAACACCCATGACATTATAATGGGGCATCACGCGCTCGGCGCCGAAATAAGTCAAGGTTAGCAGGCTGCCGCCCTGGTTCATCATTTTGGCTGCGCGTTGGGCAATAGCTGTAAAGGAAAAGCAGGAAATATCCAGCGTCATGGCAAAATTTTTGCGGCTGGTGTTTAAGTATTTTCCCTTCAATTCATCTTTATCGGAAAAGGCAATCGCGTGGACAACAAAATCCAAAGTTCCCCAATTTTTAGCTAAATGCTCAAAAACCTTATCAATGCTTGAATCATCCGTCACATCACAAGGCAGTACCAATTTAGCACCCAAGCTGTCAGCCAAGGGGAAAACCCTTTTTTGCAAAACCTCGCCTTGGTAGGTGAAGGCAAGTTCCGCCCCCTGCGCTGCAACCGCTTTGGCAATGCCCCAGGCAATTGATTTGTCATTGGCAACACCCATGATCAGGCCACGTTTGCCGCTCATAAGTCCTTTTTGGGAAGCTGTGTTCATGAGATTAACTCTGATTTGTGATCAACGGCTTGGAAAGCCAGAAGATAATATGGAGATGTTTATTGACTACATTCTACGCTCATAACACGCAAGAATCAGGATTTTGTCAAGCCTTGCATACAAGATATCCAAATTATTTTTAGGAATAGGGCATATAACAAAAAAATGCCCCTTGATTTCTTATCAAGCGGATCATGAGAACGGTTATATAAGGAAATCGACCAGGGGGAACCCCCTGATCGATCACGCGGCATATTTAACTGATGATTTGCCATGTGCCGTTGGGTTGGCGGCAAGCAGTACCGGTTGCCGTTTCAATTCTGCCGTCAATCACGACCGATGATTGATATTCACGGCAAACTTCGTAATTACGGGTCTGGCTTTTATAGGTGCGGGTTGGCTTGGTATAACCGCTGGTGTTTTTATTGGGGTTTTGCCAACGGCGCTCCTGACCATCGGGGGCATATTCAAAAGCTTCTAAAGCTGATCTTTCGGCGCTTAATCGGTCAGCGCGATCAAGCGATTTACCAATCTCATTCCCAAACCACGCGCCCAGCAATGCTAGGCCAGCGGTTGCGGCCAAATTGCCAGTGCTGCCCTTTTTGCCAATTTGCGAGCCAGCAAATCCACCCAGCGCCCCTCCACCCAAAGTGCCAATTGTTTCCTTAGTTCCCATACCACCACAAGCTGTAAGCCCAATGGTTGCGGCTGTCACGGTCACCAGATTCAGCATGCGGTACCGTTGAATAAAACCTTGTATCATCATTTCTTTTCCCTAGGTATCTTCGTATAGATTTGAGTTGCTTATCTTTCATTCATTTTATCAAACACTATTAAATAACTGCAATAGTCTAAAGGTTTTTATTCGCAATAACAAGCCTACTAGCGGGTCATTGTCATAAGAAAAAAACTTCTAAAAATTTATTCCCTTTTAAGACTATTGTTTGTAGGATGAAGGATAAAGTAAAGAGGACATATAGGCATGATTGAGATTCCTAAAAACCCCCTGGATTTTTTTAAAGCTTGGTATGATCAAGCGTGCCAGACCGAGCCAAATGATCCAAATGCCATGAGTTTGGCCACCATTTCGGCCGATGGTTTTCCATCTGTGCGAATCGTTTTGATGAAGCATTATGATCAAGATGGGTTGGTTTTTCATACCAATCTGGAAAGTCAAAAAGGCAAGGATTTAAGGGCTAACCCTTTGGCTGCGCTTTGTTTCCATTGGAAAACATTAAAGCGCACTGTGCGCTTGCAAGGCCAGGCTGCTATCATTAGCCAAGCCGAGGCAGATGCCTATTTCTCAGACCGGCCCCGCGGTAGCCAAATTGGCGCTTGGGCCTCGCTGCAGTCACGTTTTTTGCCCGAACGGGCCGAATTAGAGGCTAGGGTGAAAAGGTTTGATCAGCAGTTTGCAGGAAAAGCTGTGCCGCGTCCGCCTTATTGGTCAGGGTTACGGTTGACCCCCAGTAGGTGGGAATTTTGGCAAGATCAGCCCTCAAGGCTGCATGATCGCATCCACTATCAACAAAACGGCCAAAGTTGGACCATTCAGCGTTTATACCCTTGAGTAACAAAATCTTCAGAAAACAGCTGCGGTATAAAGCAATGACTGAAAAGCGGCTATTTTAGGTTAGAAAGGAAATTCTTGATCTGATCCGCTAGGGTTGTCGTTCCCTGTTTGATGGTAGCTTGTTTATGTGAATCAATGGGGATGGGGATAGCGGTTGGCAGCTGGTTGCGAAACCAGGTGGTTTGTCGTTTGGCATATTGGCGGGTTGCTTGTTGCCCCAGTATAATTGCTTGCTCGCGTGTTATAGCACCTTCAAAATAGGCGAATAATTGTTTTAAACCCAAAATACCCATTCCGGGCAGGTAGGGCGGTAATTTCATTTGGTAGATGGCGGCGGCTTCTTCCACCCCGCCTTTTTTAATCATTGTAAGGAAGCGTTGGTCGCAAGCTGCATATAAAAACGGCCGTTCAGGGACTAAAGTTGTCAGGAGATATTTGATGGGTAAAACCGGATTTCCGGTTTGCCACCACTCCAATAAAGACTTTCCGGTTGCTTGTTTGACGGACCAAGCCCTTACTAACCGTTGCCTATCATTGGGGTGCAGGCGCTGGGCCATCAAGGGATCAATTTGCTGGAATTGTTGATAAAAGCTTTCAGGCCCCAATTGTTGCCAAGATTTTTCTATTTCTTCTTTAATCACAGCTGGAACGGCTGGGATGACTGCTAATCCCTGGGTTAAGGCTTGAATATATAACCCCGTGCCACCCACAACAAAAAGGGGTTTGCCAGCAATAAGGGGCTGTTTTAATAATTCCCTAAACCAATCCAGCCATAACCCCACGGAACAAGGTTGTTTAAGGGAAATTTCGCCGTATAAATAATGCGGTATTTGTTGTATATCAAGCAGGGAAGGTCGGGCATTTAGGATGACGCTTTCTCGGTATATTTGCATACTATCGGCATTTACGATACTGCCGTTAAACTGGGCGGCAAGCTCCATCGCAATCTGGGATTTTCCAGACGCCGTGGGGCCACTGATAACGATGACAGGTGGTATATGATACATAGATAATCCGTCAGCCAGAAAATTGACTGATATGACCCTTTAAATCCGCTCGCATTACTGGGGGATGGGCGCTGGGGCTGCAGGTGGTATAGCTAGGGCTACCCATTGATAATCCCCTTGCCTGATAATTAATACCGTCAGCACTTTGTGCCCTAATTGCTGCGCCTCTTTTAGACGGGTAATAATATCATCGGGTTGACGGATCGGTTTTTGGTTAATTTCGGTGATCACATCACCGGCTTTAATCCCCTTTTGAGCCGCAGCACTGCCGGTCTCTACATTCAAGACAACCAATCCCAATACTTGCTTTGGGATGTCAAAACGGCGGCGCAGGTTTGTATCCAATGCCCCAACAATCAGACCAAGTTCCGAAATATTAGTCCCGGCAACCTTAGGACTAGTCGAACTATCAGGGGTCTGGGTGGTTTTTTCCTGTAACTCTTGAATCTCGACTTGAATGGTGAGTTGTTTTTTATGACGCATCAGAATAACAGGAACTTTCGTGCCGATTTTTGTTTCTGCCACCAGGCGAGGTAAGATGCGCGGGGAAGTGATTGTATAACTGCCGATTTTTAGGATGATATCATCTTTCTGAATGCCTGCCTTTTCAGCGGGGGAGTTGGCAACCACGCTAGAAACTTGTGCTCCGGTACCGGTTGCTAACCCTAATTCTTCTGCTAATTCATCGCTTACCGATTGAATGTTGACGCCTAGCCAACCCCTTTTAACCTGGCCAAACTGCTTCAATTGTTCAATAATCCCTTTAGCCAAATCGGCGGAAATGGCAAACCCAAGCCCAATACTGCCGCCGGATGGGGAAATAATTGCCGTATTAATGCCAATCACTTCGCCCCTGACATTAAACATCGGACCACCAGAATTGCCTTTGTTGATAGCGGCGTCGGTTTGCAGGTAATCATCATAAGGCCCATCATGGATATTCCGCTGGCTTGCGGAAATAATGCCGATGCTGACAGAACCGCCCAAACCGAAAGGATTGCCGATGGCCATAATCCATTCGCCGATTTTCGCATCCTCAGAAACGCCCCAGGGGACAAAGGGCAGGGGGTGCGGCGATTCAATTTTGAGCAAGGCTAAATCGGTCTTGGGATCGGTGCCCACTAATTTAGCCTGATAGGTTTTATTGTTATAAAGCCTAACGGAAATCCGCTGCGCCCCTTCAATCACATGGTTGTTGGTTACAATATAGCCAGT
>JBGAWJ010000036.1:0-12921 GCA_044227605.1 Alphaproteobacteria bacterium
ATCCACCCTGGTCCTTTAAAACCTCATCTTGGTCGAATTGGTTTTTTAAAGTAATGACATCGGCGATTTGTCCGCTTTGGATTAAACGGCCAATAGCCTGATATATCCGTCCATGCAAAGGATCAGAAAAATGCTCAACTTTAAGAAATTCGGCAATTTTCTCATATACTAGGTTATTGACTAGCAAGGCCCCCAAAAGGGCTTGCTCAATCTCATAATTAATGGGAAGATCTCTATCTTTCGTCAAGGGTGCTTGCTCTTTCATCAATAACCCCTTACAGGCAGATTTTTACCTTATAAACATTCGTTTCACTAATAATTAATGGCAGATTACCCATATTGGACAATCTGCCATCAATACTATAGCAGTTTTTAAGCTTCCGTTGTTTCTTCTTCAGCTTTTTCTTCAGTTTCTTCCAAAACAAATTCGTTTTGGGTGTTGTTTACTTCTTGGCGATCACTGTTCCTAGGAATATAGCCGCCATTTTTCTGTTGTGCGACAGCCTCTTCTAAGGATTGGGCAATGTTAGCTGTTGCTTCAATTTTTACTTCGGGATGTAGTTGTACCTGGATTGGATATAAGCCAAGAGCTTTAATTGATTTATTCAAAACAATCTGTCTTTTATCCACGGTGAACCCCATTTCAATAATAGCATTGGCTAAATCACGCACCGTGACCGAACCATATAACTGACCAGATTCACCAGCCTGGCGGACAACCACTACCGTAAGATCTTGCATTTTTGCAGCCACTTTTTCTGCTTCTTGTTTACGCTGTAAATTCGTGGCTTCTAATTGTTGGCGCTGCCCTTTAAAGAATTCCAGATTTTTATCCGTCGCCCGCAATGCCTTTTTCCTGGGCAATAAAAAATTCCTGGCAAAGCCAGCCTTAACATTAACTACTTCGCCCATCTGGCCAAGCTTTTCAATGCGTTCTAAAAGAATAATTTGCATATTACACCCTTACCTATCTATTTCACAACATATGGCAGTAAGGCTAAAAAGCGAGAACGTTTGATCGCCTGGGATAACACACGTTGCTTCTTGCAAGATACTGCACTAATCCGACTGGGGACAATTTTCCCCGTTCGGACACAAATTTTTGAAGCAACCGCACATCTTTATAATCAATCTTCGGTGCTTTATCGCCTGAAAAAGGACATATTTTCCGACGCCGAAAAAATGGACGTCGGCTGTTGCCACCTTCGCGACCACCCGATTGGCCTGAATAATCTTCTTGTTGGGGTGCCGGTTTCATGAATTTTCTCCGCTATCAAGGGGGTTTATTTCAGTTTCAGTATCAGCATTTTCAGACCGAGGTTTAAATGAACCTTCCCGTGAATATTCACGGTTACGGCTTTGCATCATTGCCGATGGCTCGGTTTCCAATTCTTCAACTTTTATAGTTAAATGACGCAGCAAATCTTCACTTAAACCCATATTGCGCTCCATTTCCAAAATGGCCGCTGGCGGGGCATCTAAATTAAAAAGAACATAATGACCTTTTTTGTTCTTCTTAATTGCATAAGCAAGATTCCTCAATCCCCAATATTCTTTCTTTGTTACTTGGCCGCCTTGAGTGGTAACAATTGACGAAAAACGCTCAACCAAACTATCAACTTGTGAAGTTGTTAGATCTTGGCGGGCAATAAAAATATTCTCATATAAAGCCATAAAATCTCCCTATGGATTGTGTTCAATCTGATTTTTACAGATATAGCCAGTTACATAATTATATACATACTGGCAAGGAGCTAAAATAATTAGCAGCACCGCAGGGTAACGATTTGCTTTTCATAAAGCAAGGATAAAAACGGCGTATATTATTTAATTTGATTTTTGTCAAAAAGAATAAAAGCGATTTAACGAAACCTTTTCGTGAACCTTAACCTTATAGGCACACCACGCATATCAAATTCATCTCGCAATCTGTTCACCAGATATTTTTGGTAGGACTCTGGAAGATTTTCTGTTAGGTTTGATAATATCATTATTGTGGGCGGGCGGGTACTGGTTTGTTTAATGGCCTTGATATTCCATTGACGCCGGCTTACAAGCGGCGGCGGCATATTATCCATTGATTGGCCCAACCATTGATTTAGTTGTAGGGTCGTGAAAGACATGTTCCAAACATCGTAAATTTGAATAACTTCCTGAAGCAATAATTCTAAATTAAAAGAGGTTTTGGCTGAAACAGGTACAAAACGCATCCCCTTGCTCTGAGGAAGGGAATTTTCTAATTTTTTACGGAAATTAACCATAAAACTATTCTTATCGGAAATAAGATCCCATTTATTTAAAGCAATAATAAGCGCTTTACCTTCTTTTTCCGCTTGATTAGCGATTGATAAATCTTGTCCTTCTAATCCCGAATTAATATCAACAACCAGAACGACAATATTTGCTTGTTTAATGGCTTTTTCGGTTTCATCAGTTGAAATTTTTTCCAGTTCATCCAGAACTTTTGCCTTTTTCCGTAACCCGGCTGTATCAATTAATTCTAATTGATGACCACGATAGTTCCATTTTAGCCAAATGGTATCCCTCGTTGTGCCTGCTTCTGGGCTGGTAATAAGCCTTTCTTGTTTAAGAAAAGCATTAATTAAGCTCGATTTACCAACATTTGGCCTGCCAATGATGGCTAATTTAATTGGAAAAACTTTTTCTTCTTCAGCGTTCAGTGCAATCGATAAAGAAGGGGAAGCTGTTAAGAATTTTTGATAACCTTGATAAATTGTCTGGTAAAGATCTGCCAAGCCAAGGCCGTGCTCTGCCGAAACAAACAACCCTTCTCCTAAACCAAGGTTGTTTAAAGAAGATATTAAATCCGGGTCTATTTTTCCTTCAATTTTGTTCGCAACCGCGCGCATCGGTTTTGAAAGTTTTCGTAACCGATTAGCAATATCCCTATCCTCACCAATGACTCCCACCCGGCCGTCCACAACAAATAATATTAAATCTACATTCTTTAAAACATCCCAGCTAATCGTTTGGGCTTTAGCAGATAATGAGCTGGAAAAATGATTTTGGAACCCGGCTGTATCGACCAGTTTAAACTCCATATCCCCCCAACTGACCGTTTCTTCTTGCCAGTCGCGGGTAACGCCCGGCTGATCATAAACAATAGCCGCTTTATGGCCAACTAATCTATTAAAAAGTGTCGACTTGCCGACATTTGGTCTGCCGACGATAGCAACGGTAAAATGATTCATGTATGAAGGGAATGTCCGTTAAATTATTCAAATATAAAAGTAATTTTACTTACTTGGTAGGATAAGAAACGATGGTCACAAAATAATCATGACTATTTCGTACCTAGCAACAAAACGGGACTGTTTTTGATCATTTCTTGCCCAGCAACCCATTTATTTAAAAGCTATGATAGTGCCATTCTTAATTGTTAATAACATAATGTTGTTAACAATAATCGGAGCCATAACGAACCCATTATTGATTTTTTGCTTCGATATCAAATGGCCGTCTTGGGGAGAAAGATAAAGAATTTCCCCAACCGAATTGGTAATAATAAGATTTTCCTGGGCAATAACCGGCCCAAACCACTGAATATCTTGCTTTGTTTGCTTTTTATCCAAAAAATCAGGCAAAAATTTAGACCAATAGACACGCCCACTTCCACGTTGGATAGCAAGCAATTCCTTGCGATCAGTCAAAACAAATAAATGATCGCCTGCTATCCAAGGCGTCTGGTCAGAGCCAATCTGCAATTCCCACTGACGCCCCCCCCGTATAAGATCTAACGCTACCAATAACGAATTATGATTAATGACTAGTACTAATTCCTTATCAATAATGACGCCTGCTCTAATGCTACTGAGATTGGCAATCGACCCACCAAATTTGGAGGTGCTAATACTGTCAGTCCACAACAACTGGCCCGTCTCTGCTCTTAACCCAAATATTTCTCCTGAATTAAATGCTACAACCACTATGTCCCCCGCAACAGCTGCAGCCGGTGATCCAACCAATGTTGGATTTTCTTGGGAGCCTTTATAAAACCATAAAATACTGCCCGTATTTTCTTCTAGAGCAACCAAACGGCCGTCCATAGTAGTAACAAAGATTTTTTTATTAGATAAGACAGGGCTGGAATGAATAGGGGCCCCCAGATATGTTGCCCAAAGTTTTTTCCCATTTTTAGCATCAAGGGCTATTATTTGGCCAAAAGGACTTGCAACATATAGTATCTGGCCATCTTCCTTTACGGATAATCCTACCCCTGTAAATTCATCGGTTTCCCCGTAAACTTTTAAATTCAGCCGCCATCTAGTTCTTCCCGTATTTAAATCAATAGCTGAAACAAACATATTCCCATTGGCGATGAAGACGGTGTCATTCGCCACCACAGGTCCCGTTAAGAAAAAATGCCGCCCATCTTGCCCAAGGCCAATATTTGTTTGCCACAATTCTTTAGGTTGGCCGGTAAAAGACAAATGATCAGGATTATGACTTGCGTTCGCATGAAACTGGGGCCAGGTTACTAAATTTTTTGGGGATGGCACAATAATCTTTGTATGTGCTAATTCCCGATCGCCCTCAGTACGACCGAATTTTTGTAAAATATCGATTCGTTCGCCCAGTAAAGGTGGTTGTTTCTTCTCACCACCCAACCAACCACAAGCTGATAACATCAATAAAAACAGGCACGATACAACCCAACCTTTACAATTAGTTCCCATTAACGAACCTTTCATCTTCAAATCTGAATTAATCATTCCAAACGCCTTAATGAGATTATTCAATTGTTTTTAACAATTCCGTTAATCGCCTACGCATATTAACAGGAGCGTTAGGATTGTCTATTATCCTTATAATCCCTTCCTTAGCCTCTAAAATTTGTCCAAGCTTTAGATGAAGCAACACTTGCACTTCCCTCATCGATAAAGCCAAAGCAGGATCAGTAGTGGAAGTTTTTAAAGACTTTTCCAAGGTTTTATTCATGTTTGATAAGTCATTAGCATTTATTTCCGGCATTTCAATCAGCAATAAAGCATGTTTGATCATAGATAGCTGCCGGTAAGGGTAATATACCCCTTGATCTTCGCTGATACCGTTATAAATATTGATTGCTGTTGCCAGTTTACCCGATTTAACGCGCAAAGCGGCTAACTCAAACCTTGCCAGCATAGAGTAGCCGCCTTCTTCCTTTATCAGACTGAGTAATAAATCTTCAGCATTGAGGGGATCCCCAGATGCAATAATCTCTTGTGCCTTTTGATATATTATTGCCCTTTCATACTGTCGATTTTCCTGCTGTTGCCGCCACCAAACAAGAACAACAGTGAGTAAGATAATCGCTAAAATTATAGTGAGAAGCCAAGAACCGTATTTCTTCCAAATTTTAGACATTTGGTCACGACGAATATCTTCTTCAATTTCTCTAAAAATTTCATTCAAAAGCATCTCTCCTATCTTTGCGGCATCATCTTATCGCAGTGGGGTAGAATTTAAAAAAACCTTTTTTAAATCAAATTTGGTGTGCCAGTATTGCCCAATATTATCCCGTCTACAGTTGTTTAACATAAAATGGGTTGCGTCCAATCAAAATATCGCCATCTCCCCTTTGGATAAAAAATTTCCAGCAAAAGCAAACTTGGATTATAGATACGAACTTTGCGAGTCAGGCAAGATACTTTTTACATTATTTGTGATTAAAAAAACTTGCTCTTCATTAAAATTTATATTTAGTATTAATAGTATGTTGTTTAAAAAATAACACAACATATAGCAATATTATTGGCAAACCTTTCGCGCAACAACCAACAAAGAAGTAATAAAAATGGCCTGGACAGATCAACGCGTAGAAATGCTTAAGAAATTTTGGTTACAGGGGTTTTCTGCAAGTCAGATTGCCAAAAAGCTTGGGGGAGTTACGAGAAATGCGGTCATCGGCAAAGCCCACCGGATGGGTTTAACCGGAAGGCTATCTCCCATTAAACGTCAAGAAGCCAAAACTTCAATTGAAGTTTTTCAAACTGATTTCAGGCCGTTAACAGATACGCAATCTGTTAAAAAACCTTGTATGTGGCCGGTCGGTGACCCTAAACAGTCGGATTTTCATTTTTGTGGGCACGATTCGGAAGTTGGAAGGCCTTATTGTACCGAACATTGTGTGATTGCCTATAACCGGAAACATGAGTCAGCGGCATAAAGTTTACCTTTTAAACTTATCTGTTAAAAATGGCTAAGCTCATAAGAATTGTTAAAAAAGTTAATATCCATCAGTTTTGCGTATAAATATACTAAGTTTTATATCATGGTGGTGGCTGGTTTAAATCCTGCATTGCCGGTACATCGGCATAATATTGACGGCTTGCAGTTTCCATTACCCCCTGAATCCCTACCAAAAGCATTGCCGGTTTATTCGGATCATCCACACTGAGGGGTAAGGTAATCCTTTCATAAACCAAGTATTTCTCACCACGTCGCTTGAGATTTACCCTATAAAAATTAGGGCCAGCTGTTTCTGCCGACTCTTTAAAAGCATGGATAGTTGCATGACGTTGAAAATTATCACTTAGTTCGTTGGCCCAATGCCCCTGAAGACTACATCTGCTGATTTTATCAAGTTCTGCACCGCTTAAGCGGTAGCGAAAAAGAAATGGCTGTTTACCTGTCGGATCAGGGTAAATTTCAATTAATAAAATCCAACCCAACATAAATACCAAATCCACCGGATTAATATCCGAACGTGCAGGCATAAGCCGCCCATTTCGTAAATTGTCCCAGTAATTAAATAATTTTATTAATTTATTGTTCTGTATTTCAGCTAAGCTCAGAACAGCCATTTCACCTTCAATTAGATCATTTCCAGCCATTCTAAATCCTCAATATCTATTAATTAAGGAAAGAGGGTATCTGTTAATCATTAACAAAAGGTTAACAAATTATTTCTAAGGAAGTTTTTGACTATTCTGCCTTTTTTTCTAATATGGCCCCAAAGAAACCGTCCGTGTGATGTGTAAACGGCAAAAGTTTTAGGTAACCTTCATTTTTTTGGGTCAAAGGCATTAAAGAAATTAGGTGATGACGGTGGAGCCAATCAGTCATCTTATAAAGTTTAAAGGACGGAGATTTCTGTAAAAACTTGTTAACAACTGCTTCATTTTCTAAACTAAACAATGAGCATGTTGAATAAACAATTTGTCCCCCCTTCTTAACTAATTGTGCAGCATCCGTTAAAAGTTTTTCTTGAATTACTGATAAATCTTTAAGTTGGGATTCCTCCACCCGCCATCTTGCTTCCGGATTACGCCGCCATGTCCCACTGCCGCTGCATGGCGCATCAATCAAAACAAGATCAAAATTTTCAATATGCCTTTTCATCCATTGATCGGTATCTTTGGGAAGCAATTGGCATTTTGCATTATGTACCCCTGCCCTAGTTAGTCTTTTACGCGCCCTTTCAAGCCTATCTTCGTGAATATCCAAAGCAAGGATAAAACCTTTGTTTTGCATCATTCCGGCTAAAGCTAAGGTTTTTCCGCCTGCTCCTGCACAAAAATCTAGCACCCGCATTCCAGGTTTTACCTGGGTTAATAAAGCAATAATTTGAGAGCCTTCATCTTGAATTTCCACTTCCCCTTTTTGAAATTCGGTTGATGCGGTAATGCTAATTTTATTCTTTATGCGCAAACCCCAGGGAGAATAAGGGGTTAAATTTACAGGAATTTTTTGTTCTGCTAATCTACGATAAATATCTTCTTTATCCGCTTTAATGGTGTTAACCCTTAAATCTAAGAAAGCTTGCTCAGAAAAACTGCTTAACAATTCTTTTAAAACATGCGGATATTCAAGAGAAAGCAATTGATAAACCCATTCAGGAACTTCAAAACGGACATATTCCGGTCCCTTCATTAGTTTTTCTGCCCATTTGTGTCGTGCCAATATTTCAAGTAATTTTATTTCGGGTGCAGAGAGCATTGCTGGGCCAAATTGTTGACCAAAATGGTTCTTTATCCTTTCAAAAGACTGATTTTTAATAATGCTGAGATAGGTCAGTACCAACAACCTAACCCGTTCCAATTGATCTTTTGGAAATACATTCGTTTGGTTGATTACCCAATGCAACCTAGCATGGTGGCGAAGAACATCATAAACGAAATCACTCATATGGCGGCGATCATGGCTGCCAATAAAATGATTAGCCCGAAAAAAAGATGTGCAAATCCTATCTGCAGCCTTACGTGTACTGTATATTTCTTCTAGTAAAACAATGACGGAGTGGATAAATGGCGCTTCTCTCATTTTTGGCCAACTTTTGTATTTTTGATATTTTTATACACTTTCTGCACCTTAAAAATTTCGTTTTGCAAGTTAGTCTATAATAAAAAGCTTTGGTTGTTTCATAAAATGGAGATTTTAATACTATTTTTGTCCAAATGAATATTTTTGCTGCGGCATTTTTATCAAGTTACTTTAATCACCATAACGCAAGGAAATTTTTAATACACTGTTCTTAATCTTTTAGTAACCATATCGGTTTTAGGATGTTTTTTTATAATTTAATAGGTAGTATGGCATCATGATTAAACCATTTAAAATTTTATTTTTGATAGAACTGCTGCTATTAGCTACTTTATGGGGCTGTACTTCTTCGAAAAACGACAGTTTAACTTCTACACAAGCTTCTTCTAACCTCGATGAAAATTTATTAGAAGAAGGGATTATGGGTGTTATTGATTTTCATCTTGAGGCCAGCGATCCCAAAACTCTGGTTGAACGGGCATTGAAGGGGGTTATCCAACAATCTTCTTCATTGGACATTGTTACATATAAACATGCGGTTTTATTAGAAAAAAATCATCAATTTTTAGCTCGCTTTACATCTCCATATTCGCAAGATACGGAAGAATGGGTTAATTTTGCTAACACAATAATTGCCAAGGCGCGGCAATCTGATCCCCAACTATCTGCCATGAGCCAGGATAGTTTGCACAAGGTTTTTTTTAACACCATATTAAAATCCTTGGATCCCTATTCAAGATATGTAGATCCGTTTGAAGCCAACGTTAACAGATTAATGCGGGAAGGAAATAATCTAGGCCTTCTAATATCAAAGAACTCTAAGGGAATTATGATTGCAGCCCTTATTGCCCAAGGCAGTGCTGTAAATGCAGGATTAAAGAAGGAAGATTACATCATAGCTATCAATGGCAAATCTTTGCATACACTGGACATTCCGCAAATTTATCAATTATTATATAATCCAAGCCTTGATCCTATTTCCTTAACTATTCAGCGCGATGGTTCCACGCCTTTTGAAATTACGATTGATCAATCACATATCAAAAATACATCGGTAAAGGTTTTTGTTCAGGACAAAATCCTTTACATAAAAATTACTAATTTCAACGAATTAACCGTACCACTGATATTAGATAAAACCACTTCTATCATGGCAAGTATGCAACAAGATTTAGAAGGCGTTGTTTTAGATCTACGCAACAATCCAGGGGGGCTACTCTTGTCAGCCGTTGAAGTCGCTGATTTATTCCTTGATCAAGGTGTTATAACCATGGTCAAAGGGCGCAATCCACAAAGTTATCAATTTTTTGAGGCTACAAAAGGGGATCATTTTCTTCGCTTACCTACGGTAGTTATCATTAATGGCAAAAGTGCCTCTGCTGCCGAGATTCTGACAGCCGCTCTCAAGGATAATAAAAGGGCTATTATTATTGGTTCAGCTTCCTATGGGAAAGGCACCGTTCAAACTATCCCTTCCCTATCAAATAACGCCGAAATATCCATTACTTGGGCAAATTTTTATTCGCCTAACGGTGACCCCATCAATATTAAAGGAATTACTCCTAACCTTTGTAGCGATGATATAGTTGAAACAACTATTGACAATCAACTAGAAGGATATTATCTGCAAAAAAAATTGCCAAACCTACCATGCGCTAAAAGCATTGCAGTACGCAACATAGAGGAGTTGATTGCCATGAGGTTAATAAAAAGTGGAATATTTGCGCAGCTACTACTTCACTGAATTTTGCAAGCTATCTAATGAAGGGCTAACCCCTTATCCATAGAAGGGTTTTAGCTGATACAAAAAACCCGCCTCAGTTCAATCATCTATTTAATTTTGGCTTCTTTGAAATCCACATGCTTTTTAACGACCGGATCATATTTACGGAATTGCAATTTTTCTGTTGAGGTGCGGGGATTCTTTTTGGTAACGTAGAAGTAACCCGTATCCGCCGAGCTAACTAATCTGATCATTACACGACCTGTTTTTGCCATAAAAATAAATCCCTTATCCGGTTCAATAACATAAAGCGACTGCAGAAGAATTATGTGATTTCCATATTCTGTCAAGCAAAATTCAACAAATATCTTACTAAAAAACGTTTTAGTGGGTTTTATAGAGCAATTTTATAAAACGATAACTGACTGAGCATTATCGGCAGGTCTTTGTTTAGCCTCTAACAGCGCTTGTTCAGCCTTCTGTAAAAAACCACCCGCAGTTAAATTGGCGCCAGAGGAGGATGTAATGCCTAAAGAAATTTTTATTTTAATTGCATTTTGATCTTGGAACAACGACTGCTTTACTAAATATTGTCTCAGTTTTTTTGCAAATTGTACGGCAATTTCCGTTGGCGTGTCCATCATTAAAATTGCCAAATCATGAGAATCCATACGGATCAACAAATCTGAAATCGATATGTAGGCAGAAATTTTTTTACCCATTTCATCCATCATCTTCTCTATGCCAGCCAGGGATATTTTAGGGGTTGCCCCCTCCCCTATGAAATGGATCGACATCATGATCAGGGAAACTGGCCTAGCCATTTGTATGGCATTTTTAATGGAGCCCTCTAAATATCGGAGTAAATATTTTTTATTATAAAGACCCGTTGAATGGTCAATAAAAGTTGCAGAAACACTCATGTTCTGCAATGATTTTAATCTTTCTGAGCAGGAGCTTTTTCTTAATTGTGTCCGGCAACGTAATAACACTTCGGCGTTTTCAATAGGCCTTAAGAAATAATCACTTGCCCCCATATCTAACCCTGCTACAAATTTTGGTAATTGGCTTTCATCACCAGTCAATAAAATAGGTATACGGCGGGTTAAATCTTCTGATCTTAAAAAAGATAAAAGTTCCAGATTTTTATTATTTTCAAGGCTTAAACTTAAAATAATTAGAGCATAATCATGGGCATGGATTGCTTTAACTATATCTTGATCGTTATTGATATATGTAACTTTGCTTTTAACATCTTCTAAGGTTTTCTTTATTTTGTCGGCAGTTGGGCCGGACTCATGGATAAGCAAGATGTCATCATAGGCAAGATCGTCCTCAATTGTTGTGTTGCTACTGGGAAGCAGATAAAAATCACCTAAGGTTTTTTCTCTGACATTTAGTTCATCAAGTAAAAATTTAAGCTGCAAGAGAGAACGTACCCTCGCGAATAAAGCAATGTCATTAATCGGCTTTGTTAAGAAATCATCCGCCCCTACCTCTAAACTACGCACGCGGTGTTGAATGTCACCGAAGGCGGTTATCATTACAACCGGTAAATCTACCATCGCCCTATTGGAACGTATCCGGTGACATACTTCAAATCCGTCCATTTCGGGCATCATCACGTCTAATAAAACCAGGTCCACATGCTGTTTACTAAGTATATCTAAAGCTTTCTGACCGGAATTAACCAAAATCACCTGGAAATTTTCAATAACTAATTTCGCTTCTAATAAGCGTAAATTTGGTAGAACATCATCAACAACAAGAATACATGCTGACATAAAATTAATCTTTCTTCGCAGATGCAGCAAGATGATGCTGGATTATTTGTAAAAATGGCACAATGGATATAGGCTTGGCAATATAGCCTTCGCAGCCGCTTTCTCTTATTCGCTGTTCATCCCCTTTCATAGCAAAAGCCGTAACAGCTATAATAGGAATTTTCTTTAGTTTTTCATCATCTTTAATCCATTTGGTTACTTCAAGACCGGAAATTTCTGGAAGTTGAATATCCATTAATATTAAATCAGGGAAGTGCATACGGGCAAGCTTCAGTGCTTCAATTCCTTGTCTGGCTTGAATAATTTCATATCCCTGGGCTTCAAGCAAATCGTTGAATAAACGCATATTCAGATCATTATCCTCGACAATCAAAATTTTCTTTTTTATTGGGATTTTATTCATTTTAGAAACTTGTATGACCCTTGATAAATTTTCTTATGGAGATTGATTGCCGCAAGTTTATTGATTCAATGACTCAATTATTAATCCGACATCTTCCTGTCTTATATTCTCTATTTTATTTGCACATCAGGATTAGGAAGCATAAAACCTGGTTGCTGCTGGGTAATACAATGAATACCACCACCACCCTTGAAAATATCAATTGCAGGAACCTGAAGCACTTTTCTATCAGGAAATAGTTTGCCAAGGGCTTCAAACGCCTTGTGGTCTTGCGGATCTTTAAATGATGGCATGATGATTGCCCCATTTGCCACATAAAAATTTAAATATGATAAAGACATCCGACGTCCATCTGATAAATTTTGTGGGGCTGGCTGCTCTATTTCAACGATATTAAATTCTCTGCCTTTAGCATCCTTTGCTGCTTTAATCCTATTAATATTTTCTTGTAAAACATGATAATTGCCATCACTTTTATCAGGAGTACTCAGCATACAAAGGGCAGCGGGTTTAAAGAAACATGCAATCTCATCGACATGGCCGTCGGTATCATCATCTTGTAAGCCACCCGCTAACCATATGACCTTTTGGATTCCTAAATATTGTTTAAAAACCTCTTCAATATCTTGTTTATCCATATTAGGATTACGGTTTGGATTAAGCAAACAACTTTCCGTCGTGATCAACGTACCCTCACCATCCACATGGATTGCGCCACCCTCCATTACCATGGGTGCGTTAAACCA
>JBGAWJ010000037.1:0-12878 GCA_044227605.1 Alphaproteobacteria bacterium
GCCCCATAGTCCCCTGCCTGATTCACACGCAAGGCCTGATGCAGGCTTTCCTGGTCACTTAAATCACCCGGCAAGGGGGGATGGTAGGCATCATTAAACATTCACTTTTCCCTTACGGGTTGCCCTGGCCAGATAGGCCAATAAACCAACCCCTGTCACCGCATACAATAAATTATAGCCTGTCATGGAAATACCAGCCCATGTCCAAGCGGGACGGTCACAACGAACCAAAGGCTGGTTTTGCAGGGCCCGGATAAAAGATCCTGGGTCTTGCCCAATATCAATCGGGGTGCCTGCACAAGCATTCGTGCCTGCCCACCATTGCTGCTCAACACCCACATGAAACACCGCCACCGCGCCGCTCGCAGCAATACATAAAATACCTAAGGCAGCCAACCAACGGGAGGGCCAAAACAGGGCAGCAACCAAGGCCACAAGCAAACCGGCCACATAGGGATACCGCTGATAGTGACAGAGGATGCAAGGTGCAAGCCCGCCCCAATATTGAGCCATGAGGGCTGTAAAAAGAGCCGCAAAACACCAGCAAAACATTAAAATAAAAACAATATGGGCAGTATGGGCAGGATGTTTTTTGACCACAATTTTCTCCTTACGACCACTATGATATTTTTCTTATCATAAAAAAGCGATACTTGCAAAACCCCCAATAATTAGGATAACCAGCAGCAAAATGCTTAGCCCCCGATAACGGGCCATCATCAGATGGACATATGTACCATAGCGATAAACCAGAAACCCGACAATTATAAATCGCAGCCCCCGCGTCAAGATCGACATCCCTAAAAATACCCGCCAATCGAACCCCGCTATGCCGCTGGCTATGGTTACCAATTTATAGGGGATGGGCGTTAACCCCTTGACCAGGATAATCCATACACCCCATTCCGCATAGATCTGCCGGAACCTTGCCAAGTCCGATTCGAACCCATAGATATGGACAAGCCATTGACCCAATGTGTCATATAACCAAGCGCCGATGCCGTAGCCGACCATCCCGCCCACCACCGATCCAACCGTACAGATAACCGCCCACCGTACCCAATGGGGCGGACGGCCTATAACCAAAGCAATCAAAAAAATATCGGGGGGCAGCGGAAATATCCAACTTTCAAAAAAGGCAAAACAAAAAAGGTAAAAACCAGCCCACCGGTGCTCTGCCCACCGGGTCATCCGTTGTTGGAACGATATCTTCTTCGGTGATGGGCCCTGTTCGTCCATTTAGTTTTCGGTTCCCTGCCCTTATTCGCTAACATTGTTTTCCAAATCACCAATATGGCTGATAGTGATTTTTATATGGTCACCCGCCCGCAGGAAGCGTTGTGGATTAAATCCCATGCCAACACCTGCCGGTGTACCGGTCGCGATGATATCGCCCGGTTGCAGGGTGATGCCAGCAGCCAAGGTAACGATTAAGCTTGGGATATTAAAAATCATTTTGGAAATGCTGCTTTCCTGGCGCAATTCCCCGTTGACCCAACATTTAATGATTAAATCTTGCTGGCCAATTTCTTCTTTGGTAACAATCCAAGGACCCATGGGCAGGAAAGTATCCAGGGATTTCCCCAGGAACCATTGTTGATGACGCTTTTGGATATCCCGCGCTGTCACATCATTGGCAATCATATAGCCAAAAATATGCTCATCTACTTGCGCCAGGGTAATATTTTTGGCCGTTTTGCCAATAACCACCGCTAGTTCTGCCTCATAATCGATTTTTGAGCTTAAATGTTTCGGCAATTTGATGGATTGGTTGGGCCCAATAATGCAATTATCCGCCTTGGTAAAAAAAATGGGATATTCAGGCACAGCATCCCCGCTGCCAGATGTTTGGCTGACTTCCTTCAAATGCTCGTGATAGTTTTTCCCCACGCAAAACACATTGCGACCAGGTTTAGGGATCGGCGCTAACAGCGTGATGTGGCTGAAAGGGATCGATGGCGCTTCAAAAGATGTTTTTTGCTTGATAATATCCATCATATCGAAAGCCAACGGTTTAACAGTCTGTTGTCCTAAATCAACGACCCCGGCCAATTGCTGACCTTGGTATAAGAAAGTGGCATATTTCAAGTAATCCCCCTACATTTTCGCTGTTGCAGCGGGCCGTAACCCTAATTGTTTCAACGAATAATCAACCCATAAAGCCGTTAATTTTTCTTGCAGGGAATTTTGCGATAGACGCCCGGATAATACGCCCCAATCCACATGATCCAGCGGTTGGTCTTGGTTGCTACAGGAAAATACCACTGTTTCTTTACCGGTTACAGGGTCGCGGTGGGTTTGCAAACATTGGGCACAGATTTCTTTCATCATACATTGCATCGGTGAATTGATAGAACCGATGGCTTGATGATTTTGTGACATAAAGGGCGCCAGAATGCCGTGCCGTGCCCGGGCAACCGCCGCCATCATTCGGTCGGAACCAATGGCGATCAGCCGGTCGGTTTCCTGCATCGATAAGGCGGGTGTGCCAAGACGGCCGCTGGCATAGGCCAGCATGGCTTCTACAATATTGCCCACAAAACTTTTATCTTGCGGCCTTTCTGGCAAAAATCCCGGAGCTTCATCACAACACCACACCACAACATCTGCCGCGGCTTCAATTTGCTCGATCTTATAACGGTCTTGGCGTTTTTTATATCCGGCAAAATATAAAACTTTGGTGCCAGCGGCGCGCAAGGCTGCGCCAATTGAAAACAATACCGCATTGCCAAGCCCCCCCCCTACTAAGACCGCCAACCGTTCGGTAACAATTTCTGTAGGCGCGCCGGTTGGTCCCATAAGCACCACTTGTTCACCCGGCTGCAGATGGGCGCATAAATCAGAAGACCCACCCATTTCTAGGGCAATAACGGCAATCAGGCCTTGTTTGACATCCGTCCAAGCGCCTGTCATCGCGAGCCCCTCCATCGCCAATAACGTATGGTTGGTGTATTTGGCATAATTTTCATAATTCTGCAGGCGGTAAAACTGGCCGGGCTTGAACGAGGATGCGGCCTGTGGGGCTTTTAGCACCACTTCCACAATATTTGGCGTCAACCGGTTAACGGCATGGACGATTGCCGGTAATTGCTGATTGAGTTGCTGTACCAAATCTTCCGAGGAAACGGTCGTTGGCGGGCGCTTCGATAAAATACGGCTGATCAACGGATATCCTTGCTTGGCGCTGCCCATGGCTTTCACCACATTCCCAAAAAAAGACGGATGCAGATCGCCAAAGAAACTGATAAACCGGCCGTCAGGATACCGTGACATCAGCATTTCGGGGATGGGTGGTTTGGAAAGTGCTTGAACCGGCTTAACGGGCTGGCCATTTTCATCAATGGACTGGAAATAACGCCCTTCAACCTTAATGATATCGCTTTCTTCCTTGGCTAAGGTGGTATTCGGTTGGGTTCCAGCCGCAATCAAAATGCTGCGCGCTGGCAATATCTTTTCGTTAACCGCGCCTTGTTGTTCCACTTTCACCCTTAAACCTTTGACGGCTTGATATTCATCAACCTCAACCGCCAGTGGGGTTACCCCTTCGGCGAATTGGATCCCCTCTTCCATGGCAATCGCTACTTCCTCATGATTCAAGGTATAACTGGGGGCGTCTATCAATTGGCGCCGATACGCAACCGTTACGCCCCCCCATGATTCGATCAAATGCTGAAATTTGGGTAGCCTTTCCTGTTTTTTGGCAAGTACACGCTCGGCCCGGATGGCTGCCGCATGGGACAAGAATTCTTGGGAAACAATGGCTTCTTCTGCCGTCCAGTTTTTGCGGACGGTTGCCTCCCCCAACTTGCCCGCCAATATTTGGTAACGTTCGGCAAATTTTTCCACCTGCCGCACATAATAGGCCATGGCTTCCGTAGCTGTATCAATAGCGGTCAACCCGCCACCGATTACCACGACTGGCAGGCGCAATTGTAAATTGGCAATGGATTCATGACGGGCAGCACCCGTCAACTGCAACGCCATTAGAAAATCCGAAGCCATCCGTACCCCTTTCGCCAAGGCGTGGGGCATGGGGATATTGGTTGGGCGACCCGCACCCGCACATAAAGCAATATGGTCAAACCCTAAATTCATAGCAGTTTCTATAGTGATGCTGCCACCAAAACGTACCCCGCCAAACATGCTAAAATGCTTACGCCTTTCCAAAAGCAGGCGGATGATTTTTAAAAAATTCTTATTCCAACGGACGGTAATCCCATACTCCGCAACCCCGCCAAATCCCGCCAGCACCCTTTTATCAAGATCTTCCTCAAGCACTTTATAATCTTGGATGGGTTCGAAAGGAAGGCGCCTCCCGTTATGTTGAATGCCGGATAAATTCGGCGACAGCGGTTCAATTTTCAATCCATCAACAGCGACAATGCTATGGCCATCATTCATCAGGTGATGGGCAAGTGTAAAACCGGCAGGCCCCATCCCTACCACCAATATTTTGTACCCGCTTTCCGGTTTTGGCAAAGGCCGCCTAATATTTAAGGGGTTCCACCGCGTTAATAAGCTGTAGATTTCAAAGCCCCAGGGCAATTCCAAAACATCTTTCAAAACCCGGGTTTCCACCTGGGGGATATTGACCGGTTCTTGTTTTTGATAAATACAACTTTTCATACAATCATTGCAAATACGGTGCCCGGTGGCCGCCAGCATTGGGTTATCCACCACCGCCACCGCTAACGCTGCAACAGCATAGCCTTGGGTTTTCAAGCTGTGCATTTCAGATATTTTTTCCTCCAAAGGGCAGCCCGCCAAGTTAACCCCAAATACGGATTTCTGAAATCCGCCGGTCTTACGGTCCCTTAACCCCTTGGAACAGGAATCTTTCCCTTGATCGTGGCAAAGGATGCAATAATGCGCTTCATCTAAAGCATGCTTTAAATCAGCACCCGCATCCGTTAAAGAAAACCCATCCCGTGACCGATGTTTCGATGGCGGCAAGCGCAGCATGCGTACCCCGTCCCTTTCTATCGTATCCAGGGGGATCAGATGCTGAGGGTCTAATTTATGGGGTTGATGGAATAAAATACCTTTTTGGTGACGTTTTTGTCCCATCGGGGTTAAGGTTGCCCAGGCCGCGTATCTTAATGCTATATTTTTTTGGGTTTGATGGATCTCGGGCTGTTTTTCCCAATCCATCACTTTGGTTGCAAAAGTCAGTTCATCCCAATCCTTGCCTAGGATATCCGTTAATTGTTGGTCCAATTCCACCACGGAGAATAAAGCCGCCTCTTCCCCTTTAAAGGCCTTGGCGGCCTGCCGTTGAACAAATAGGCGTTTGCAGGCATAGAGGGGCGCCAATTGATGGGTTTGGGCCGATAACGCTTGTAATTTGCTTTCCACACCAAATAAGTCCCCGATAAACTGATCCAGGTAAGGGGCCAATTCAATCAGCAGATTGCTTTCTTCCAAAGGTTTAACGGCCGCTGGATTAGCCCTGGCAGCCAATAAGCGCCCAACCAACGGTTGCTGATGTTTTTCCAGATACTCTATAAAAGCATGATCCAACTTGATGAGGCCGGTGCGATCATAAAGGTCAAGGAATTGTAACCCGCCAGCAAGGGTTAATTGCCGAACTGACGACGGCAACTGCCCCCTATTCGTTTTCTTATCTTTCATCATTTCATCCTTTTTATCCGCACCCACAGTAACTGAATATTTCATTAATCATCATCAGCAAAAAAATTTATCTGTTTCGCTTATTCACCTATATAAAGAAATGAAAGAAATTTAAAGAAAATCCTTTCAATAAATTTTCTCATGGATAAAAGATCATAAAAATAATAACGTAAAAGAAAAAATATTCTAAACCAGATGATAAATGATGGTTTCAAAGGAAAACCCATCTTACGAATTTCATTCGTCCGATCATAAAGGTTATAAGCATGCCGCCGGGCGTTACAATTTTAGAAGATATTATTGGAAAAGGACCCGAAGTCCAACGACATCGATTTTATCGCATGTCATTGTCAATCTGGCTTAATCAACGGGAACCACTCATATGGTCGAAATCCCCTAGATTTATGGCGTTTGGTCTTTCAGCCACGAGCAATCTTTCGGAAGATGGTTGCGTCCTAACCACCGATTACCGGCTTGACCGGGAATTTATTTTCGAAGGCTTATGCCAAGGTATCCACGGAATGCGCATAGGCGGAAAAAGGATTTTGAGAATTGCGCCTTTTTTAGCCTACCGTAACCAGGGGGTAGAAAAAATAATTCCCCCAAACACCCCCTTAAAAGTTGAAATTATCATCCACGGGGAAAGGAAAATACCTTAAAATACGCTAAAAACAGCGGTACCCATTAATCAAGCGATAGATTCTGAATGGTTGTGCAATCATTGGTGTCCTCGGCGCGACTCGAACGCGCGGCCTACAATTTAGGAAACTGTTGCTCTATCCACCTGAGCTACGAGGACATACTAAATCACGTTTTAGCTTGATCTTTATAACAAAAGAATTCCTTAATAAGCAAGTGCCTGATTAACTGTTTTACCGTCTCATTAACAATTTTTATCTGCAATTTTTTCTTGAATTGCTAGAATGCGGTGGTTTTACATATGTTATTTTTGACCGGGAAACACATGCAATGCCTCAAATAAGCGCCCATATTGCGTTGATTGATGATGATAAAAACATTTTACAAAGCCTCTCTATATTCCTGAAGCAACAGGGATTTGATGTCAGTTGCTTTAATGATGGCCGAGAAGCCTTACATAGGCTTATGCAAGAGCCTATGGATCTGGTCATTTTAGATATTAAGATGCCGGTTCTTGATGGCATGAAGCTTTTACAAAAATTGCGCCAACATTCGCTAACGCCCGCTATTTTCCTAACGTCTAAGGATGAGGAGGCGGATGAAGTCGCGGGCTTGCAAATAGGGGCGGATGATTATATCCGCAAGCCTTTCTCGCAACGCTTGTTACTCGAGAGAATCCGGGCGGTGCTTCGCCGTCATCAACCTTTACCTTTACAACCCACTGCCGATACGGGACATAATCATCATGAGAAAATAGTCATCAAGGGATCCTTAACCTTAAATCCGGCGCGACATAGCTGCGCTTGGAAGAACCAGCCAGTTCCTTTAACCGTTAGCGAATTTTTGCTGCTAAAATTACTCGCGGCCTTCCCCGGTCATGTGAAGACCCGTGATCAATTGATTGATACCGCTTACGGCCAAGATTATTATGCCGATGACCGCACGGTTGACAGCCACATCAAAAGAATCAGGAATAAATTTAAGAAAATTGACAGCAGTTTTGATCAAATTGAAACCCTGTATGGGTTGGGATATCGCTATAAAATAGAGGTAATGTGAAAATAAATGTATTCGTGAAAGATTGCCACCTTCATGCTAAAATTTCTGACAAAGATAAATTTTAAAAATCGGCGGTCTAGGCTATCCCGGCGTATATTGCTGATTAACCTGCTTGCCTTACTCATCCCGCTGATTGGTATTTTGCAAACCAATAAATATCGGCAAACTTTAATTGAACGGGAAGAAAATGTTTTGGAAACCGACGCCAAGATCTTCGCCGCGGCCTTGGCCAGTACCGCCGTTATTTGGGGTGAATTTGGTGAAGAACGTTTATCGCCTGAGCTTGCCCTCGCTGCCCTCAAGCGCTTAGAAAGCATATCGGGGCATCGGGCCAGGCTATTTGTCCCAGGTGGGATATTGATTACTGATACCGCTGGAACTTCTTTCGGCAGCAATTCTATCCAAATAGAAGTGCTGCCTGACCCCTCTTCCCTGGGTGATTTCAACGATCTTCTGAATTCCCTTTCCTCTTTCCTGTCATATTTGACGCTTGAAAATCAAAAACTAGAAATTTATGAGGAATTCCCCATCCAAACCGCCAGCAATTATCCCGAGGTTGTCAAGGCCCTTGAGGGCCAAAACAGCCGTATGGTACGCCAAAACAGCTCGGGGCAATTAATTTTAACGGCGGCTGTCCCAGTCCAGCTTTACAGGCGCGTGCTAGGGGCCCTTTTATTATCCACAGATGGTGACAATATTTCCTTGGCAATACGGCGTTTCCACATGGATATTTTGTTGGTTTTTTTGATCAGCCTGTCCGTGACCACCCTTTTATCTTTTGTTTTATCACAGACCATCGCAAGACCCATCCATCAATTAGCAAAGGCAGCTGAGGAAGTACAAATACTTTATTCCGCGCCTCGCAAGCCAGTCCGAACAGGACACTCCTTGAATCCAGCCGTCCCTATCTTATCCTCCACTTTACCTCATCTAACGCATCGACGGGATGAAATCGGCTATTTATCCTTATCGTTGCAACGAATGACGCAAGCCTTGCGGGATCAAATCGACAATATGGAACGGTTCGTAGCCGATGTTTCCCACGAATTCCGCAACCCCTTAACTTCCATGCGCAGTGCTTTAGAAAATTTGGCACGGACACCCCTTGCGGAGACCGACCGAAAAATGCTTGCGATCGTTCAAGAAGATATTGGCAGGCTGGATCGCCTGATCCACGATATTTCCGAATCATGCCGGTTGGATGCCGAATTTTCCAAAACCCCGCCTGAATTGTTTGATTTATGCCACTTGCTCAACACATTTGTTCAAATTAACCGCCAGGTTAGCGCCCATGCTTTCATTGTCCATATTCCCCCTATTGCCTTGCCCGTTTATGGCCACCGGAATCGATTGGCGCAAGTTTTACAAAATTTGGTTGAAAATGCCCAATCCTTTAGCCCGGAAAATGGTAAAATTTATCTCGACGCAGGATCCACCCAATCGGAAATATGGTTTTCTGTTGGTGATGATGGGCCTGGCATTGCGGAAGAAAATCTTGAAAAAATCTTTGAACGCTTTTTTTCGCTGCGGCCCAACCAGGAGAAATTCGGTAACCATTCAGGCTTGGGATTAAGCATATGCCGCCAAATTATTCAAGCTCATGGCGGCCGGATTGTTGCCCAAAACCGCTCGCCTGATGGCTCCCAAGCAGGGGCCATTTTTACCGTTACTTTACCTGCAATCTAGACAAATATTGCTTCAACCCCAATATAATCCAAATCCTTGATGAGATAACAAACATAAAAATGGGTGGCCGTGTTTTTATTTCGTAGATTAACGTGTCCGCATGCTTTATTTTCCGTTTCCTGACACGGCCCCCTATAAACAGCCATCTATTATCAAAACATTCTATCAAAAACAGCTGGTTTTGATGATTCTAATCTGAACGTCGGTTCTGCGAAATAATCAATCAAATAGATTCAGTTGATTTTTCTAGCTTTTTCATCGAAAAAGCCAATATTTATTAGGCTTTTGTGGTTTGGGTGCTTGAATCTGGTCGATTGCTAAATATACTATATTGCAAGATGTTAACATTCCTAGAAGGGGTAGAAATGTACAGAGAAACTAGAAAAATATGGGCTCCTCATTATGAACCGAAATTGCTTAATTACCTGAAAGAAAAAAGTCTTCCGATACCTCCTCGTAACTCTAAAGGCTACTTGCCTCGCGACTAACCGGCTGAATTTTAGCAACTTATTTAAGCTAATGCCGATAGGAGATATGTTAAGGGGGGGTAATTACCAGTATTTCTTCAGTCTATATCCACGATTTACAAAATGCTGTATCAGCCTCGTTTAAATGTCATCTATTGACATAATATTTGGAGAGGCGCAGTATAGAAGGGAAAATTTAAGCCAAAGGAGTATAAAATTGTGGCTAGCAGTTTGCATGTTAGCTTGCCCGATGAAATGCGGAAATTTGTTGATAAACGCACCAACGGCAAGCATGAATACTTGACCCCCAGCGAGTATATCCGCGACTTGATCCGCCGTGATATGCGGGATGAGGCTAGCATTGCCGCTCTCATTCGTAGTCGGCACGAAATGGAACGTGGCGCTGGGATTGCCATTACTCCCAACGAAATTTTTGCCGAAGAATAATGAAGGGTCACTCTAAATATCTTCTCTCGCCTTCAGCGGTTCAAAATTTGCACCATCAAAAAGAATGGTCGCTTAAACAATGGGGCCGTGATCAGACTAGAAAATATTTTGATGATTTAACAAGGGGTTTTGACTATATTGCCGATAATTACAAACGGTTCCCAGCCCGGAAGGAACTGACCGGCGATACGGAGTTCCTCATTTATCCAATCCGCGAAAACTATGTTGTTTTTCAGCCCCTGAAGGACGGCCGAATTTTCATTCATGGCATATTAGGCCAAGATCAGGATATTCCCAATATCCTTCGCCAGGTGGCAGCATCTCTATCAGCAAAACCTTAACGTACGATTTTTTCCGTTTCCTGAGGTGGCCCCAATAACTACAGAGATAATAATGTTGATTGGTTATGCCCGAGTATCCACCCAAGATCAAAACGCAGATTTACAGGCCAACACTTTAAAAAACGGGATTGGCCTAGATAAAAGGAATATCTGGGATAAAAATATGGGGCGAAGACATGGTCGTATAAGCTACAAGCGTGGCAGGAAAATAATTGCATTTCTTGACTTATTGATAATCACCATCATATCAACTTCATTAGAAAGTTCTAGAGTTAGGGCATCCCCCGCAAAAACTTTCCCTTGTTTCTTAAGACCCTTGTTTCTTAAGAAATGTGAGTCTAGATTCAACTATGGTTAACCCAAACAGCAGATCAAACCCCTGCTCAACGGGAGCAAAAATCTTAATTTATCACCTACAACCCCAAAGATTGCCTGCATGCCCCCATCAAGCGCGTTACCAAACCATCCCATCATTATCGTGACAAGCCTTTCCGGTGCCGGGCGAAGCACTGCATTAAAAGCCTTTGCGGATATGGGCTTTTATGTGGTTGATAATTTGCCCATGCACTTCTTGCAAGCGTTCAGTTACGAAAATAACGAATCATTATCCCATAGTCCTTTTGCCCTGGGCATTGATAGCCGGACCATCGGCTTTTCCCTCGCATCTCTTACAAGAGGTCATTAGCCGCTTAAAAGCCAAAGAAGGCTTTGATGTACGCCTTTTATACCTGGATTGCGATAATGATGTCTTAGTCCGGCGCTTTACGGAAACGCGACGCCGTCACCCCTTGGCCTCAGACCGTCCCGTCATTGATGGCATTATCCAAGAACGCGCGTTACTGGCACCACTCAAAGACCAAGCGGATTTGGTGATTGACACTTCTGCTTTATTGGCAGTGGATTTAAAAGAAAAATTGCGCCAATTTGGCAGCCTGGTATTAGGTTCATCCTTAGCCATCACAAAAATGTCGATCCATTTGACATCATTTTCCTATCGGCACGGATTGCCGCGTGATGCGGATTTAGTTTGGGATTTGCGCTTTTTGCGTAACCCCCATTACCAAGAATCAATCCGTCATTTAAGTGGGCAAACACCAATGGTGCAAGCCTATATTCAAGCAGATCCTTTATATGAACAATTTTTTCAATCTTTAAAAACCCAACTTTTGATCCTGTTACCGGCCTTTGAACATGAAGGGAAAAGTTATTTAAACATTGCATTGGGTTGCACCGGGGGTAAACACCGTTCTGTTTTTATGGCGGAAGCATTGTCAAATTGGCTGCTTAGCCAAGGCTATCAGCCGACGATAAAACATCGAGACTTAGGGTGAGCATTTTGCTAATATCCTCAAGATTCGGTATTAATTTCAGGAGAGGTATATGATCGGGATTGTTTTGATAACCCACGGAAAGTTAGCTTTAGAGTTTTTCAGCACGTTAGAACATGTAGCAGGTCCACAGGAAAATATTAAATGTGTCTGTATCGCAAGCGCCGATAATATGGAACATAAGCGCCAAGAAATCCAGCAAACCATTCAATCCGTCAATTTGGGTAAAGGGGTCATTGTATTAACCGATATGTTTGGCGGTGTTCCATCCAACCTGGCTATTTCTATCATGGAACAAGAACCGATTGAGGTTATTGCGGGGATTAATTTACCGATGCTCGTGAAATTAACCCGCATAAGGCAAAGCGGTTCTTTAATTGAGGCCGCCACCGCTGCCCAAGAAGAAGGTCGCAAATATATCAATATTGCGTCCCAAATCCTTAATAATCGAAAAGCAACTCTACCCTTGGCGAAATGATCATAGTCTTAAAAATCCTTAATAAACGCGGCTTACATGCCAGGGCTGCCGGAAAATTTGTTAAGACTTCGGGCTTATTTGCCAGTGAAATTGTTGTTTTAAAGAATGAGCTTGAAGCCTCTGGGCAATCCATCATGGAATTGCTGATGTTAAATGCCGGACAGGATGATCAGATCATGATTAAAGCTGAGGGGGTAGACGCGGAGCAAGCGCTGCTTGCCCTAAAAACACTCATCGAAAATAAATTCAGCGAAGATTAAGATTATAAAATGCCTTATTCAGAAAGAAGAATAGCCGTATTTTGAAGCTCCCAAGGAAAAAAGTTTCTTGTTTTTTATTTCATTTCCCCCTACTGCTATATCAACGATTGACCCCCTATTGCATGCACATAAAGGAAAAAATCAATGATGAAAAAAACTGATTATAAAGTGGCTGATCTGTCTTTGGCAGAATGGGGCCGGCGCGAAATCAGTATTGCTGAAACGGAAATGCCGGGATTAATGGCGTTAAGGCAAGAATATGCAGCCCAGTCCCCCTTAAAAGGGGCTAAAATTACCGGTTGCTTGCATATGACCATCCAAACAGCAGTCCTCATTGAAACATTGGTTAAATTGGGGGCAGAAATACGGTGGAGTTCGTGCAATATCTTTTCAACCCAAAATCATGCCGCCGCCGCCATTGTTGTCGGCCACTAAGTTGAGCGCCAGATAGGTGGTAGCCAGGCCGCCCAACACCAAAATGGCCACCTGGATGACGTCGGTGTACCCGATCACTTTCATGCCGCCCAGCGTGATGATGATGG
>JBGAWJ010000038.1:0-12633 GCA_044227605.1 Alphaproteobacteria bacterium
TCACCAATTAATACCGGGTTATTTTTGGTACGGCGAGATAGCACTTGGATGGCCCGCCTAATTTCCTCATCTCGCCCAATAACCGGGTCTAATTTTCCTTCCCGGGCTGCGCCCGTCAGGTCACGGCCATATTTTTTCAATGCTTCATAATTGTTCTCCGCTGAAGCAGTGTGCGCTTGTCGCCCCTTGCGAATATTATTAATGGCTTGGTTTAGTTTTTGGGGTGTAGCACCCTGTTTATTCAAGGCGTCGGCAGCTGGAGTATTGGTTGCCATAGCAACTGCCAGCAATAAGCGTTCAGCCGTAACAAAACTGTCCCCAGCTTTATCAGCCAGTTTTTCAGCTGTTTCAAGAATTTTTGCCATTTCCTGATCCAGATGGACCTGGCCTGCCCCACTGCCTTCCACTTTTGGCATTTTGCTAATCGCCAATTTAACCTGGTCAAGGATCAATTGCGGATCAGCGCCTATGGAGCGGATAAGGCCATCCGCTAATTTATCTTTATCTTCGAGTAAAATCTGTAGCAAATGTTCAGCAGTCAGACGCTGATTGGATTGGCGTTGCGCCAACAACTGCGCCTCTTGCAAAAAACCTTGAGACTTTTGCGTATATTTATCGATATTCATGATGCCCTCTTTCCTGCTGCGTCCATTGATTAAGCCCACAGCTGTGATGCGTTACATCCTATCATTATCCACCCAATAAGCCAGATACGGATGCCTTATTCCTATATGTGATATGGTTGGTTTTTGGTAAAACACAAGATCTGTTGAAACTCATTTTCTTTATTTTTTACTCAATAAAACACCCGCAACGGCGGTATCATAATACCTCCGCCAGCAATTACACACAAAGCTTGACTTTTGTGAAATTGCTCGTTAATAATCTGAAAATTATTTAGTTAATTTTGTTCAAAGCAGGGAAATTGCAATGTTAAAAACTTTTTCTGCCAAACCAACCGATATCCAAAAAAAATGGATCGTGGTTGATGCAGAAGGTGTGGTACTTGGCCGCTTAGCCAGCATCATCGCCTCTTATCTGCGCGGCAAACATAAAACGATTTATACCCCCCATATGGATTGCGGGGATAATATTATTGTCGTCAACGCAGCTAAAGTGAAGCTGACGGGCAATAAATTTGAAGATAAGAAATTTTATTGGCACACCGGCTATCCCGGTGGTGTGAAAGTACGGACAATCCGCCAATTGATTGAGGGCAACCACCCGGAACGCGTGATCACCAATGCGGTGCGCCGGATGATACCACGCGAACCCTTAGGCAGACAACAAATGCGTAATTTGCGCGTCTATGCCGGGGCAGAACATCCCCATGGTGGTAGCAACCCGGAAACACTGGACGTTGCTGCCATGAACCCCAAAAACAAAAGGGAAAATGAAGCATGAACCCTACCTCCCAAACATTTTCAAGTTTAAAAAATTTGAAGCAAGAAGCCCCTGCCGTTGATCTTGATAACCAACCCAAAATTGATGAATTAGGGCGTTCCTATGCCACCGGTAAGCGTAAAAATGCGATTGCCCGGGTCTGGTTAAAGCGCGGTTCCGGTAAGATTGTCGTCAATGGCAATGATGTAAAAATTTATTTTGCCCGTCCGGTGTTGCAGATGATTATCAATCAACCTTTCGCAACCGCTAGCCGCGTTGGTCAATTTGATGTGATGTGCAGCGTGAATGGCGGCGGCTTGTCGGGCCAAGCTGGGGCCGTACGTCATGGCATCAGCAAGGCTTTGACGTATTTTGAGCCGGATTTGCGGCCCGTTCTAAAAACGGGTGGTTTCTTAACCCGCGACAGTCGCGTGGTGGAACGCAAAAAATACGGTAAGGCCAAAGCCCGCAAGAGCTTCCAATTCTCGAAACGGTAATATCGGTTTTTGGTATGTACCAATACGAAAGCGCCTAATGATTTTAGGCGCTTTTTTCTTTGCTCTCCCATTCAATCATCTTTTCTAAAATTGATCCAGGATTGCGTTTTTCTGTAAAATCTTACAGAATGTTGGAAAATTTTTAAAATTCGCATCTGATTTGAAAGCATCACCTATGGCAATATCACGGCAATCTATCCTGAAAATTGGCATATTAGGCGCCAGCGGTTACACCGGCGGGGAATTGATTCGCCTACTTACCAACCACCCCCAAGTTAAGCTTGTAGCACTTAGTGCAGAAAAACAGGCCGGTAAATCCATAGGGGAGGTGTTCCCCCATTTACGTCATTTGGGCCTGGGCACCCTACAAAAAATTGATGATATCAATTGGGCCAATTTAGATCTAGTTTTTTGCGCCCTTCCCCACGGCATGACCCAGGAATTGGTGGGAAAATTACCCCCTGCCCTAAAAATCATCGATCTTTCCGCCGATTTCCGCCTGAAAAATACCCTTGAATATGCCACCTGGTATGGCCATGCCCACCGCGCCCCGCAGCTACAACCAAAAGCCGTCTACGGATTATCGGAAATTTATCGCCAACAGATTGCCAAGGCATCACTGGTGGCCTGTCCGGGATGCTACCCAACCGCTGCTCAGCTTGCCCTGATTCCCTTAATCACCCAAAAATTAATTGAACATAGCCCGATTATTATCGACGCCAAATCCGGGGTCAGCGGCGCTGGCCGTGAAGCCAAACAAAGCAGCCTGTTCAGCGAGGTACAGGAAGGTATTCATGCCTACGGGGTCACCGGTCATCGCCATACCCCAGAAATCGAACAGGGTCTTACGCAAGCAGCTCAAAAACCCATAAAAATATCCTTCCTCCCCCATTTGGTGCCGATGAGCCGGGGAATTTTGGAAACAATCTATGTACATTTGGCACCACAAGTAACGGCCCAAGATATCCGCCAAGCTTGGCAAAAACAGTATCATAATGATGGGTTTATCGAGGTTCTGCCCCCCCCCATTTCACCCGAAACCAGGCATGTGCGGGGCACAAACAGATGTGTGATGGCGGTTTTTGATAGCCCCCTTAAGGGGCATGCCATCTTGCTGGTAACGATCGATAATTTAATCAAAGGCGCTTCCGGGCAAGCCATCCAAAATATGAATATCATGATGGAATGGCCTGAAGACCTAGGGCTTAACCAAATTGCCTTATTTCCTTAAAATGGGGATGATAGCACGTGACCGATAAAACCCCCCATACTAAAACCCCTGCCCAGATCCATCATGCAGAATTGCGAAAACAGCAAAAAAATAATCGTTTGCAACAAGCGTTGCGGAACAATTTGCAGCGCCGAAAACAACAGCAACAAGGCAGGACCCCAGCTATTATTGATGATAGCCCAGAAAAACCGGATGAATAATTCCAGGGGAAAACATGATGCTTGTAAATAATTGTTTATTTCTACCACACAATCGGCCAAAATTTGGTTATAATCCACTTGTATCAATCCGTCAGCAGCAGCAATTAATGAAAAGGTAATATCATGGCAATCATGCCGGACCATTGGATCCGTAAAATGGCTAAGGAAAAAAATATGATTGACCCTTTTGTGGATGGTCAAAAAAGACAGGGGGTTATTTCTTATGGTCTGTCCTCTTACGGCTATGATGCTAGGGTGTCTGAAGAATTCAAAATCTTTACCAATGTGGATAATGCCTTGGTTGATCCTAAAAATTTTTCAGCCACCAGCTTTGTGGAGCGCAATACCGAGGTTTGTATTATCCCACCCAACAGTTTTGCCTTGGCAAGAACGGTTGAATATTTCAAGATCCCCCGCGATGTTTTGGTGATTTGTCTGGGCAAATCTACCTATGCCCGTTGCGGGATTATTGTCAATGTAACCCCGCTGGAACCTGAATGGGAAGGTCATGTGACGCTGGAATTTTCAAATACCACCCCACTGCCCGCTAAGATTTACGCCAATGAGGGGGCGTGTCAGTTTTTATTTTTAAAAGGTGATAGCCTGTGTGAAGTGTCGTACGCAGACCGGGCGGGAAAATATATGAAACAAAAAGGGGTGACTTTACCCAAGGTGTAAAGTGACAACCCGAATTCCCGAATTGATGATATAACAAGATGTGGTTCAGAAAAAAATATGGACAAGATTAAGATTCGTGGCGGCCGACCCCTTTTTGGAACGATCCCTATCAGTGGCGCTAAAAACGCTGCCCTTCCCTTATTGGCGGCAACCCTACTTTGCCCTGAAAAAATTACCTTGGAAAATGTCCCCAAGCTTGCGGATGTCCATTCCCTGCAATTGCTGTTAAGCGATATGGGCAGCCTGATTGAACAACCAAGTACCGACAGGCTGGTGATTGATAACCGCCAGATCCATTCTTACCGCGCGGATTACGAATTGGTTCGCAAAATGCGTGCCTCCATTTTGGTTTTGGGGCCACTGGTTGCCAGATTTGGCGAGGCTTGCGTATCATTACCCGGCGGCTGTGCGATCGGCACACGGCCCGTTGATTTGCATATCAAAGGTTTGCAAGCATTAGGTGCAGAAATTGAGGTGAAGGATGGCTATATTTATGCAACCGCAAAAAAAGGGTTACAGGGTACCAAGATAACGCTGCCGATTGTTTCGGTCGGGGCCACTGAGAATATCATGATGGCAGCCAGCTTAGCGAATGGGACAACCATTATTGAAAATGCAGCGCGTGAGCCGGAAATCATTGATTTGGCAAATTTTTTAAACAAGATGGGCGCAGAGGTGACAGGGGCTGGGACATCCAGTCTCCGAATCAAGGGGGTCAGTTCCCTCAAAGGCTGTCATTACCCGATCATGACGGACCGGATCGAAGCAGGTACCTATGTTATCGCGGCTTTAATTACCGGCGGCGAATTAACCTTAACCAATGCCCCTACCGCATCTTTGGACGCCTTGTTAACGCCTTTGACACAAGCAGGAGTTAAAATAGAAACTTTACCGAGGCAAATCTCCGTAAAACCTTCTTCCCGCAAACTCCTAGGCATTGATATTATGACAGAGCCATACCCCGGCTTCCCCACAGACTTACAAGCACAATTTATGGCGTTGATGACAATTGCTGAAGGGGCATCTATGATGACAGAGACGATTTTTGAAAACCGTTTCATGCATGTTCCCGAACTGGCACGGATGGGCGCTAATATTACGATCCACGGTGCCTCGGCCCTTATTCGGGGAGTTAAAAATTTATCCGGGGCGCCCGTTATGGCCACCGATTTACGTGCGTCGGTTTCACTGGTACTCGCGGGACTTGCGGCAAGCGGTGAAACAATTGTGAACCGGATTTATCATTTAGATCGCGGATACGAAAATTTAGTTGAAAAACTTACAAATTGCGGAGCATCAATTGAACGAAGTAAAAATTAAGCATCCTGAAACCCCAGACTTATTAAGGCTACACGCCTGTGACCAACAAGATTTACAGGTGGTGTCAGCCATGTTACAGGACTCTTTGGTCACCCTTAGTGACATGGTCTACTGGGCTGAAGAAAAACGTTTTGCGATCCTATTTAACCGGTTTTGCTGGGAAACACATTGCTCAGCTGCAAAAACTTCCAAGGAAACCCCCAGGCAACATATTCATGGGCAACGTATTCATACAGGATGTATTTTTAACGATATTGAGCATGTTCAACAACAGGGCTTAGATGAATCATCGCCGAGCCAAATCCTCAATTTATTGGCCGTTGAGTGGCATGAGGACAAGAAATCCATCCATTTGATCTTTTCAAATAATATGGCTGTCAAGCTCTCGACACCGAAAGTAAATTGTTACCTCAAAGACCTTGGTGACAGTTGGCCCACCTGCTGGCAACCGCAGCATCAAGCATAAAAATAAAACCTTTTGTTTGCACACCCTTGCCAAGCAGAAAAAATAGGTGCATGGTGGGCGCACATTTCAAGTGATACGTATCATATTAAAGGCTTAAGATAGGAAAATAAATGCCTAAAGAGGATGTCATCGAATTCCCAGGTACCGTTGTGGAATTATTGCCCAATGCCATGTTTCGGGTAAAGTTAGATAATGATCATATTATTTTGGCCCATACATCCGGCAAAATGCGGAAGAACCGCATTCGGGTTTTGGCGGGTGACCGGGTCAATGTGGAAATGACCCCTTATGATTTAACCAAAGGCAGAATCACATTCCGGCAGAAATAATAATCCATGTATTTTCTTTTATTATAGGTTGAGGCCTTGTTTATCCTTGCATCCGCCTCGGCCCGTCGTCTCCAATTACTGGAACGGATAGGTGTTCGCCCGGATTATGTTTTACCCGCAGGATTGGATGAAACCCCGGGCAAACAAGAACTGCCCTTGCAATATGCCAACCGCATGGCTGAAGAAAAAGCCCTACATATTTATCAACAACACCCAACCGCCATTGTCTTAGCAGCCGATACGGTTGTTGCCTGTGGTAGGCGCATTCTGCCTAAGGCCGAAAATGCCCATACAGCCAGAAGCTGTTTACAACTACTTTCCGGGCGTCGCCACCGGGTGATTACAGGCATTTGCTTAATCCTGCCTGATAAAACTATTTCTAAAAAAACCGTGATGACATCCGTTAAATTCAAACGGCTATCTGCTGGGGAAATCGACCGCTATATTGCCACTGGTCAATGGCAAGGAAAAGCAGGAGGATATTCCATTCAAGAATCTGCCGAATGTCTGATCCAGGCGGTCCATGGTTCCTATTCCAATATTGTAGGATTGCCTTTATATGAAACCCGTCACTTGCTGTTGCATGCCGGGTTGACTTGTTTGGTATAACCGTGACTTCCCCGATGATTTTATTTATTTGGCAGGAACAATCCCTCTCCAAGGCAGCTCTTTGGCAAAATAACCGCTTGGTCGAATATAAACAACGAAGCGCTGACAGCATTGGCGGATATAATGACATTTTTTTAGGCAAGGTGACAACGATCCTGGATAAGGGCGGCACTGCTTTTGTTGAACTTGGGCATCAGCAAGCGATGCTCCAGCAAAATGATTGTCCCTTTCCTTTGCAGCCCGGACTTATGCTGATGGTGCAAGTGGAAAAGCCCAGTGATATCTATGGCAAACAGGCCAAACTAACCGCAAAAATTAAATTGCCGGGTATTCATTCGGTTTATTGCCCCCATCATCAAGGGATCACTTTTTCCTCCAGAAGCGGGGCATCTGAAGATACGCGCACCCTTATTAAAACGGCGATGCAGCCGATGATCAATTCCCTATCCGGCGGCTTGATTATCAGGCATGCCTTAGCTGCCAGTTTACTGCCCCATGCCTTAGAAGAAGTTGCATGGTTGCGCTGGCAATGGCAAAATTTGCTTGAAAAATGTAAATCCCTTAAAAATCCGCAATTGATATTTCGCGAAGAGCAACCTTTCTGGCAGTTGTTGCGGGATGAAATGAACAAAATTCATAAAATCATTGCCTTTTCACCCTTAAAAGCCAAACAGATCCAAACATATATCGAGAAGTATTATCCGCCCTTACAGCACAATATTGAAGAATTGCCTATTGCCGATTGGCCGGTTGATTTAGAAGATATCCACGACCAATTAGAAGATGCTTTAAGGCAAGAAGTGACCCTTCCCTCCGGCGGGTCGTTAATTATTGAGGAAGGTCAGACACTTACAGCCATTGATATTAATGCCGGAAAAAACTTAAGCGCCGTCCAGCAAAAAAATTATTCTAAAAACTTTTATGTTAACCAAGAAGCTTTGGGGGAAGTCGCCAGACAAATCCGCTTACGTAACCTCAGCGGCCACATATTGATAGATGTCATCCCCTTATCTTCCGGGGTCGAGAAAAAAGAATTACTGGATTATCTGTCTGGCCAAATCCAACATGATTCAGCCTATTGTCGGGTTGCTGGCTATAGCAGATTGGGGTTAATCGAACTAACTCGACAAAACAAAGGCGCCCCTTTATCAGCAACCAAAATCAGACAGAAATAACACTGGAAAACCTGATCCAAGCTATATAGTTTTGTTCATGCAACGGAATATCTCGGAACATTCTAAAAAATGAAGGATTATTTTGAGCAAAATGAATTGCCCTATTTGCCGCCAACCGTCACAAGAAAAATACCAACCTTTCTGCTCGGGCTATTGCGCCGATTTGGATTTATTACGCTGGTTAAACCAAGATTACCGTATTTCCTCGCCCCTTTCTTCCGAAGAATCAACAGCACCCAACCGGGATGATGAGGCGGAACAGGAATAACCAGCTTTTATGAATTCTTAATAAAATTGATGAAACGCTGGCGGAGATCAGGTGCAATAAAAGCAGCCTCCAAAGCATTCACATTGCATTGCCGGAATTCCCGCTTAGTCCAGCCAAATATTTGGTGCAGATAGTCATATTCCTGCCCTAAAGAAATATTATTAAGGGCCCGACCATCGGTATTAATGCTTAAAGAGACGCCCGCCTTGAATAAGCGATTGACGGGATGCTGGCTATAATGGCCATAAACCCCTGTTTGGATATTGCTGCTGGGGCAAACTTCCAAATGGATGTGATGGCTGATCAAATAAGAAATTAAATTTTTGTCTTCCCAGGAACGTATGCCATGCCCTAAACGGGAGGGGTGAAGTTTTTTGAATGTTTCCCAAACACTTTCTGGCCCCTTTGATTCGCCAGCATGCGCGGTAATGGGAATATGACGGGCAAAAACTTGATCGAAAACCGGTGCATGGGCATTGAGGGAGAAATTCGCCTCATCCCCCGCAATATCCATCCCCACAACAACCCCTTTGGGGACATGACGCCCCACCAAATCGGCTGTTTCCTGGCTTTGTCGGGCTGTAAAATGACGTAATGTACAAAGTAAAAGCCTAGTTTCCAGACTTGGATGAATTGCCCTTTGTTTACGGAGTTCATCGGACACAATCGCCACCACATCGTCCCCTGATAAACCTTGTTGCACATGCAATAACGGGGCATACCGGATTTCAGCATAGATGACACGGTCTTCAAGTAATTGGCGGATGATATCTTGGGCGGCCAACCGCAAACCAAATTCCGTTTGCATCAGTTCTAAACTGCCGCGGGTATAAGTAAGAAATTCAGCCAAATCCTTACATTTGGCCGGTGCCACAAAATCCTTGCGGTACGCATCAGGGGTGATATTTGGCTCAAATGCTCGGACAAAATGGTAACTTAGGGAACAATCCAAATGAACATGCAGTTCAATTTTCGGTTCTGTTTTCCACATTTTCTGCTCCATCCACCAAAGGATCACCTCATTATTGTTATAAAACAAAAAGCCCATCTATTCTCATAGACAGGCTATCCAATTTTGTTCGAGCGACCGGTCACTAAAAACTCACAAGAATTCAGTTAAATCAGATAAAAAGATCGAAGATTATCCTTAAGAACTAATATCCCTCGCGTTCCATCCGTTTGCGCAACAGCTTGCGGTAACGGCGCACCGCTTCAGATTTCTCACGGGTACGACGCTCCGATGGTTTTTCAAAATTCCGGCGTAATTTGATTTCCCGGAAAACGCCTTCACGCTGTAATTTTTTCTTTAAAACCCGTAAAGCCTGATCAACGTTATTATCACGAACAACAACTTGCACGTTTAACCTTCCTCCACTCATAAAATTGAATAGCAAATTTGCCCAATGCAAAATAAGTCCGCAAGCAATATCATAGACATCTTGATTTGTGAAGTGTTTTTATCAAAATATCTTTTGCTTGTATCATTGGCTTTTTATTGTCATTCACAGCCCCTATACATCACCCCCCCAATCCCTACGAAAAGGCCCTTATCAAAGTAGGTATTGACGTAATATTCACCCATACCCTTCCCCCTAGCATCCTAGAATTCTCTGTGATATGGTAAGGAAGTCGCTAAAAAATAAAGTAGACATATCAATTCTATATCAAGAAAGGATCAATGGTGGCTATTTTAAAAATCGCCCGGATGGGTCACCCGGTTTTGCGTATAATTGCTAAACCTATTGCTGATCCCACCGCCCCAGAGATTCAACAATTGATCCGGGATATGCTGGAAACCCTGGAAGATATTGGTGGTGTTGGCCTGGCCGCCCCACAAGTTCATGTACCCTTACGGGTGGTCATTTTTGAAGTTCCGGCCAAACGCGCTGGTGACAATGCCCAGCCCATGACCCATCTGATTAATCCCGAGATTGAAATCTTGTCCGAAGAAACAGAGGAAGGGTGGGAAGGATGCCTGTCGGTGCCGGGATTGGCTGGGGTGGTGCCGCGGCCGACCCATATCCGTTATCAGGGATATGCCCCCACGGGCGAAAAGATAATTCGGGAAGCCCACGGATATCATGCCCGTGTGGTCATGCATGAATGCGATCATTTAGACGGTATTTTATACCCGATGCGGATGCAGGATATGTCCAAGCTTATCTTTCGGGAAGAAATGCGTTTTTGGCCTGAAACATTTACTGAAAATTTGGACGATTAGAAAAACGGCGTTATTACCCAAGGAATAATTAAGGATTATGGATAATAATTTAACCTCCCAAAAAAACAATTTATTGCTGGCTGTTTTACCGCATGTCGCTTTTAGCGGCTGGTCTCCTATGTCTATTGACAAGGGCTGTGCCGATATAGGGATTGATCCCCAACAAGCTCATATACTTTTCCCCAGCGGGGTTAAAGAAATGATTCTATGGTATAGTGCTTATGCAGACCGGGAAATGGTCGTGGCATTGCAACCGGAATTAAATGAATTAAATGGCGTGAAGGCTAAGGTTTTTCGTTCTATCCAGCTGCGTTTGCAGCAGAATCTAAGGTACCGAGAGGCCATCCGTCTGGGGTTATCCTATCTTTTATTACCCTGGAATCAAGCCGCTGCCTGGATCAGCCTATATAAAACAATCGATGGGGTCTGGCATTCCATTGGCGATCAGTCGGTCGATTTTAATTTTTATACCAAACGCCTGACATTAGCGGGTGTATATTCATCAACCCTTTTTTATTGGTTGCAGGATTCTTCCCCTAACCATGAAAAAACCTGGGATTTTCTACATAATCGCCTGCAAGATACGGCCCGTATCCCCAAAATCCGCCAACAATTAAAATCAGCCCGGGAACATTTGCCCTCACCCTTGAGGATGCTTAAAAAATTGCGTAAAAGTTTATAATATCTTTTTTTAAGCGGTTAGGTCAGGCAGCAATTTGCTTTCCAACTTGGTTATTTGATCTTTTAATAAAAGTTTACGTTTCTTCTGCCGTTGTAATTGGATTTGATCGAACGGGGCGGTTAGCATTGCCCGTCGGATTAGTTCATCCAAATCGCGGTGTTCTAACCGTAATTCTTCCAATTGCCGCCGTAAATCTTCTAAACCCCGCATGACCAAATGGTTCCAATATATAAGATGTTAACTTTATTTTCTATTTTTCGTTTAGAACTCGAAATGCAACATGTTGAACCTGCTCTGTGCTGCATGTACAGCACATTAGCTTTTTTACCCCCAGCAATCAACATCTATCCGCACCCTTCCGTGACAAATGGATGAATCATCCTGCCTTGCTTACACATTTGTAACATAGACAGCCTTAGCCATTTCGCCGAATAAATCCGCTTGCGAATATTTTTTAACCCATGCTTAATAAGCGGGTTCCTGATTGGAAGAAAGGATACCGGAAATGAAAAAGATTGGAATTTTAACCAGCGGTGGTGATTGCCCCGGTTTAAATACCGCGATCAAAGCAATTGTCCAACATTGTGAATTTCAAGGGTTGCAACCCATCGGCATCCGGCATGGCACCAATGGCTTATTAGCACGGCCCGTTGATATCGTGGCTTTAGAGTCCCGCAATCATCCCTATGGTCTTGATTGGTGGCGGCAAGGGGGAACAGTTCTGGGAACAACCAATAAGGGCAATCCTTTTTCTCCCTCAACCACGGGAAAAACCACCAACCGTTCTTTCCAAATGATTGAAGGGTTAAAAAAAATAGGGATTGAAGGATTAATCGCCATCGGCGGTGATGGTAGTTTGGATATTTTATATCGCCTATCTCAGCAAGGCCCATTCAATTTAGTTATGATCCCCAAAACAATCGATAATGACGTGGGCGGAACGGAAATCGCTATTGGCCATGATACCGCCGTTATGGTGGCTACCAGGGCCTTGGATGATCTCAAACCAACAGCCGCCAGCCATAGCCGCATCATGGTACTGGAAGTAATGGGACGGGGAACCGGCCATATTGCCTTGAGTTGCGGTATAGCCGGTGGGGCGGACGTCATTTTAATCCCCGAGATTCCCTATCGTCTTAAAAACATTACACGGCATATCCAAAAAATCCAGAAAAGCGAACGAAATTTTGCTTTAGTAGTGGTGGCGGAAGGCGTGAAAAAGGAACGGGCTAAAAAAACATTTAGTCAGGATGATGGTACGGATTTAGGGATTGGCCATTATCTGACGGAACAACTAGAAAAATCAACCGGGATGGAAAGCCGGGTAACCGTCCTTGGCCATGTGCAACGGGGCGCGCCACCCAATGCACGGGATCGCCTGCTGGCTGCCACTTACGGCGTGCATGCGGTAGAGTTGGCGGTACAAAATAAATGGGGCCAGTTAGTAATTTGGAAAAATAACCAGGTTGACCATATCCCTTTGGCCGGTTTATCCCCGCAACAGGTCCAGGCCACCCTTAATAGCAGCCTAGTAAATACAGCCCGCGGCCTTGGCATATGTTTAGGGGATATGT
>JBGAWJ010000039.1:0-12606 GCA_044227605.1 Alphaproteobacteria bacterium
CGCCACCTTATTGGGATTTTTTATAGGATTTTTGGGGTTATCCAAAAATTTCCTGGCCGCCAAGCTTGCCGGTTTTTATGTTGAAATCTTAAGGAACACCCCCCTATTGGTGCAATGTGTTTTTTGGTATTTCGGGGTTATTACCGCCTTGCCCAACATTCGCAACAGTCTGCACATTGGAGAGGCTTTCTTTTTAAACCAGCGCGGAGTTTATCTGCCAAAACCCCAGGCTTCCGAAGAATTCATATGGGTTATTGCCGTATTTTCTATAGCCATTATTTTAGCCGCTTTACTGATATGGTGGAATAAAAGATATCAGGAAAGAACCGGAAGAAGGTTGCCGGTGGGCTGGATCAACACCAGCATCATGGTTATTTTGCCATTAGCTTGTGTTTGGTTATTACAGGTGCGCGTGGAATGGCAGCTACCCAGATTACAAGGATTTAATTTTAGCGGCGGTATTTTTTTACCACCTGAATTTCTTGCTTTATTTTTAGCTTTGTCACTTTATACCTCTGCTTACATAGCTGAAATTGTCAGATCAGACTTCCTGTCAGTAGATTACGGTCAGACAGAGGCAGGCAAGGCCCTTGGCCTCAAGCAAAACCGGATTAATCGGCTGGTGATTATTCCACAAGCCATGCGTGTTATCATCCCTCCTTTAACCAACCAATATTTAAATTTGATTAAGAACTCATCCCTGGCGGTGGCCATCGGTTATCCCGACTTAGTCAGTGTCTTTACCGGCACCACCTTGAATCAAACGGGTCGGGCCATTGAAATTGTTTTGATTACGATGCTGTTTTACCTTTTCATCAGCTTATTGGTGTCAGGGTTTATGAATTGGTACAATCGTCGTCTTGCTATTATTGAACGTTGATTTTTCGAAGAAGAAAAAAATGCAGTCAACCTTACCGCCTGATCTTATGTCCCCAAAACCAACCTCTCCGATCAAGATTGGACGGTGGATCTATCAGAATTTTTTTTCCTCCATTGGCAATAGCTTATTAACGATTATTCTGGTTTATTTTCTTTATCTTATCCTGCCGCCGTTATTCAACTGGCTGTTTTTCAACGCGACCTTTTCACCTGCTGAATCCCGGGCGGCTTGTAACCCAGAGGGAGCTTGTTGGAGTGTGATCAGCACCCGCTGGCAACAATTTGTCTATGGTTTTTATCCAGAAGATGAACGTTGGCGCATTAATTTTGGCTTTATCCTTTTCTTCTTTTTTACCGCTTGGTTACTGATTAGGAGAATGCCAGGCAGGAAATATGCAGGGATTGCGCTATTTTTGATATGCCCATTTGTTGTCTTTTGGCTTTTTTACGGCGGTTGGGGGCTTGAACCTGTTGAGACAGGTTTGTGGGGCGGGTTAATGTTGAATTTAATTGCTGGCGGTATTGGGATTGTTTTGAGTTTGCCCATTGGCATTATTTTGGCTTTAGGGCGCCGCTCCCATCTCTCCATCCTTCGTACAGTGTGTATTTTATTTATAGAGTTTATCCGCGGTGTTCCCTTTATTACCGTTCTATTCATGTCTTCCGTCATGTTACCGTTATTTTTGCCAGACGGGTTAGTGATTGATAAATTGCTACGGGCAATGATTGGGATTGCTATCTTCGGCGGCGCCTATATGGCAGAGATAGTCAGGGGCGGATTACAAGCCTTGCCGAAAGGGCAATATGAAGCAGGATATGCTTTGGGCCTAGGATACTGGAAAATAAACCGGCTGATTATTTTACCGCAAGCCTTGCGTATAGTCATTCCCGGAATTGTTAACAGCTTTATTAGTTTATTTAAAGATACCACTTTATTAACCCAAATTGGCATTTTTGAGTTGCTGGGTATTGCGCAAGCCGCTACCCGCGATGCAAATTGGGCAGGCCTTTCTAAGGAAGGATATGTTTTTACTGCTTTTATCTTTTTTATCGTTTGCTTTGCGATGTCACGGTATAGCCTTTATATCGAAAAACAATTAAATCGCTCTAACCCTAAAAACTTTGAGAAAAGAAGCTAACATGAATCAACAGCCTATTACACAGGGTAGCGTTAACCCTCCTCCCATGATTAAAATGATTGGTGTTAATAAATGGTACGGCCAATTCCATGTTTTAAAAAATATTAATTTAACCATTAATAAAGGCGAAAAAGTTGTTATTTGCGGGCCGTCAGGTTCTGGTAAATCTACATTAATCCGCTGCATTAATCGGTTGGAGGAACATCAAAAAGGTCATATTTATGTCAACAATGTCGAATTAACCAGTAATTTAAAAAATATTGAAAAAATCAGACAAGATGTAGGCATGGTATTCCAACAATTTAATCTATTTCCGCATTTAACAGCACTCGAGAATTTAACATTAGCCCCTTTATGGGTAAAAAAAATGCCGAAAGCCGATGCAGAAAAATTGGCCTTTCAATATTTGGAACGCGTAAAAATTCCTGAACAAGCTCATAAATATCCAGGCCAGCTTTCCGGCGGCCAGCAACAGCGTGTAGCCATTGCCCGTGCCCTATGTATGAATCCTAAGGTAATGTTGTTTGACGAGCCAACCTCAGCCCTTGATCCCGAAATGATCAAGGAAGTGTTAGATGTGATGAGTGAGTTGGCGGCAACGGGAATGACCATGATTTGTGTTACCCATGAAATGGGTTTTGCAAAAACCGTTGCGGATCGAATCATTTTCATGGACTTTGGTGAAATTGTTGAAGAGAGTGTACCTGAAGTCTTCTTCAACAATCCCCAATCAGATCGGACAAAACAATTCCTTAGCCAAATATTAAGGCACTAATACCCCCCTGAAAATTCAGGATAACCCTGGCTTCGCTTTTCGCAACTAAAATAAAATTTAGCCGCGCGATTTTCTTTAATCTTCATCATCACTGTTGTCTTTTGGTTCAAATAACTGGATAGGTGTTGCTGGCATAATTGTTGAGATGGCATGCTTATAAAGCAGCTGGACTTGGGAATCCCGCCGTAGCAACAGCGAAAAATTGTCAAACCAAGTAACTACCCCTTGCAACTTCACCCCGCTTGCCAAAAAAATAGTCACCAACACCTTTTGGCGACGGATATGATTAAGAAAAACATCCTGAACATTTTGTGATTTATCATTTGCCATAATTGTTTCTACCCCTGTTGTTTTTTGTTTTGTTTGTGGGCTCGGTTGTTGCAATCCATACAACCGCTTCATCACGGAATATATGTAATCATATAACTCACTTATTACTTATAAGTTAATATATTGTTTTAAGAGCTTTCATCAACTCTTGACAAGAAGAAACGTATAGATCCGGTTTTGCCTGAAGGAATTCTTGCTCCAATGGTTCTTCCGCACGAATGAGAATAGCTCTGCAACCGGCATTAAACGCACATGAAATGTCAATATCAGTGTCGCCCAAAAACCATACTTGTTTACTCCTTGTAATCCCGCTTTGATGCAAGGCCATTTCGACAGGCTCAACTGCGGGCTTATCTTTTAAAGCATCCCCCGCCCCAATAATATTTCCGAAATACTTGTTCCACCCTAAAGCAGTGGCCTCTTTTCTTAAAAGCCCTCCGCTTTTATTGCTGACAACCGCCAGATAGCATCCTTGGCGATGAAATTCTTTTAATAAATCTTCAGCCCCCGGCATAGGTTTTAAATAATTCAAGTGATGTTCTGCAAAAAATCCATGAAAGATTTCCCGAGCCGTTTGCCAACGATCCCCAAACAATTGTGGGAATGAGTCCCTGAGGGAAGCTTTAACTTTTTGTTTTACCTCAGACAAGGACCATTCAGGAAAATTCATTTTTTTTAACGTAACATTCCATGCTTGATGAAGCAAAAACCAGCTGTCAACCAAGGTATTATCCCAATCAAAAATCACCGCTTTGGGTAAATTATCCATTATTTTATGCGCGGGAAAGAATGGGTAATTGTTGCAGAAATTTTTTGTATTCCCGCAAAATATCTAAGGTAAATGGGCCAGGATTACCCTCACCAATCAGGGTATTATTGATCTGACAAACAGGCATGACAAAGGCACTACTGCTTGTTAAAAATGCTTCTTTAGCCTCCAAGGCTTCTTGTAAACTAAAAGATCTTTCTTCCAACTCTACCTGATGATCATGCATAATCCTTAACAAGGTTTGCCGGGTAATCCCATTAAGGATGGATTTACTGGCTTTGCGTGTAATCACCTTATTTTGGTGAGTAACAATCCAAGCATTGCTTGACGTGCCTTCAGTTACCATGTCCTGGCTATCAATCATCCAAGCTTCAAAAGCATTATTTTCAGCTGCTTGTTGTTTGGCGAGAACATTGGGCAAGAGTGATATGGATTTAATATCGCAGCGTTTCCAACGCAGATCAGGAAGGCTAATAATTTTAACCCCGTTTTCTTCATTTTTAGTGGAGAACTGCAACCTTTTGGTTGTCATAACGACCGATGGTTTGCTGGAGACAGGAAATTTATGATCCCGAGGCGCAACACCCCGGTTTATTTGCAAATATATTATCCCGTTCTTCACATCATTACGGCGGATTAATTCGCGCATAATGAGTTTGAGGGCTGCACGTGATAACGGCATGCGAATTTTAACTTCTTGCAGTGACCCCTCTAAACGGTCTAAATGTCCTTCTTCATCGACCAAACGGTCTTGGTAAATCATGACAACTTCGTAAACACCATCGGCAAATTGATAACCGCGGTCTTCAATATGTATCATGCCATCTTGATGATCCCTATACTGACCGTTTACATAGGCATATCGGGACATAAGTTTTTTCCTCCAAACAAACTTTATATTAATTTTTGCAAGTTAAATTAACGATCCAACTGACCTAAGCCCAATGATTTTAACTTTCGATGTAAAGCTGAACGTTCCATCCCGATAAAATGAGCGGTTTTTGATATATTCCCTCCAAAACGGTTAACTTGGGCATTTAAATATTGTTTTTCAAATAATTCCCTGGCTTCCCGTAATGGTAAGGACATGATCTCTTCCGTTCCCTCTTTATCCAATGAAGCAGGCCCGACCCGATTGATGTAAGCGGGCAGCATATCAGCAGAGATTGAATCATCAGGGTTATTTTGCGACAAAATCAGTAGATGTTCGATGACATTACGTAATTGCCTGACATTCCCGGGCCATTCATATGCTTGCAATCTCGCTGACGTCTCCGATGATAAAAGACGCTGCGCTAAGCCAGCCACCATCGCCCTTTCAATAAAAACGCTGGCTAAAGGCAAAATATCTTCGCGCCGCTCTTTTAATCCCGGCACATGAATGGTTATAACGTTTAACCGGTAAAACAAATCTTGCCTAAATCTTTTTTTCTCAATTTCATGTTCAATATTTTTTGCTGTTGAGGCTATAATGCGAACATCCGCTTCAACGCGTTGCCCCTGCCCACCAACTCTTTCAAAAAATTGTTCCTGTAACACCCGAACCATTTTTGCCTGGGTTTCCAGGGGCATATCAGCGATTTCATCTAAAAGGATGGTTCCCCCGTTTGCCTTTTCTAATAACCCCACTTGGGAAGAAACATGACTGTTTGTCGATTTTCTGCCAAAAAGTTCAATCTCCAACTTGTCTGGCTTAATTAAGGCACAATTTAAAACTACAAAAGGGGCTGCAGCACGCTTTGAATGCCTGTGGATTAATTTAGCGACTAATTCCTTGCCTGCACCTGCAGGTCCGGTAATTAACACCCGACTGCCAGTCGGGGCAATTTTTAATATGGCTTGTCTTAGTTGAACAATTAAATTAGATGCCCCCGTCAATTCTTGGGGGTCATCAGCCTTAAGCTTTAATTCAGTATTCTCCATGCGAAGTTTTGCATGTTCCATGCACCGGCTAACCACGAGTAACAAATGATCAGTTTTAAATGGTTTTTCGATAAAATCATAAGCACCTTGGCGGAGCGAGTTCACAGCCGTTTCAATATTGCCATGACCACTAATCATGACAATAGGCAACTCCGGATATTCATGATGAATCAAGGATAAAAGCTGCATGCCGTCCATCGGACTATCTTGTAACCATATATCCAAGATGATCATGGAGGGTATTTTCTGGGCAATTAAGTCTAATGCGTTTTTACTATTATCCGCTTGCCTAGTATGGTAACCCTCATCCTCCAAGATTCCGCTTATTAAGCGGCGGATATCAGCTTCATCATCAATAATTAAAATATCTAAACTCATGAATATAATAAACTCAATCTAATAACATGTTTTCCTGTTTATCAAACTCAAATTCAACCAAAGTCTTGTTGCCGTCTTTATTGCCTAATTTTAAAATCCCTTTGTGATCTTCAACAATTTTCCGCACAATAGCAAGCCCTAGACCGTTACCATTGGCTTTGGTTGTTACATAAGGTTCGGTTAAGATATTCAAATATTTTTCAGGCAACCCACACCCATTATCTTCTACCGTAATCACAATTTTATTAGAAGTCATCCCCACAGTCAGGGCAATATGTCCTGGTTCACTGTCGGGTTTTTGCTGTCTACGCTTTTCAATTGCTTGGACGGCATTTAACAAAACATTGGTCAATGCCTGGCCAATTTGTCGGCTATCAATTTTCATCATTATCATGGGTTCTGGAAAATATGTAGCAAAAATAATATCCTGACGTCCCTGCGATTGAAGGAAAACCGCTTGTTTGCAAACATTCACCAGGTTCTCATATTGGAAAATCGGTGTGGGCATTCTAGCAAATGCTGAAAATTCATCAATAAGCCGCTTGATCGTATCGACCTGATTAACAATCGTGTCAATACATTGATCAAATATATCCAGGTCGGAGGTAATATATTTTTGATACCGTCTTTTCAGCCTTTCCGCTGACAATTGAATGGGGGTTAAGGGATTTTTAACTTCATGGGCAATACGCCTTGCAACATCGGCCCAGGCTGCTTTACGCTGGGCCACCAGCAAACTACTAATATCATCAAAAGTAAGAACATATCCATGATTGTTCACAGTTGTTCCATTGCGTACCATTTTGGTTGTAAAAGTCCGCTTAACATTCCTTCTTTCTATTTCAATTTGCCCTTTAACCGTTTCATAGCGGCTGGAGGATTGTATGGCTTCAAAAAATTCCTTTATTTCAGGAAAAATTTCAGAAAAATGGCTGCCCAAAAACTGATTGCTATCTAATTCTAGTAAGTGGATGGCGGATTGATTGATTAAATTAATGGTGCCATCTTCACTGATTCCCACAACCCCAGCTGAAACACCCTGTAACACCAATTCGGTAAATTGCCGACGTTCATTCACTTCAATATTTTTAGTAACCAGTTCTTGCTGCTGCAGAGATAAACGTTCCGTCATCTGATTAAATGTACGGTTTAGGATATTGATTTCATCAACCCCCCCCAAATAAGGAACACGGGTATTTAAATCCCCATGCCCGATTTTTTCTGCCGCCGCAATCAATTGGGTAATAGGCTTAAATAATTTACCAGAAAAAACTAGAGCTACCCAAATTGCTCCCATCAAGGCTAATGAAGCGATCACGATAAAAATAAGCGCAAAGGTCACTTGAATTTGGAAACGGCGACCTTCCATGTTTTTATACAATTCAACCGCTTTGCTCGTTTCTTCAACATAACCAAGGATTCTTACATCAATTTTCCGGCCAATATATAAATAAATATCATTTTGCCAGTCCACCAATACCATTGCACGTATCCGGTCTTCTGTAGGGCCAGACAAAATGATTGTTTCACCATTACGGGCACGCTCAAAAGCGGAAGGGGAAACATCGGGATTAAGCGCAGCCGTTAGACTTAGGTTACCAGCCGCTAAAACTTTTCCTTGGCCATTTAATAATAATACTTCACTTAAAGAACGTACGGAGCTTTGCAGTAAAATAAAATTTTGGATCCGTTTTGGATTAGCTTCAAAAAGAGGCCCTTCATATTTCAAGTCATTGGCCATCGCTAAAATATCGCCAACAATGCTACGCTGATGTTCTAATAAATATTCATGGGCCACGACTAACGAATTGTAGACAGCCTCTTTAACACTGTCATTAAACCATTGGTTTAGGCCAAAATTTAAAAACAAAGTGGTAAAGATCGTGACAATAACAGATGGGATGATAGCTAGCGCACTAAACCAAAAAACAAGCCGAGTGTGAAGCTTGGCACCAGCTAACCCCTTTTTACGTTGTACCCATAACGAAATTACCTGTTTGGCAATAATAACCATTAATAAAAGCAATACACCAAGATCCGCGGTCAGCAGCCATAAAATGGTTGACGAACTGACCTCTGCAGAAACGGCCCGTTGAATCATAAAGAAAGTAATAATCGCAAGCGGTATAGCCACTGCTACCAAAACCATCGCTAATCTGCGTTCAAGGTCAATGCGCTTGATCTTAGCCCAAAATCTTGCTTTACGCTTAAAATCTGACAAGGACTCATTACTGTTTGATTGACGGGAGCCACCAACGGGAGGCGCACCCGAAGAATAAACTTTGAGCGCCGTATCCGGCAAGGATGGTATTTTCTGAGAGAATTTTCTCATCTAAAAACTTTCCTAGGTTTCAATAGGATGGGTCAGCGGTATTTCTCTATACAAACGTCGAATTAATCCATCAACTTGGCGGTAATCTTGCTCTTGGTTGACTGCAACCCTGAATTCTGCCGAATTGGGAAACCCCTTACTATACCAACTTAAATGTTTGCGGAAAATACGGAACCCGGGTTCTTGCCCATAATGAGCCAGGGTGTCTTGAAAATGACTAAGGATTGTTTCTAATTTTTCTGCACTACTCGGTTCAGCAATTTCTTGGTTATTTTCTAATGATTGCATGACTTGATGAATAAACCAGGGTTTACCATAACTGCCCCGCCCAATCATCACACCATCTGCACCCGAAAGGTTTAAGGCGTTAGCAGCATCCTCCAAGGTTAGGATATCCCCATTCACAATCACAGGGATTTTAATACTTTCTTTAACTTCACGCACAAAACGCCAATCTGCTTGACCTTCATAAAACTGACAGCGGGTGCGCCCATGAATAGTAATCATTTGAATGCCGCAGTTTTCAGCGATTTTAGCAAGTTTTGGAGCATTCAGATTTTGGTGATCCCACCCCATACGCATTTTAAGAGTTACCGGAAGCTTTACAGCTTTTACTGTTGCTTCCAAAATAGCTGCCGCTAAAGGTTCATCCCGCATCAAGGCAGAACCCGCATAACTGTTGACAACTTTTTTAGCCGGACAGCCGAAATTAATATCAATAATCGCCGCCCCTTGATCTTCGTTTAATTTAGCGGCTTCTGCCATCACTTCAGGCTCGCAACCTGCTAGCTGCACAGCCATGGGGAAATCATCTGCCCCGTGCTGGGCCATTTTTAAAGATTGACGGGAAGACCTGATCATGGCTTGGCTGGCAATCATTTCAGATACCACTAAACCAGCGCCAAATCTCCTTACTGCCCGCCTAAAAGGCAGGTCGCTAACCCCAGACATCGGCGCTAAAATAACTGGGCAAGAAATAGTTACCGTACCAATCTTAATTGGTTTCAATTTAAAGCTTGGCTTGCTTTCTAAAAAATTTGATGCTGACATTGGCGCTTTAATCATACTTATTAAATAACAATGTTACCGTAATAATTGTTGTTCGACCTTCACCATAACGCTTTGTTTGCCAAAAGTATAGACATCCTGTCATGAAAACAACCCAACTTTTTATACCCCTAAAAAAGAAAAGGCTGCATTAAACAATGCAGCCTTTCCCTCTGGACCTACTGTTTAAAAAACTTTAGAAATCCATGTCACCGCCACCCATACCACCCATGCCGCCCATACCACCTTGGGAAGGCATTGATGGAGATTTTCTTTCTGGACGTTCTGCAATCATCGCTTCAGTTGTAATCAACAACCCAGCAACAGACGCGGCGTCTTGTAAGGCAGTCCTGACAACCTTGGTCGGATCAATGATACCGGCTTTGAACATGTCAGTATAAACACCTGTTTGGGCATCAAACCCCCAATTGGTATTTTTGCTTTCTAACAATTTACCAACCACCACAGCTCCATCCGTACCAGCATTATCAGCAATCAAGCGCGCAGGTGCCAATAAGGCACGGCGGATGATATCAATCCCTACCCGTTGGTCATCGTTTTCAAACTTCAATTTCTCTAACGATTTAATAGCATATAGTAACGCTACTCCACCACCCGCAACAATTCCTTCTTCAACCGCCGCCCGGGTTGCATGCATCGCATCTTCAACACGGTCTTTGCGTTCCTTTACTTCCACTTCAGTAGCGCCACCAACACGGATAACCGCCACACCGCCAGCCAATTTGGCCAGACGTTCGGCTAATTTCTCTTTGTCGTAGTCAGAACTAGTTTCATCCATTTGCGCCCTGATCTGGGTGCAACGACCTTCGATTTCTTTCTTTTTACCAGCGCCATCAATAATAGTAGTATTTTCTTTGTCGATAATGATCTTCTTGGCTTTCCCTAACATATCTAAAGTTACGGTTTCCAATTTAATGCCTAAATCTTCTGAGATCACCTGGCCACCCGTTAAAATCGCAATGTCTTCCAACATGGCTTTCCGACGATCACCAAAACCTGGCGCTTTTACGGCGGCAACTTTTAAGCCACCCCGTAATTTGTTGACAACTAATGTTGCCAAGGCTTCGCCTTCTACATCTTCTGAAATAATCAAGAGAGGTTTCCCAGATTGGACGATAGCTTCGAGTACCGGTAACATCGGCTGTAAACTTGTCAGTTTCTTTTCATGTAACAAAATGAATGGGGAATCTAATTCCACTTGCATTTTTTCTGGGTTGGTTACGAAATAGGGTGACAGGTAACCGCGGTCAAACTGCATCCCTTCGACAACATCGGATTCTGTTTCCATACCTTTGGCTTCTTCGACCGTAATAACGCCTTCATTGCCAACTTTCTCCATCGCATTGGCAATCATATCGCCAATTGATTTTTCACCATTGGCCGAGATAGTACCAACTTGTGCAATTTCTTCCTTGGTTGACACTTTTTTGGAACGCTTTTTAACATCTTCGATGACTGCTTGAACCGCCAAATCAATACCGCGCTTCAAATCCATCGGATTCATTCCAGCAGCAACTGACTTACCGCCTTCCCGAACAATAGCTTGCGCTAAAACAGTTGCTGTCGTTGTCCCATCACCAGCTTTATCATTGGTTTTTGAAGCAACTTCGCGCACCATTTGAGCGCCCATATTTTCAAATTTATCCGCCAATTCAATTTCCTTGGCAACCGTCACACCATCTTTTGTAATCCGGGGTGCGCCAAAAGATTTTTCAATAACAACGTTACGACCTTTAGGGCCTAACGTAACCTTCACGGCATTGGCTAAAATATCAACGCCGCGAAGCATCTTCTCACGGGCTTCCGCGCCAAATCTTACGTCTTTAGCAGCCATAATATTAAAACTCCTCTATGGTTATTTCTTTTTGTTGGTAATTTTTGGAGCATCTTCAACAATGCCCATGATGTCGGATTCTTTCATAATCAATAAATCCTCGCCATTCACCCTAACTTCTGTGCCAGACCATTTGCCAAACAGCACAATGTCACCAACTTTAACAGACAATAGCTGTAACTTTCCGTCTTCGTTACGGGCGCCTTCGCCAACAGCTAAGACTTCAGCTTGCATCGGTTTCTCTTTGGCTGTATCGGGTATTATAATTCCGCCTGGTGTCTTTTCGTCTTGCTCAACGCGACGAACTAGAACGCGGTCATGAAGCGGCCTAAATTTCATTCATCTTCTCCTGAAATAATCGTGTAATTATTGTATATATCGCTTGATCATGGCAATCGCATAGAGTATCAACAACTCTGTTAGCACTTGCAATGCCTGAGTGCTAGTGATGTAGGAACTGCAGTTTCATATGTCAATAGATTTTATAAATTATTTTATCAATCTGCTCTGTTATCCTTATCCTTTTACACATCTTAAAATTTATAAATATATGAGGGATAAGAAAATCCTTATTGGTGATAAGAGTTGATCTTGCTAATTTGCCATCCTGACAATTCAAAAAATTGTTTTATAATGAAACGATAAGCCATATCCTCTATTACTTAAAAAATAAGCCATGCCATCAAAAAAAAAATTGCAGACACCCTTATTCAGACCAAGAGCCGATATCCGTTGGTGGTTGATCATATCTTGCCTAATGGTATATGGGGCGGTAGTTATTGGCGGATTAACAAGATTAACCGACTCGGGTTTATCGATTGTTGAGTGGCAACCGATCAGCGGGATTTTTCCACCTCTAACAATCGATGCTTGGCAAAAAACTTTTAGGGCGTATCAAGCAATCCCTGAATTTCAATTAATTTATCCACAGATGACTTTAGAAGAATTCAAAGGAATATTTTGGTGGGAATATATCCACCGTTTGTGGGGGCGTTTAATTGGTCTAGTTTTTATTGTACCTTTTTTATTTTTTTGGCTAAGGCATAAACTTCCGTTCTATCTGAAGACAGGGGGGATTGGTATATCGTTATTAATCATGGGCCAAGGATTAATGGGTTGGCTGATGGTAAAAAGTGGTCTTTCCAGCCGAACAGACGTTAATCACTTCCGCTTGGCAGC
>JBGAWJ010000003.1:0-56359 GCA_044227605.1 Alphaproteobacteria bacterium
ACAGCCTTTCCCTTCCAAATGAGCGGCCATCCCAAGCAATGCGCCGATCGTGACAACCCCGGTGCCGCCAACCCCGGTGACTAGGATATTATAGGGTTGCGTCAAGTCTGGTAGGGTGGGGGTGGGCAAAATGGTAGGGGTTAAGGTGACTTTAGCAATCTCAGGTTTTTTTAACTGGCCGCCCTTGATGGTAACAAAGCTTGGGCAGAAACCTTTGACACAGGAATAATCTTTATTGCAGGTCGACTGATCAATGGCCCGTTTCCGGCCGAATTCGGTTTCTACAGGGACAATGGATAAACAGTTGGATTGCACGCCGCAATCGCCGCAACCTTCACAAACCGCTTCATTGATCACTAATCTTTTGGGGGGATCAACCATCAGCCCCCGTTTGCGCCGCCGCCTTTTTTCAGCCGCACAGGTTTGGTCATAGACAATAACGGTGGTGCCAAGAATTTTTTGGAATTCTTTTTGGATTTTATCCAAATCATCGCGGTGATGCACCGTGACATCGGTCGTGACTAGGCCTGAGGTTGGGTATTTCTCAGGTTCATCGCTGGCAATGGCGATGCGTTTAACGCCTTCTGCCTGCAATTGCTTAACCAAGGATAATACATCTAACTGCCCGTCAACCGGCTGGCCACCGGTCATGGCCACTGCATCATTATAAAGGATTTTAAAAGTAATATTAACATTGGCCGCCAATGTCGCCCGGATTGCTAATAAACCGGAATGGAAGTAAGTCCCATCGCCCAAATTTTGAAAGATGTGTTCCGTTTTACAAAAAGGGGCTTGGCCAATCCAGGTTGTCCCTTCGCCGCCCATTTGGGTAAAAGTGTCGTTGCCCCGGTCCATCCACAAGGCCATAATATGACAGCCGATGCCGCCGTAAGCCCTGCTTCCCTCCGGCACTTTCGTGGAAGTATTATGGGGGCAACCCGAACAAAAATAAGGCAAGCGTTTCATAGCTGGCTGATATTTAGACAGGCTTTCGGTTTTCTGCTTCAGCATCAGAAGGCGATTTGTGATCATCTCATTGCTGTAAAACGGCTTCAGGCGTGCCGCAATCACTTGGCTGATCTGATCGGCGTTTAATTCATTGGTAGGGGGCAACAGCCATCGGTTTTGTTCATCTGTTTTCCCATAAATCCTGGGACGCTGGTCTGCGGGGACATGATACAAATATTCTTTTAGTTGGTTTTCCAGAAGTGGGCGTTTTTCCTCAACCACCAGGATTTCTTCAAACCCTTTCGCAAAACGTAAGGCGCCCTCATTTTCTAAGGGCCAGGTCATGGTCACTTTATAAAGGCCAATTCCAATATTGGTGGCTAATTTCTCATCAATTCCCAAATCTTTAAAAGCTTGCCGGACGTCCAGGTAAGATTTGCCACAGGTAATGATCCCCAAACGTTTTTTTGGGGGCAACCAAATGGTTTGATCGAGATTATTAGCCCGGGCATACGCCAGGGCAGCCGGTAATTTATAGCGGTGCAGTAATTCTTCCTGATACAGCGCGCTGGCGGTTACCAAAGGGGAATCCGGGCTACGGATATTAAGGCCTTCCGGCGGCAAAATCATATCGGTTGGGGTCTTGATCACCACGCGGTGGGGGTCAACATAGACAGATGCGGAGCAATCCACCGTTTCCGCAATTGTTTTAAACGCAACCCAACAGCCGGAATAGCGCGACAATGCCCATCCATGGATACCTAAATCTAAAAATTCCTGTACATTAGAGGGGTTGAAAATCGGGATCCCTAAATCCACAAAGGTCAATTCAGATTGATTGGCGGTGGTTGAGGATTTGCTGCCATGGTCATCCCCTGCTAAAAGCAATACCCCCCCATGTTTTGAGCTGCCTGCTAAATGACCATGTCGCAAGGCATCACCGGAACGGTCGATGCCTGGGCCTTTCGAATACCACATGGCAAAAGCGCCGTCATATTTGTGATCCCCAAATAATTGGGTTTGTTGGCTGCCCCAAATAGCGGTTGCTGCCAAATCTTCATTAATCCCGGGTTGGAAATAAATATGGTGGGATTTTAAAAACTTACGCGCCCGCCACAAAGCCAGGTCAACACCTCCTAAGGGTGATCCCCGATAACCGCTGACAAAACAACCGGTGTTTAACCCCGCCTTTTCATCACGCCTGCGTTGCATCATAGGTAAACGAACCAAAGCTTGGGTGCCCGTTAAATATACCCGGCCGGTTTCTAAAGAATATTTATCATCCAGTAAAACTTTTGCCAATGCCATGGCCTATGCCTTTCAAGTGGGTCTAACCCGATTTTATTCTTGCCGACCATATCTCAAACAAATATTTTTGGCAAATGATCATCTTTTTACTGGTCAAAATATCATTATTATAGATACGCGCAAATAAATATTTTAACACATACCCACGCTGCCAATTATTCAATATTGAGGCGGCAAGCCAGGGTTGGCGGTCAGTTCTTTATATAATTTTTTTGCGTCAACGGCAGGGCCGCGTCTGACGGCAATCGCTACAATTTCTAAAACACAAATTCGGTCATGCCAAGCAAATGTTAACACATCGCCTATTTGGACAAAAGCCCCGCCTTTTTGCACGGCATGCCCATTAATCCTGATCCGGGTTGCTGTACAAAAAAGGGTGGCAGCACTGCGGGTCTTTAAGAATCTGGCGCACCATAACCATTTATCAAGCCTAGTTTTGGGAGGTGGTTGGGAGGTTGTATTCATTTAGCCGCCAGTAAATTTTTTAAGTTGGCAAAAGGTGAGTGGGGATTGACGGGCCGGAATTTATTTCTGGTAAATGGTTTGACAGGTTTGGATAAGGGTTTATAAAAATCTCCCTCTTCGGTGCGATACTTTTGGTATCCTAAAAAAGCTAAAATAAGTGCAAATTCATGAATTTTGGCTGGGAATTGTCCTAGAAGATCTGACTTCAGCTGAAAATCCCCCTTTGCCGCAAGCCTCTTAAAATATCTGTCGATTCTTTCCAAAATATCTGCCCGAACAGCCAATTTTTTCAGCATGTGATAGCCAAGGGCTTCATAACAAAAAGTAGGAGTGTTTTTACGGATGTAAAATAAAGGCCGGTTTTTATATTCAAGTGTTTCAGCGGGTGCGTTGAAAATTTTCCACAAGAGATGCCTGAGAAAAAATGTTTTTCCTTGGAAAGCGGATTTTAACCAAACCGCATGATCGCTGAAAACTATGCGATGTCTTGCTAAAATAGGGCGAAACTTCAGCAAATCCGTCCACATCTCACCCAGCATGTTTTTCGTCATAAAACCAAGGGATTGTTGGAGTTGAAACAATAACCCTTTTCCTAGAGGGGGCAGGCTGCTGTCTTCCATGACACCGTAAAAATCAGGCATCTGGCTTTGCAAATGGGTTGCTAGCCATTGATGTAAATGTTGAGTGAAAGCAATTTGTTGGGTAGGTTCCAATAAATCATCACCTGCCAGTTTTAATTGGGGGGTTAATATGTTCTTACCCTTGGTTAACTGGGCAATTGCCATATCTTGCCAGACAATTTCCCCGGCCTGGGTCAAATGGAGGTGATCAGGGGACTTTTGTAATTGCTGTATCCGTTTATTTATTTCTTGGCGCAATGCCCGTCTTGCCACATGGTGTAATTGGTGATGGGCAGAAAGGCCCTGTGTGCTGTCCGCCACAAAACGGAATCCTTGCAACCAACCAATCGGATAGCCTTCGACGATCACTTGGCCGTCTTTCAAGATTCCGGCCAAAATATCGGTTTTTCCATGTAATTGTTTGGTTAGGACTGTGTGGCGGCGATCCACAAAACGTTGGGTTAATTGGTGGTGCAGGGCATCTGACAGCTTATCTTCGATAGTGCGCGTTCTTTCCTGCCATTCTAGTGGATTGGCAAGCCAGTTGGGGCGGTAGGCTATATAAGTCCAAGTGCGGATATGTCCAAGCCTGGCCATCAAAGCATCGATATCGCCCCCTACATGATTCAAACGTTCAATTTGCGATGCCACCCAATCTTTAGGGATATGCTGATATTGATGTAAAAAAAGGAAAATCTGTTTTAATAACTGGGTGTGGGCATCTGTCATGATCTTACGGAAATCAGGAATCTGGCAAACATCCCATAACAGGAAGGTATGCAGGTAATTTTTACAAAGGGAGGCAATTTCTGGATCTTTAGATAATTGCAATAAAGCCGCATAATCATCCGCTTCAGAGGATTTTCTTAAAAAAGGGTAGGGTGATTTTTTATCTAAGCTTTGTAAAAGGCTCAAAGGTGACCTAAATTCCAATTGGTGATTGCGCCATTGGATCTGTTGCAACATATCAAAGCGATGATTTTCAATTGACTCCACCAAATCCTGTTCCAAAGGATCCAAATTTTCCGTTGTCCCAAAACTGCCATTGGTTAGCTGGCGGCCCGCCCGACCCGCAATTTGGGCTAGTTCAGGCGCTTCCAAACGCCTTAAATAACGGCCGTCAAATTTTTTCAATTTGGCAAAGGCAACATGGTGGATATCCATATTCAGACCCATGCCGATGGCATCGGTGGCCACCAAGTAATCAACTTCGCCAGCTTGGTACATTTCAACCTGGGCATTGCGGGTGCGGGGGCTTAACCCGCCCATCACGATCGATGTGCCGCCGCTTTGATGCCGAAGCAAATCAGCAATTCGGTATACATCTTCAAAAGAAAAGGCAATAATGGCACTGCGTTTGGGCAGGCGCGATAATTTTTGATGTCCGACATGCGATAACACGGACATCCGCGGCCGATCAATATATTCAACACCCGGTAATAAAGATCTCAGCAAAGAACGGATGGTATCCGCCCCCATGAACATGGTCTCCGAAAGTCCACGGGCATGCATGAGGCGCTGGGTAAAAATATGGCCGCGTTCTGGGTTGGCCGCCAACTGGATTTCATCGACCGCTAAAAAATCCACCTTCTTGTCAATGGGCATGGATTCAACGGTGCAAATCCACCATTTTGCTTTAGCAGGGATGATTTTTTCTTCGCCCGTAATCAACGCCACATGCTCGGATCCTCGCAGACGGACGGCACGGTCATAATTTTCACGCGCCAGAAGCCTTAGGGGAAAACCAATCATCCCAGAGGAATGGCCTAACAAACGCTCCATGGCCAAATAGGTTTTGCCCGTATTGGTAGGGCCAAGAACCGCAACAATTTTACTTTTGCTAGAATGTTCAGGCAAAACACACTCCTGTGTGTCAAAAATTCTTGATAAGAAAGTAAGTTCATCTTATATCAAAAACAATATGTGCGTGAAACTTTTTGCTTAAAACCGCGTATAATTGAAAAAAAACAAAAACCTTCTTTTATTTTGGATGATCAGTCAGCAGGCTTTTGGAAATTGTTACGCATTCTTTATATAGTGATAAATCTGTTTTCCTGCGCGAACTGATTGCAAATGCTGCGGATGCTTGCGATAAACTGCGCTATCTGGCGGTTACCAATTCCGGGTTGCTTGAAGACAATATCCATTTGCAAATCACCCTCAAAATCAATCAGAAAGATCGTTCTCTTCACATCAGTGATAATGGTATCGGCATGAATAAAGAGGAATTAATCACCAACCTTGGGACTATTGCCCATAGTGGCACGGCTAAGTTTTTAAAAGAGCAACTAGATAACGCGGATGAGAAAGCTGCCAAACCAAGTTTAATCGGGCAGTTCGGGGTTGGTTTTTATTCGGCTTTTATGGTGGCCGACCGGGTTGAGGTCATTTCCAAAAAAGCGGGTGAAGATAAGGGATTTAAATGGGTTTCCGAGGGTAAGGGGGAATTCACCATCGACTCTTTTACTGTGGGTGGGCGTGGAACTGAGATTATTTTGCATGTAAAAAAAGCGGAAGAAAGATTTTTGGATCCCGCGGTTTTAAAAGAAATTATCCATAAATATTCCGATCATATTAATTTACCCATTATCCTGGATCACCAAGGAAAGCAGGAAAAGCTTAATCAAGCGACGGCCTTGTGGATGCGGGGCAAGACCGATATTACCACCCAACAATATAACGAATTCTATAAGCATTTAATCCATGCAGGGGAAGATCCCTGGGCAACACTGCATTTCAAAGCAGAAGGGAAACTGGACTACACGGCTTTACTGTTTATCCCCTCGGAGCGTCCATTTGATCTTTTTCATCCCGAACATCGTGGTCATCTGCGCTTACATGTCAAACGCATGTTTGTAACTGATCATGCCCCAGGATTATTACCGAAATGGCTGCGCTTTATGGAAGGCATTGTTGATTCAGAGGATCTGCCCTTAAATATCAGCCGCGAAACGTTGCAGGATAATCCCATCCTCGGTAAAATCCGGCAAAATTTGGTTAAAAAGATTTTGGCAGAACTACAAAAGAAGGCAGACCAGTCACCCGAAGAATACCTAAAATTCTGGCAGAATTTTGGCCAGGTATTGAAAGAAGGGTTGTGGGAGGATTACGAATACCGTCCGCAATTATTAAAACTGTTCCGGGCCGTTAATAGCCAGGATAATAAACTGGTTTCCATGTCTGAGTATGTTGCCAAAATGAAGCCCAATCAGCAGGACATTTACTACTTATCTGCTGATAACATCGAGCAAGCGCAAAAAAGCCATTATTTGGAAGGGTTTAAGGAACGCCAAATTGATGTGCTATTGATGGTTGACCCAATTGATGAATTTTGGATTCCTAATATTGGCGAGATCGAAGGCAAGAAATTGGTTTCTGTAACCCGCAGTGGGCATGATTTAAATAAAATTTCCCCTGCTTCCTCGACCCCTTCCGAATCCGTCAATCAACCCGTGGTTGAGGGGGTTTTTACCCTATTCCGCATGGCCTTGAAAGATGTGGTCAAAGACGTGCAGCCTTCGCAAACCTTGCAAGATAGTCTGGCTTCCCTAGTATCTGAGGCAGGGGATGCAGATATACGGTTGGAAAAACTTTTACGCCAATATAAGCAAACCCACCAGAAAACCAAACGGATTTTGGAAATTAACGCGCGTCACCCCCTAATCCGGGACTTAAGTATTTATTTGGAAAAAACCGGCCAGGCGGATGATTTGCAGGATATGGCCTGGATCATCTATGAACAAGCACGCCTGAGCGAGGGCGAGCAATTGCTGAACCCCAAAGAATATCATCAGCGATTGCAAAAATTCTTAAGGCGTTCCCTTAATCAAGGGTAATTGACGGATTTTTCATTGGCGTAATCATCGCTGATTGCACCCTGGTTATTTGAAAACCTCTGCTGTAGATAGCAGCATTTTTCCAAACTGGATAGGAATCAATACAGAACGGTTTGCGGACTTACGCAGCGATACATTGACAGCGCGTACGTCCCGTTCTGATGGACGCTGTGGCATTGCGCTTGATAGGGAAGAGGGTGCTTTTGCCTCGACACTTCTATTAAAATATAGAAGACATTTTTATGGGTTATGCAAAAATATCAAGTCTTCATATCCCTCAGAAAAATGACGCACAAATTTTTGAGCAAGAACCACAAGGTTACTTTCTCATCGATAAATTAAACGGGTTATTTTTTTACCAATTGACGTAAAACATAGGGAAGGATGCCGCCATTTTTATAATATTGGATTTCATCCTCTGTATTGATTGCCAATATAACCGGGATTTGCTCACTTTGCCCGTTTTCCCTGTGGATCATTAGCGTTAAACCCATTTTTGTTTTCAATTCATGGGAAATCCCAATAACGCTCAAAAGCTCGGTGCCGTTCAATTGGAGTTGTTGACGGGTGGTGCCTGGATGGAATTGTAAAGGCAAAATGCCCAGGGCAATCAAATTAGACCGATGGATACGTTCAAAGCTTTCGGCAACCACCGCCTCCACCCCTAATAATTTAGGCCCCTTGGCAGCCCAATCCCTGGAAGAGCCGGTGCCATATTCTTTCCCGGCCACAATCACCAATGGTACTTGGGTTTTTTGATACTGCATGGCGGCATCATAAATAGATACAATTTGTCCATCACTTGTCCGCGTAAAACCCCCTTCTTTCCCGGGAACTAGTTCATTGCGTAAACGGATATTGGCAAAGGTGCCGCGCATCATCACTTCATGGTTACCGCGCCTGGCGCCATAGGAATTGAAATCTTCCCGTCGCACGCCTAATCCCGCCAAATATAGGCCCGCCGGGCTGTTTTGCTCAATCGAACCTGCAGGTGATATATGGTCTGTTGTAATATTATCCCCAAGCACCGCTAATATGCGGGCCCCTGTGATATTTTTTGGCTCTGCCGGAGAAGATTGGAAGTTGTTAAAATAAGGAGCTTGGCGAACATAGCTTGATTTTTTATCCCATTGATAATTCATTCCCTGGGGGATTTTTATATTTTGCCACCATACATCCCCCTCAAAAACCAAACCATACCGTTTTTGGAACATCTCGGGTGTGATAGATTGACGAACGGCCGCATCAATCTCATGATTGCTAGGCCAAATATCCTTAAGGTAGACAGGACTGCCTTTTTGATTGAAACCGATTGGATCTGTTAAAAGATCAATAGCCATTGTCCCCGCCAGGGCATATGCCACCACTAACATGGGGGAAGCTAAGTAATTCGCCCTTGTCAAAGAATTAACGCGGCCTTCGAAATTCCGATTGCCGGATAAAACGGCTGAGACAACCAACTGCTTCTTTTCGATGGCTTCGGCGATTTTTGCAGGCAAGGGGCCTGAGTTGCCGATACAGGTGGTGCAGCCATAACCGACCAAATGGAACCCAATTTTATCTAATTCCTTTTGAAGGCCTGCTTTGGCGAAATAATCCGTAACGACTTGGGAACCAGGGGCCAAAGATGTTTTAACCCAAGGCTTCACTTTCAAGCCTTTTTCATTGGCATGTTTGGCAAGCAAGGCTGCCCCCAGCATCACGCTGGGGTTTGAGGTGTTGGTGCAGCTGGTGATCGCTGCAATCACCACATCGCCATCCATTAATTCCGTGGTATTGTTCATGGTGGAAATTGTACGGACAACAGCAGATTTTTTACCAAATCCCGTCAGAGAAGATATAAAATTATTTTTGGCTTGGCTTAATAAAACTTTTTCTTGGGGCAGCCTTGGGCCAGCTAGGCAAGACTCGACTGTACTGATATCTAATCCGAGCGTTTCCGTAAATATGGGTTCACTCTTTTCATCCCGCCACAACCCTTGTTCCTTGGCATAATGCTCAACCAATTCACATTGCGCTAAAGGACGACCGGTAAATTTCAAATACCGAATTGTTTCCGCATCAATTGGGAAAAATCCACAGGTTGCGCCGTATTCCGGCGCCATGTTGGCGATGGTTGCCCGATCGGCCAAGGTCAAATGATTTAAGCCTGGGCCATAAAATTCAACAAATTTGTTTACCACACCCTTTTCGCGAAGCATTTGGGTGATGTTAAGCACTAAATCAGTGGCCGTTGTGCCCTCTTTTAATTGGCCGGTTAGCTTAAAACCAACGACTTCCGGAATGGTCATGGAAATGGGCTGGCCAAGCATTGCGGCCTCGGCCTCGACCCCACCAACCCCCCATCCGAGTACCGCCAACCCGTTAACCATGGTGGTGTGGCTGTCGGTTCCAACCACGGTATCTGGATACACTAAAACACTTTTATGGTTTTGCGCATCTTGCCCTTCTGTTGACCAAACTACTTGGGCCAGATATTCCACATTCACTTGGTGACAAATCCCGGTACCAGGCGGCACCACCCGAAAATTATTAAAAGCGGTTTGACCCCAGCGCAAAAAGGCATATCGCTCGCCATTTCGCTGATATTCCAATTCAACATTTTTACGAAAAGCATCCGGTGTACCGAAATAATCAACCATCACGGAATGGTCGATCACTAAATCCACGGGCGATAGGGGATTAATTTTTCTTGGATCGGCCCCCATCTTAACCATGGCGTCCCGCATGACCGCTAAGTCAATAACGGCAGGCACGCCCGTAAAATCTTGCATCAATACCCGGGCAGGGCGAAAAGCGATTTCTTGATTAGATTTTTTTGTTTTTGTCCAATCCACCAAGGCTTGGATATCACGGGTTGTAACAGTACGCCCATCTTCATAACGCAATAAATTTTCCAGCAAGATCTTTAAAGAATAAGGTAACTTGGATATATCACCTAATTTTTGCTGCGCGATTTTTAGGCTGAAATAATCAAAGGTTTGATTGCCTATTTTTAGCTTGGCGCGCACCTTTAAGCTGTCTTTTCCCACTTGCACAATTATTCTCCATCCCGTACCGGATTATAAAAAATCTACTTTCTTACTTTATATTCTTTCAGTGATTCATCATGGAACTTGTCTTTTATTTCGTCAATCTTTTTACGGCAAGGGATGATGAAGAATAATTCTATGCATTCTGATTTATTCTTTATAAACTGAAAGATGTTAAATAATCTTTCACGTAAAGAATGCTTCAGAAAACTGATATGTTAACCGTCGCCAATATGTCCTATAGCCGCAATGGGGTAGCTATCCTAAAAAAAATCTCTTTTCAGCTCGAAAAGGGTAGTGGGGCAATTATTTTAGGGGCGAATGGCGCCGGTAAAACAACTTTAATTAAAGGGTTGGCTGGCATTTTATATCTTGCCCCGCACAGTAAAATATTATGGGATCACCAGCAGTTTCGGGAAGCGGTGGATATGAAAATTGGTTATTTGGGGCATCAAAATGGTTTAAAAAACATCCTGACCGTTAAGGAAAATCTGCGGTTAGCGGCGATGCTATATTATCCTGCCGCCACCAAATTATCATTAGAAAAATGGTTGGAATATTGGGGATTGGGGCAGTTAGCAGATCAGGTAACACAAAACTTGTCTGCGGGCCAACAACGTAGGTTGGCATTGGCCCGTTTATGCGCCTTGGAAAGTAATCTTTGGTTGCTTGATGAACCTTTGACATCTTTAGACAGCGAAGCTGCGCTGTTATTTCAGGAGCAATTGGATCAATTCCTCAAAAATCAAGGCATTGTGATCATGAGCAGCCACCAACTTATCCATCATCCTGCCTTAACGCCTTTTTTACTGGAACGGGGTAAGATCATTCCTTATCCATCCGCCTATCAAGGATAAGGATTAAGCATATGTTTGGGCAATTTTACGGATTGGTTGTTCGGGAAATTCTAACGGGGTGGCGGCAACAAAATGACATCATCATTTCATCGGTTTTTTTCGTTTTGGCGGGGACGATTTTTGCGATTACGACTGGGGGTGACCATCAAGGGCTTGCCAAGGTTTCGGGTGGGATTATTTGGGTTTTATTTGTATTGACAGGGTTTTTACCGATCGACCGTTTATGGAAAGAAGACCTAGAGGACGGAACCTTGGACCAAATGCTTAGCTTGTCGGTGCCTGGCTGGCAATTAGCGGTAGCTAAAAGTTTGCGCCATATGATGATTATGGTACCAACAGTACTGCTGGCTGTCCCTTGCGCCGCTCTTTTGCTACAATTCCCGTTGGCGCAATTAGGTCGATTAACCTTAGGGTTTTTGATAGCCTTACCTAGCTTTAGTTTATTGACTGTTATGGGTGCTGCCTTTACTTTAAAAGCGAAAGGCCAACAATTGGTAATCGCGATTATCCTATTACCTTTAATGCTGCCTGTATTAATTTTTGGGGCCGAATTATCGCAACCTATCTTTGAGGCATCGTCGTCAATTTGGGTGAATATCAGCGCGTTAACCGCCTTGTTTTTATTCTTTTTAATTCTATGCCCTTGGATGACAGGATTGGTGTTACGCTACGGGTAAACAGTATCAACGGGGTGAGGAGTCAGGCATAAAAATGCGACGTATTTTTACCAATATTTATACCCTAGACGGGCTGATTGCTAGGTTATTGCCGTGGATCGCCAGCATAACATTTGTGTTGATGGCTGTCGGGTTATATGGGGGCTTATTTATCTCGCCTGCGGATATGGAGCAGGGCGAAACCGTGCGGATTATGTATGTCCATGTGCCTGCGGCCTCAATTGGACTAATCATTTATACCCTGATTGCCTGTTGGGGCTTTGTTTTTTTAGTGTGGCGGGCGAGGGTTGCGGATATGATGATACAGGCAGCTGTTCCTATCGGGGCAATTTATACCTTTTTGGCCCTTATTACTGGTTCTTTATGGGGCAAGCCAATGTGGGGAACTTGGTGGGTTTGGGACGCGCGCTTAACCTCGACCCTTATCCTCTTTTTTCTGTATTTAGGTATTCTTATTTTACGCCGTGCCTTTGAGGATCAAGAAATGGCGGCGCGGGCCGCAGCTTTGCTGGCCATGGTGGGGGGGATCAATATCCCCATTATCAAATTTTCCGTGGATTGGTGGTATACCTTACATCAGCCTGCCAGTTTGATCCGGCTAGACGGGCCCACGATTGATGCGAGTTTCCTGTATCCCTTACTCATCATGATGGCGGCATTTTTCTGTCTTTTCTTGACCTTATTGATGGTTAGGATCAGGACAATTATTGTATCTAAACGGCTGCAAAACCATCATTTGCGGCATCTTATGGATATTTAAGGTCCATGCATCAATCGACGAACTTCATATGGACAATAAATGAGGCTCGATGGGATTGATCATCATCCCATCCTCTTTTCTCCAACCAGCGAAAATAATTGTTTTGATTAGCTTCTGAAGGGAGTACTGCCATGCCCATTTGCTTGATGATCAGGCTGGTTAAATCAATCGCCTTTTTTTGCATCCAGAAGGGGATAAAATTCAACCCCAAAAACGCATGATAGTCCTTTTCTTCAAAGCACTGAACCAAAACAACTGCCTGCGGAATTTTTTCTGTTTTGCTGACAAAGTCCGCAAATGATTTCAAGAATTTTTCTAAATAATGTTTTTTATATATATCAGCAATGAAGTTAATGGTATTTTCGGAGGGGGAGCGCAAACCATTTTCCCACCGCATGACCGTTACATCCGCATTAATTCCCTTCAAACCGACAACACGGCCGAAAGCCTCGGCACTAAGGCCGAGGCTTCGACGCACTGTTTTCATTTGTTTCGCAGTTAAGGTTCCCACTTATTGGCATCCTGGCATTAATTGAAAGCCAATTCAGAAGGGATAGGAGCCTTACTTCCTAATGTTTCTAGGATTATCTCTTCCCAGACCCTGATTGCGGTTTTTATCCGAAGTTTCATATGATTCCACAGGAGAAGGCTTTTGCTTATTGTGGTTTTGATTACCTTCGTTCGCCTTAGGGCTTGTTTTAGGGTTAGCAGATTGACCATAATCTGTGGAGGCCGAATTTTTATTCGAACCAAACTCCCTAGAACTCACTTCCTTGCCGTTTTCGTACTCCGATTCTCCTGAATTATCAAGCTGTTCGGCAGAAATATTTTGTTCCCCCTCACCATCTTCAGTTGGGGCATAGGTAGGACGCTTTCCACCTTCAGGTTGGCGATAGTCAAAACCAGCTTTTTTGTCCGGGTTATATTGGCTGGGTGTGTAAGAAGTTTGAGGATCACTAACAGCGGGTTTTTTATAAGGATCTCCTACACGGCCGGGTTTTTGCTGGCCAGGATTTGATGTTGTATTATAAGGGGTTTTGTCAAAAGATGCGCCAGGCTTGTTTTGATTGTGGTTCTGCTGACCAGGATTGCTTGGTTGGGGGGCAGAATGGGCGCCACCTGGCCGGTTCTGGTTCCTGTAATTACTGTTACTAGATTGCTGGTAAGTGCCAGTTGATTGATGCTCCTGGCCACCTGTTGCACCATTTTTTGAACCCATGTTTTGTTTTGGTTGAGCTTGGCCTGGGTTCAGGGAACTGTCAGATTGTCTGTGGGCCTGATTAGCTGAACCTTGGTAAGTTTTATCCGTTTTGTTTACATCTATTTTAAAATCTTTATTGGTATTATTTTTATTTTCCATGATAAATAGCCTCCTTAGCTATGATTAAATGCCGTGACGGCGAAACATCAATCCCCATCTAAAATATGAATCATTTATGAATCACTCAGGACAGGGATCTGTTTTTTACTTATATTTTTTAGAAATCTACTGCTTGACCGGGACCTTTGTAGTTGCCCAGATCTTTTTAGGCTTATGTAAGCTTTTATTATTTCCAGATTTATTTGTATCTGTATCTATTAGCTTCCTAGAAGTTCTAGAAGTTATCGGCTAATATATTAACAAGCGTAGAACATTACAGGATATCCTAATAATTATTTTTGTCAAGTATAAAAACACATTAGAGTTTTGGGCAACAAAAACAGATGGTGTATCCCGCTTATAAGGCTGCTTTTTATTGGGATAGCTGATGTTATGGAAAATAAACAAAAGTTGGGTTTTTGAGAAAATACCAGATAATTAAATGACGGGTTTCAGACTAAAAAGTATGGCTAATTTATTTTGTGATGAGCCTAGATTTGATTACCAAGGGATTGCCACTCCCTAATGTCGGGTAATAGTATTAGTAATATAAGCAAACACACCTAGTTGTTTTGAAATGTGGTGGAGCCGAGGGGAATCGAACCCCTGACCTTCTCATTGCGAACGAGACGCTCTCCCAACTGAGCTACGACCCCTAATTTCCTTCGAAAATTGGTCTTTTAACTAAGTCCTGAACATAGGGAAAGTATGAAAAAATTCAACCATTATTTTTTAGGATATAGAGTTATTGCAAAAATCAGCGCAGATGGTTTGATGCCTTCACCGCGCAAAACAGGCGTATTCGTGACTTATTTGCAACAAAATATTAAATAAACATTGCAATTAGGACGATATTAGGGAAATAATGCTTGCGGAGAGATAAATTCCTTTGAAAACTTTGCAAGTTAGGGTAAACATTTTACTAATTTGTTGATTGGCTATTGATTAATAGATATTCCATTTCAATAGTCGTGTTTTTGTAACAACTTTAAAACCTTTTAAGAATAGGGGAAAAAATTATGGCTGCTTTTTATTTTACCGCTGTGATATCGATATTGTTAGGGCTTTTAGCTGCGCCTAGTTTATTGGCAGGCCAAAATCCTAAGGCTCAAGAAATGTTAAACAAATTAGTACCGTTTCAAGGTATTTTTGGTATCATCGTACTCTTTTGGGGTCTTTTTAGGTTGATATTTGACATATTAATGCATTTTGGTTTCTTGACAAACATGCCGATTCTTTTGGTTTCCTATCTGCTTCTGACTTTGGTTCAGGTGTTTCTGGGTTTCTTGTTGGGCTTCGGCTTTATCAGCAAAATGACCAGCGGCAACGAGCAAGCAAGGGCCAAATCTGAAGCATTGCGTGCGAAATTGGCTGTTTACCAAGGGCCATTGGGCATTGCTGCCATTGTTCTTGGTGTTTGGTTTATCATTTACGCCGTGGCTTTGTTTGGCTATTAATCCTTAAGGATAATTGCTTAAAACGAGTAATAAAAAGCGTACCCTGCAGAGGGGTACGCTTTTTTGTTGGGTACTGTTAGCAAAAAGCTCATACGTCATCACGATATTTTTTTGTATTATCTTTTATGAAAACAATTGCGTTTTTTTAAAGAAAGCCGATAATCCCGGTTAAATCAGGAGAAAGCCGTCACACAGCAATCTTGGTCAAGCGCAGATATTGACGGTTAGATCATCATTTTTCTTCATTGTCTATTCGAAGGTGTGGGCGATTCCATGGTACATCAGGCTGAAAAATCAAAACAAGATTTATTGGATCAGGTGATCCAACTGTCAAAAACCCTATTAAAAACGCCCCAATTGGAAGTGCAGGAGTTTATTAAGCGTTTTTATAGCAATGTGTCCCCGGAAGACTTACTGATTGAAACCCCTGAAAATTTGTGTGGTGCTGCCTTATCCTTATGGAATTGGGGTGCCTTGCGTGAACCGGGAATTGCCAAGCTGCGCCTATATAACCCAAAACAGCAAGAACATGGCTGGCGAAGCCCTTATTCCATCATTGAAATTGTTAATGATGATATGTCTTTTCTGGTGGATTCGGTGGTGCGAGCGTTGCAGAAGCAGGATGTGGCAGTCTATTTGATTATCCATCCGGTATTGCTGGTGAAACGCCAAGCAGGTCAGCGCCAACCAATGGGCAAAGGCGGGGGTGAAAGCCTGCCCGAGTCTTTTATGCAAATTCGCATCAGTGAGCAAACATCACCCGAGCGTATGGCGGAAATCCAGCAATCCATCACCGACGTTTTGAAGGATGTGCGACTGGCGGTTGGGGATTGGGCTGCGATGCGGGCGCAAAACCAGGCCATCCAAAAAATGCTTGGCAACATGCCAGCCAAAGAGGTTGGGGAATATCAGCAATTCCTACAATGGTTGGATGATGACCATTTTACTTATTTGGGGATGGCGGAATATAATTTTGGCCCTGCTATTACCCCCGTAATGCCAGCCGCTAAGCGTGTGAAAGAATGGGGGATGTTTAAGAATCCTGCTTTCAAACTATATGCGGATCAGGGCTTCCATGATCAATTGCCCCCCGAGATTTCCCAGCTATCTGCTGAAAAAACTTTATTATTGGTCAAAGCGGGCTTCTTTTCAACGGTCCATCGCCATGCGTTGATGGATGTCGTGGTCATCGGTAAATTGTCAGCCCAAGGAAAAGTGGAGGGTTGTTACCTGTTGGTAGGGTTATTAACTGCCCAAGCGTACCATAGCAGTTTGAAAGATGTGCCGATTGTAAGAAAGAAGCTGGCAAAAATCATTGAACGTGCTGCTTTCCCTGTTCCCGGCCATAACGCCAAATCGTTCCGCCATATTTTGGAAACATATCCGCGCGATGAGATATTCCAAGCGGATGAAACGCATATTTATGAAACCGCCCTGGATATTTTACGGCTGCAGGAAAAACAGCGGATGGCCCTTTTTGTCAGGCGTGACAGCTTTAAGCGCCTTTTTTATGCCATTGTCTGTTTGCCGAGGGATCGGTATGACAGTGAACTGCGTCAACAGATTGAAGAAATGCTGGTGAAGGCATTCGGGGGCCAATTGGTAACTACTCATAGCTATGTGAGTGACAATCCCCAATCTCGCCTGTATTTAATCATTAGGACCAATCCTGCTGATCAAATCACGATCGATGTGGAGGAGGTGGAACGCCGCCTGATAGAGACAGGAAGGTCATGGAAAGCCAGGCTTCGGGATATATTGGTTGAAAAGTTTGGTGGCGAAAAAGCGCCACGGATGATGCGGCGTTTTGTTGAGGCATTTCCGGCCAGTTACCGCGAACATTTTGATCCACAAACGGCCGCTTCGGATATTGGGTTGATTGAACGAAGCTTGTCGGCGCGCGTCTTGACGCTTCATCTGTATCGCCCGGCGGGTACGGATGCCAACCAAATCCATTTAAAAATTTACAGCCCCTCCCAACAAGTTAGTCTTTCGGATGCCTTGCCGGTTTTGGAGAATATGGGCCTGCGCGTGATCAGTGAAATGTCTTATGTGGTTGAACCGCATGGCGCTGGCAGCAAATTGTGGATTCATGATTTCAGTATGGTCACGACCTATCACGACCAAGTGGAAATTGATAAAACCCAGTCTAATTTCCAGGATTGTTACTTAAGTGTTTGGAATAAGGAAATTGAAAATGATGGATTTAATGCGCTAATTCTGCGGGCGGGGTTAAATTGGCGTCAAGTCACTGTATTAAGGGCTTATTGTAAGTATTTGCGGCAAGCGGCCATTCCGTTCAGCCAGCAATATATGGAAGAAACCTTGGTCGCCAATCCTTCGTTGACCGGTAAATTGGTGGTTCTGTTTGAATCAATGTTCACCCCGGGTCAACCTTGTGATGCTCAGCTTGTAAACGGTTTGAAACAAGAAATTGAGAAATTGTTGGAAACAGTCACCAACCTTGATCAAGACCGTATTATCCGCCGGTATTTAAATGCCATTTTATCAACGTTGCGGACGAATTTTTTTCAAAAAACTGCAGATCAACACATTAAAAGCTATATTTCTTTTAAACTGAATTCACGCTTAATTGAAGAATTGCCGCTTCCTTGCCCGATGGTGGAAATATTTGTCTATAGCCCGCGGGTTGAGGGCATCCATTTGCGTGGCGGTAAGGTCGCGCGGGGGGGGATCCGCTGGTCTGACCGCCGTGAAGACTTCCGCACGGAGATTCTGGGGCTCCTGAAAGCCCAGATGGTCAAAAATTCAGTGATTGTTCCCGTTGGCTCCAAAGGGGGTTTTGTTGTTAAAAACCCACCCGTGACGGGTGGTCGTGATGCCTTCCAACAAGAAGGCATTGAATGCTATAAAATCTTCATTAGCGGCCTTTTGGATATTACGGATAATTTGGTTAAAGATAAGGTGGTGGCGCCAATTGATGTGGTGCGTCGGGATGATGATGATCCTTATTTGGTGGTTGCCGCTGATAAAGGTACGGCAACTTTTTCCGATATCGCCAATAAAGTTTCCCAGCAATATGGTTTTTGGCTGGATGATGCTTTCGCATCTGGCGGCTCTGCTGGGTATGACCATAAGAAGATGGCTATTACAGCCCGAGGTGTTTGGGAAACGGTCAAGCGCCATTTTCGTGAAATGGGTAAGGATATCCAGTCTGAAGATTTCACCTGTGTGGGTGTTGGTGATATGTCGGGTGACGTTTTTGGTAACGGCCTGTTATTATCAAAACATACGCGGCTTTTGGGGGCGTTTAACCATTTACATATTTTTGTTGACCCTAATCCTGATCCCGCCACCAGCTGGCAGGAGCGCAAACGTTTATTCGATTTGCCGAGATCTGCTTGGACGGATTATAACCCGCAATTCATTTCCCCGGGCGGTGGTGTTTTTGACCGGAAAGCCAAGTCAATTAAATTGTCCCCTGAAATCCGGCAATGTTTCGGGTTGAAGAAAGAATTGGTGACACCCACCGAACTCATCCGCCTGTTATTGCTCAGCCAGGTAGATTTATTGTTTTTTGGGGGGATTGGCACCTATGTCAAAGCAAGCTCGGAAAACCATATTGAAGTTGGTGACCGGGCCAACGATGCGTTGCGTGTTGATGGCGCTGCGTTGCGTTGCCAAGTGGTCGGGGAAGGGGCCAACCTTGGCCTAACCCAATTGGGGCGCGTGGAATTTGCTCTAAAAGGTGGACGTATCAATACCGATGCTTTGGATAACTCCGCGGGCGTTGATTGTTCCGATCATGAAGTGAATATTAAGATCCTGTTAAATGGAATGATGGCTCAAGGTTCTTTGAAACTTGATCAGCGCAATATTCTCCTGGCGAAGATGACGGATGAAGTGGGGCAACTGGTACTTCGTGATAATTATCTACAAAGTCAGGCTTTAAGCATATCACAGTATTTGGGATGGATGTCGCTAGACCAGCAAGCACGTTTCATGCGTTCCTTGGAAAAACAAGGGAAATTAGACCGCGCCATTGAATTTTTGCCTGATGATGAAATGCTGCGGCAACGCCAAAGCGCCCAACTGGGCTTAACGCGCCCAGAACTCGCTATTCTACTGGCCTATGCCAAAATGACGTTGTATGAAGAACTGCTGCCCTCAAGTTTGCCGGATGACCAACAATTGGTGGATGACCTCTATCTATATTTCCCTAAGCCGCTTCAGCAACAATATAGGCAAGGAATTTCAAATCATCGCTTGCGGCGGGAAATTATCGCAACCGCCGTTACCAATAGTTTGGTCAATAGGGTGGGGCCTTCTTTCGTCTATGTTATGAAAGAAAGAACGGGCAAAACCGCACCGGATATTACCCGGGCCTATGCCATTACCCGGGCAACATTCAATCTGCGCCAATTATGGTCTGGCATCGAAGAGTTGGACAACAAAGTTAGCGCAGATATCCAGCTGCGGATGTTTATCATCATTAACCGGATGGCGGAAGCTGCGACCTTATGGTTTTTGCAGCAAGGCCAGCCCTCCTTAAATATTGCCGACCACTATCAAACCTATTCGCCAGGGTTAACGTTGATATCTCAAAATTTGCAAGATCTTTTAAGTGACCTGGATCGGCAAAATTGGTTGGGTAACTCCAAACAAGCGATTGACCAAGGTGTGCCAGAAAGCTTGGCCAATGCTATATATGCCTTGGAATATTTGGAAGCAGGGCTCGATATTGTTAGGATAGCCCAGGCTTTGCAAGTCGATGTGATGCATGCGGCCGCTGTTTATTTCCGTGCCGGGGATAAATTGCAGTTTGATTGGCTGCGGGATGCCGCCATGAAAGTTAATAAGCCAACCCATTGGGAACGTATGGCGCTAACCGCCTTATTAGAGGAGCTGGACGCCCAACAAAATGCCATTACGATGTCTATCTTAAAGGATTCACCACATCCAAACAGTAAGGATATAGAACCTTTGATTGAAGATTGGAGCAAAAAGCACCAAAGTGCTTGGGAGGATACCCAAAGCCTGCTTGGTGATTTGCGCAAATCTTCGGTGATTGACCTGGCAAAATTGGTAATTATCAGCCAGCAATTCAAATCATTGCTCAATTGATTTTTTGGCTTGCTGGCCATACCAAGTTATATTTTGATATTCCTGTAAAGGCGGATGGTTTTGGCTGCAACAAAATGTTCAAAAATCAGTTGGTGTTTTTATGATTGGGCCAATTCTGCCTTCCCGGCAATTATTTCCACCTTTATTTTTAGCACGTATTTTGCAGGTGTGATCGCCCCCGATAAAGAACAGGGGATGGCTTTATGGGGCCAGATGACCAGTGTGGTGGGCATCATTATAGCCATTCTTAGCCCGTTTTTGGGGGCAATTGCGGATTACCGGCAACGCCGCAAATCCCTACTGTTCTTTTTTACCTTGGTTAACATTGTTGCCACCGCGGGTTTGTGGTTTGCCTTACCCGGGCAGCAATATGTGATGATCGCGCTGCTGTTGGCGGGTATTGCCACCATCGGCTTTGAGATTGCCACGGTTTTTTATAATTCCCTATTACCTTCCCTAGTTGCACCCTCCCATATTGGCCGATTATCGGGTTGGGGCTGGGCGCTTGGCTATGCGGGGGGCTTATGCAGTTTGGTGATCTGCCTGCTGTTATTTATCCAGCCAGAAAACCCCTTGGGGGGATTGGATAAAGTCAGTTTTGAACATGTACGAGTTACCAATCTGGTATGTGCCTTATGGGTTTTATTATTTTCAGGCCCTATATTCCTTTTTGTCAAAGAAGAACGCAAAAGATCGACTGAATCGCTATGGCAGGTTGCAAAGATAGGATTTAAAAATGTTTGGTTATTGATAACAAAACTGCCTAAATATAAGGAAATAGCCTGGTTCCTACTGGCTAAAATGATTTATATTGATGGCTTGAATACCTTGTTTGCTTTCGGGGGTATTTATGCGGCTGGCCAGTTTGGCATGGATATGGCGGAAGTCCTTGTTTTTGGTATTTTACTCAATATTACGGCGGGTATCGGCGCTTTCGGTTTTGCTTGGATCGATGATATCTTCGGCTCGCGCCGCACCATTATTGTTTCATTGTTGGCGGTTTTGATCCTGGGGTTTTTCTTGGTTATCATCACCGATAAAATGTGGTTTTATGCACTGGGGATGATGATTGGGTTGTTCTTTGGGCCCATTCAATCCGCCAGCCGAACGATGTTGGTGCGGTTATCCCCGCCGGAAATGATCAGTGAATTTTTTGGCCTTTATTCCTTGGCGGGTAAGGCAACCGCGTTTTTAGGGCCAGCTGTGTTAAGTTTTGCCACATTGGCCTTTAACAGCCAACGCGCAGGCATGGCCACCGTTCTGGCCTTTATTTTGGTTGGGTTAGTGTTGATGATATTGTTGCCTTTTCTTCACCAGCAACCTAAGTCTACCCCATATAAAGGGTGCGAGGGCAGTTAAACTTCGGTTGGGTAGATTATAAGGCTCTCTTGTCCTATTTTATGGTTTAGACAAGCAATTTTTAAATTGAGTGAGAGGAAAATATAGGCAGGATCAGGCAGTTATTCTGATGATAATCTGCATTAGCAGAAGCTTTACTTACGCACTCTTTGTTAACGCCCATTTGATGGTGATCTCAGGATTGGTTGGTAAATTGGTGATGACCAATTGCTGGCTTTTTTCTACCATACCGTTTTTGCCTAAATAAACGCTTTCTTCGGCAATCACGTCACCCGTGGTGGTGCGCAGATGCCAAATTTGGCCGCTTGGCAGTTGCAATACGGCTTGTTGCTGGGCCGATTCTATATGGACAGCAATAGTGGGGTGCAAGTGGAACCGCACCGCAAATTTATGCCCGCCCGGGCTTTTAACCGTGTCTTCACCCCGCAAATCAAAACCATGATTAGCCAAATACAGGCGGCGGGTATGAATGGCCCCAAACATTTTTTTATAGCCGTCATGCACGGCCTCAAGCCAGATATTGCCATTTTCTTCCTGGCGCTGGCACTGGACGGAATGTGGCCCTTTGATCACGCCGCCTTTTTTACCCAAAAAGCAGGAATTGGTATCGGCGATGACCAGGGTTGAATGGGCGGCGGTCGAACGTTGCACCTCCTGCCAGGCGGGGGCCGGATGATGGCCACAATTAACAATCATTGGCTCCAAACCCACCGTCAACTCAAAACTTAAAGCGCCCGCATGCATATCATGGTCATAGGGAGGTGGCGGTAAAACACCGGTATCCAAGATCAATACGGTTTGATTGGCTTCCAACCTGCAATAGCCACCCATATGGGCTTGTTGGATCGCCGGTAGTTCTTGGGGATTAAGGCTGGTCGCTGCTAAAATTTGCCTAACCAACCTAGGGTTTTCATGGGTACTGCCGTTAAAGGATGGCAGCCCGCCATCCGGTTGCTCCAAATAAAAAGTTGCCGCTGCTAATTTCGTCAGAGATTCTTGCCAAGACACAGGAACATCCTGGTTGTTATCGGCAAAGGCAGCGCATAGATCGATCAAATCTTCGAGGACATATAATTGATGCGAGGGGCAGCGTTCGATATATCCGTCAGCATGCAAGATTTGCCTGCTTAATTCTTCCTCAAATAAGCGGAAAAAGTAACGGGGGGTGTCTAGCTGCTCATTCAGCAACAGCCAGCCGCGCAGCAAAGTTTTGATGGAGCGCAATAACTGATAGCCGAATAAATTTCCAGGCAAACATCTTTTTAAATGGATCCAATGCCTTTTTATCTGTACCATAAAAACTGCTAAAAACTCAGGATCATTCTCCCTGGAAAACCAACTCAGGCAATTGATCCATTCATTCAACCGCTCTGCCGCCACAGAGGGTTCCCAAGCAATTCCCTTGATATGCGGGTAGTGGCTTAGCCAGTCGCTGATCACTTGCTTGCTAAAACCATAGGCGGGTTGACCGCCAACCGCTTTGATATCGCGTAACCAACGGAAACCATGGAAATAACGCCAGTAATAATCAGGAACAGCAGGATTGTTCCAAAGACTTTGGTAAGCAATTTTAAGCGAACCGCATGAGAAAGTACCCGCGAGTATTTCTGAGCCTGTCTGGGGGTCTCCAAGCCATAAATCACGGAAAGAAGCGCTGACTGTAACATTGGCTTGAGTGGGCAATGTCCAGCGGTAAAAAGGGGTGTAGCGGTACAGATTTTTAAAGGAGGCTAAGCGGCGGCGCCATACCAACCAAAACGGCAGGCGGCGGCCGGTTAGGAAACGGGGGGTCAGTTCCCATACATGCTGTAGCCATTGTTTACTCATATCAAAAAAACCTTAAGGATTGCGTAATTGTTGAATATTTTGTTTGTACTGGCTGGATGGCCCACGGAATATGGATGTGCCAGCAACCAGGCGGTTGGCACCTGCTTGGATCACGGCGGCAGCTGTTTTGTTGTTAACGCCGCCATCCACTTGGATATCAATCAAACGCTTGGGCGAGCGATTATTTAACAATTGCCGTAATTGCCGGATTTTTTCAAGTTGTCCTGGGATAAATTCTTGGCCGCCGAAACCGGGGTTGACGCTCATCACCAATACCACGTCAATATCTGGGATAATCCAGTCCAGGGTGTTTAAGGGGGTTGATGGGTTTAAGGCGATGCCCGCTTTTTTCCCCAAACGGCGAATTTTTTGCAAGGAACGATGGCAATGGGGGCCTGATTCGGGATGGATGATTAAACTATCTGCACCGGCTGCTGCAAATTCCTCTAAGTAAGGGTCAACCGGCGTGATCATTAAATGCACATCAAAAAATAGCTGGCTGTGGGGGCGAAGTGCCCGGATAATAGTGGGGCCCATGGTGATACTGGGCACAAAATGCCCGTCCATAACATCCCAATGGATAAAATCCGCGCCCGCCGCTTCGATAGCCTTAACTTCTTCACCTAATTTAGCAAAATCTGCGGCAAGTAAAGAAGGGCCTATTTGTACCCCCATCATAAAATCCTTTGGCAAATGCAACAATTACTATAATTATGGCGTGCATACATCTTTCCAGTTTCGAATCCCACGGTCAAGAAGGTCTGATTAATGACATTATATATTTCGTTTTTATACACAATCATTGTTTTGATCTGGGGTACTTCCTGGTTTGGTATTAAAATGCAGTTAGGTATCGTGGCACCGGAAGTATCGGTTGTATACCGTTTCCTGATCGCCAGCGTCATTTTGGGAATATTCTGTGTGGTTACCAAAAGGCGGTTGAAATTCTCAAAACGTGACCATGTATTTTTGGTTTTGCAGGGGCTTTTTCAATTTTCCTTAAACTATCAATTCTTTTATGCGGCTACCCAAAAATTGCCCAGTAGTTGGTTGGTTTCCCTTGCTCTGTCAGTTATCGTAGGGGTCAATATTGTCAATATGGCCATTTTCTTCCACCAGCCTATTCAAGCGAAAACCGTCATAGCATCTTTGATCGGGTTGACGGGGCTAACGCTTGTTTTTTGGCCGGAAATCATGAAGGTAAGTGCCACTGCTGAAATTTGGATTGGTTTTGCTTTGTCTCTGCTTGGCACCATCTGTGCTTCTTTAGGCACCATGGTGGCGGTGCGTCATCATAAGGTGGGGATTCCCATTATATCTTCAACTTTATGGGGAATGATGTATGGTACTTTATTTTCAGCCTTATTTGTCGTTGTAAAAGGAACGCCAATCACCATGGATTGGTCGGCTCGCTATCTTTCCTCCATGATGTACCTGTCTATTTTTGCAACCATTATTGGTTTTGCCACGTATTTTTCCCTCATTCAAAAAATAGGGGCCGATAAAGCAGCTTATTCAAGCCTTCTATATCCGTTAGTGGCGTTGGTAATTTCAACAATATATGAACAATATCATTGGTCATTGCTGGTTATTATCGGGATTGTCTTGGTTTTGGCAGGGAATGTAATGATTCTTTATAAACCGCGGCCGAAGCAACCTTAAGATTTGGCTAAATCATCCAAAATCGGGCAGGTGGGCTTATGGTCGCCCCTGCAGCAATCCACCAGATTTTGCAACACTTGGGCAATCGATTGCAAATGTCTGATTTGCTCATTTATTTTGCTGACATGGGTTTGGGCGATATGATGGACTTCTCTGCTGGAGCGGTTTTTATCTTGCCATAAAGCCAACAATTTTTTAATAGTGGTTAAGGGGAAATTCAGATTTCTAGCACGGTGGATGAATGTTAGATTATGGATATCATGCGGGCTGTACAACCGGTAATCTTTTGGGGACCGGGCAATGGTGCCAAGCAGTCCCAACCCTTCGTAATTCCTGATCATTTTGCTCGTTAAGCCGCTTAATTTGGCGGCTTCATGAATTTTATACATGATGGGCGCCTTTCTCTTCTACGGGAATTTGAGGTAGGGGGGTGGATAAACCTTGAATCAAGGATGAAGCTGGTTTCCAGCGGTAAAGAAACAGGGCATTGGTAATCACACTCACACTGCTGAAAGCCATGGCCATCCCAGCAATCATGGGGCTTAAAAGCCCTAAGGCTGCCAAAACAATCCCAAGTATATTATAAATAAACGCCCAAAACAGGTTTTGCCATATTTTTCGTTGGGTTAATAAGGCCAGCTTCAAAATATCCGCCACCAAAACGGGATTACGGTTCAGCAGGGTAATATCCGCTGTGTTCATGGCCACATCACTGCCTCCCGAGATAGCAATACTTAAATCCGCCTTGGCCAAAGCTGGTGCATCATTAACCCCATCCCCCACCATCGCGACGGCCCCATATTGTTGCCGCATTTCTTGTAAAAATGCAGCTTTTTCTTCCGGTAAAACACGACCCTTAGCAATCGATATACCAAGTTTTTTAGCTGTTAAGGCGACAATGGACGGGTTGTCGCCACTGATCAAGGCCGTTATAATGCCTTGTGTTTGTAAATTTTTGATGGCTTGGGCGGCGGTAGGCCGCAATTGGTCTTGGAATGCCATAAAGCCGATGATTTTATTTTGTGGCAATAGTTGCCCTAACCAAGAAATGGTGTGGCCTTGTTGCTCAAGGGCAAGCGCCTCCGCTTTTAATGGGCCTGTATCTAAGCCATATTCGGATAACAGTTGTTCAGTTCCGAGAACAAATTGCGATGGGCCAAAATTCGCAAGCAATCCTTTACCAATTTTTTGCTCAACCACTGGATCATGTCCAGATAAGGGCGGTAGGGGATTGTTTTTGACCCAAGTCATGACCGCTTGCGCCAAGGGATGGGTGCTGTTTTTTTGGATCTGATAAACAATATCCATCATAGTTGGAAGAGTTGCAGCCGCAGTGGGGGTGATTTGGGTGATGGAGGGCGATCCCTCGGTCAGGGTTCCGGTTTTATCAAAAATCACCACCTTGATCTTTTTGGCTTGTTCCAGGCTGTGGGCATTTTTGACCAAGATGCCATATTTAGCGCCAATCCCTAAACCTGCGGTAAGGGCGGTTGGCGTTGCCAACCCCAAGGCACATGGGCAAGCAATCACCAACACGGCAATGGCATGCAAAATTGCTAATCCAGCATCTTGCCCAAAAATGTACCATCCTAAAAAAGTTAGGAAGGCAATCACCAGGACGATTGGCACAAAAATGGCGCTGATCTTATCAACCAGCCGTTGAATAGGTGGTTTTTCCATTTGTGCCTGCTGCACATAATGGATCATCCGCGATAAAAAGCCGCTATTTTTACTGGCTGAAACCTCAAGTTCGATTAACTCACCCATATTGGTTGAGCCACCAATGAGTAGATCGCCCGCTTTTTTCACAACCGGCAGGCTTTCACCGGTGATAGAAGATTCATCAATCGTGGTTTCGCCCTTGATCAATACCCCGTCGGCGGGAATGCGCTCAAATGCCCGTACCACAATTTTGTCTTGGGGCTGCAAATCGTCGGGTGATATTTCAATCAATTGGCCGTCCAGGAACTGATAAGCGCGCTGTGGCCATAGGTTCATTAAGGCATGGACAGAGCGGTTGGTTTGCCGCAACGCCTGTTGCTCAAACCTTTTTCCTAATAAGACCAGGGCAATCACCACCGCTGAACTTTCGAAATAAGAACCCATCGTCGATAAAGAAGGGGTGAAAAATAACACTAAACTTAAAACATAAGCCGCGGTTGTGCCAATGGTTACCAATGTATCCATCGTGCTATGCCCCGCCCGCAACGCCCGCCAACTGTCCCGGTAAAAGGGATAACCACCAAAGAACTGCACCAAACTGGCAAGTGACAATTGCACCCAAAGGGGCAGGTGAATATGGATGCCCCATAATTCCGCTACCATGGGGATGATCAGGATCAAAGCACTTCCTAACGATAAAAACAGTCGCCAATCTGGAATGCCCCAAAACAATAGCTTGGGGGGATTTTTTCCTAATTCTTCAGGTTTGTTAAGCATCTCCATGTGCTGCTGATGCGGGGAGGGGGAGCCGTGTCCGCGGGAATCGGCGGTTCTGGGGGCGATGGGCGATTCGGGGGCGATGGATTGCGGCGGGTAACCTATTTTCTCAAGGGCTTTTGCCAATGTTGTGGGTGAAACTAGTCGCGGGATATAGGTTATATGTAATTGATGGGTAGCAAGATTAGCGGTGGCATCAATCACCCCTGGGGTTTGACCCAGGGTTTGCTCGATTTGCTGGGTGCCCCTAGCACTATTGATATTCGCCATATGCCAATCAAGATGCGATTGGGGGACCCGGTAACCTGCTTTGTTCACCGCCTCTACGAGCGGTTTAAGGGCCACGGCCTTACTGGCCTTGATGAAAGCCTGTTGGTTACTTAAATGAACAGCCACATCCCCAACCGCGGCTACTTTTTTCAAGGCGTTTTCTACCCGACTGACACAGGAACCACAGGTCATGCCTTCTATCGGTAAAATAATATCATGGGTTGGATTAGGCATTTTAAAACCCTTTATCAATAAAGGAAAAATATAGTGATAGGTGCTTTATCCTCTAAATAAGCTTTCCCCATAGAGGAAGGTCAAGGATATTCCGCACAAAAAATAAATTTTTTGCTACCAAACCCTGATTACCCCAAGTTTCGCTATCAGGGGGCCGTAAATATTTGCTATTGACCTTGCCATGAGGGGAGGTTGTACAATCTGGTTTTAACATTATAAGTCTTACAGACAAGTACCATCATTTAACGTAAGGGATAAATAATCATGATCACACTTAAAATACCCACTATCCATTGCGGGTCCTGCGCCAATGTCATCCGTCAAATTATCCAGCAGCATCAGCCGGATGCTTCGGTCACGGTTGACGTGCGAAAGCAGACCGCAACCATCAGCACCTTGGCTAAACAATTACCACCGACCTTGCTTCCGGCCTTAAAACAAGCGGGGTATGAGGCGAAAGTTACTTAATGGATGCCAATAATAGACAGGGTAAGGAAATGATGATTACGCGGCGACAACTGATTAAGACAACGATAGCTGGTACGGTAATTAGCATTTTGCCCAGATCATTATTATGGGCAGAGGAAGCAAAGCCCATCCAGCTGAAAGCGATTAGCAAAATTATTGAAATCAACAAAAAACCCGCCAAAATCTTTACGTTGGAATCAAATATTCCTTATCCTTTCACCCTTGCGGCTCCGGGACGTTTCTATGTGCGGTTAACCAATAAACTCGCTGATCACACCCTGATCCATTGGCACGGCTTAACCCCACCCCCTCATCTAGATGGGGTGCCGGAATTATCCCAAGCAGCGCTCAAGCCCGGCCAGTCTTTCTTATATGATTTTCCGCTGGATGAACCGGGCACTCATTGGATGCACTCGCATTTTGGTATGCAGGAACAGAAATTGTTGGCTGCTCCCTTAATTATACAGCCGCTTCAAAGCAAACCTGCATACCGTGAAATCCTGTTGTTTTTACAGGATTTTATGTTTGCGGAAACGGAGGAAATTTATCAGAAACTGCGCGGAAAAAACGAAGGGTCGCATACCCATCATCAGGGTATGAATATGGGTGCATCGATGGCACATCTGCATGATGTGGAACCCGATGCGTTTTTGGCCAACCAACGCACCCTCGATGATCCGGAATTAGTGATGATTGAGAATGGGGAAACTATCCGTTTGCGGGTGATTAATGCTGCTGCCACCACCAATTTCTTGGTGGATTTAGGGGGCTTACATGCCTCGGTTATTGCGGTTGATGGCATGGATATAAAGCCCGTATCCCTTTCGGTTATTGATTTAGCGATTGCTCAACGCTTAGATATTTTGGTTTCTGTTCCCAAACAGGGCGGTGTTTTTCCAATTCTTGCAAAGCGGGAAGGGGAAAAACAACAAACCGGCCTTATCCTTGCTACCAAGGGCCAGCATATTGCCAAAATTAGCAATCAAGCGAGTGCGCCAGCGCGACCTGTGGATACGGTTTTTGAGGAGCAGTTGCAGGCTTTAAAACCCCTGCCCAACAGAAAAATTGATCGGGATATAAAGGTGCTATTGGCTGAAGATCACAATTATCAATGGAGTATTTATGAGGAGGGGAAACCTGATCAACCGATTCGAGTGAAATTGGGGCAAAGGGTGCGGATGCAAATTATTAATAAAACCAGCATGGGTCACCCTATCCATTTACATGGACACCGGTTTCAGGTAACCCAGATCAATAACCAAAATATAGCTGGGGCGGTACGGGATACGTTATGGATACCGGTAGGCGGCCGAGCCGATATTATATTTGACGCCAATAATTTTGGCAAATGGGCATTCCATTGCCACCATCTCTATCACATGATGGCGGGAATGATGACCACGGTCGTGTATGAGGGGGCGTAAGGCTGTTGTGACGCGTGTCTGCAAAATCCCCAGGGTTTTATTTTTCTGGTACGCTTAGCATTTTATTTGTACTATCCTTTTGATGGGGATCCACCTGTTTTTAGAGACGCCCGCCGATCAATTTAAGGTCTGGGCTTATAATTTTAGTGACTCGCCCAACGCAATAGAGCACCCAAATTTACTGGATGCAGCATCCCCGACCATGGGGGTAATTTCAGTCATTTTGGCGATGACGCTGAATGTTGGCGTGGCTTTTTTACCATTAGTTTTTTGGAAGGCAAAAACATAGACGTATTGTTTCTCCAAAATTCGAGTTAGATATTCTTGCAAAAAAGGACGGGTCATTATTGACGAAATTTGGCTATGGCAATATATGGCAAAGGTTAGTTGCCTAGCCATCCTCATCGCCTATGACTCTGAGAAATGTAGAACAGGCAGTTTCTATGCTGAAAACTGGCGGACGGGGGGAGATTTGAACTCCCGATACCCTTACGAGTATGCCGCATTTCGAGTGCGGTGCATTCAGCCGCTCTGCCACCCGTCCACCCCCGCATCATGCCAGCTTGAACTTCAGAAATAAAGATAAAAAATCAGCCCTGCCGCCCTAATGATTTTTTAGTGACTTTTTATGGTAGGGGATCATTGGCCATCAATCTATAATGATTAAAATCCTTCACTAACCTTAAAAAATTTGATATACTGAAAGATTGGAAAAAATAAAGTTTCCTAAAGTAAGTGGGGAAAAAGAATGGAGAGAACAATATGTCAAAAAAGAATAATGGTTTTTTCCGAACAATGGCCAAATATTATTATCTGTATGTCATCATTAAAAAGTTCCGGGAAATTTTAAAAAACCGGGAATGCAAGGCCGATAAAAACCAAGAAAATCCAATAAGCTTGAAGGAAAAAATACGAATTATTTATATAGCGGCGGGCATTATTTTAATTGTTGTTAAATTGTTGTGTTCTGACAAAACCGGCCACAATCAACCAGCAAACCAATAAACGATAAAAAAGGGCATATCATGAAAAGTTCTAAAATCTTATCAATTTTGACTTCTGCCGTTTCAGTGGGGGTGATCGCGGCCGGTGCCTTCATGTTTTGGAAAAAGAAAAACGAAAAAGAAAAAAGCAATTTAAAGCACCCCTCTGCGGATAGCAAAACGACCGATCATGGGGGACAGGATGAGGGGGCTGAAAAAGCCAAAGATCATTCAAAGTCTTCCCCTGAAAAGGATGATAAAACAAAGGATGATAAAACAACGAATCATCCCAAAAAAAGTGAGAATGATAAAAAATCTCCCCCTCACGCCTCACATCATGAGGAAAAAGAAGAGAAGAGGGCCAACCACGGAAAAACAGCAAAAAAGGGATAAGCCTGGATTTTGGCGGAGGGGGAAGGTGGCAGGTCAATTTTGGCACGTTATGTAGTAAATTTTCATAAGGTGGGGTGATTGGAACATTTGGTTCTGCCATTCTTCGTTAGCCAGGGTTTTTCCTTATTTATCTTTTTGTTGCTACCCATTCAAAGCAGAATGTGTTTACAAGCAATGCAAGGGATGGATCAATGAAAAACAAAAGTAATTTTATTGGCACCTTAGTTGCGCTGCTGCTGGTAGTGCTTTTGGTCATTGTTGTGGTTCTTTTATTGGGAGGGGCTTTTTTAGTCTATCAACAAATCAATAAAATGTTTGGGCGATTGAAAAGACAATTTTTTTTCATCACCCTTTCTTTTATCATCTTACTGGCTGCTTTTATTGTCCTTATCCAGCAATTAACTGCTTAAAACCCCCATTTTTTTAAACCAAATAGAAGAAAATTTTATAAGCATTGTGGATTATCTTCATTATGTTCCCGGCCTTAGCTGAGGTTAAAATTTCTACGACAGATTGTGGATCCAAAATTATTAATTGGATTTTTTTAAAAAAATAGCTACAATATGTCCGGGAACTTATCAAAATATCATTTTATGTTTATTCAAAAGAGGAACGATGAAAGTGATGAAACTATCGAATGCTTTAACGGCAATGTCACTTATTTTATTAATCACTCAAACCATGCAACAACCTGCTTTTGCTGGGTCTAATCTAGGTAATGGGACACATCCAGGTTCTGGCACTACCACAGGCTCTGGTACTACGGGTCTTAACACTCCTGAAGGAAATGAGAGCAATCCTGCTGGTTCCTATAGTGGTGGTAACCCCTATGTTGCTTATGGTGCGCAGCCAGGTACTCCCTATGGTAGCTATGCTACTTACACTTTTCCAGGCAGTCAGCCGTTCAATGTTCAGTTAGGCTATCAAAGCCTGGTTCTGATGGATTACTGCGTAACGGCAGGTGCAGAAGGGGATAATAGTTGCTTACTGAAAGCTAATTAAGCTTTGGCTAGTAACTAACCCTTAGCTAACTGTTTCTCATGTTAGCATCTTTATCTATAGAACAGCCAGGGTTATCCTTGGCTGTTCTTTTATTGACCAATTGATCCATCTTCTTCCCCATAAGAAAACAACCACAACCCAAACTTCAACACTTGGCTGCTGTGGTTTTTGTAAGGCGACTGGCAGAGGGGGGCTATTTTAGATGCTTCTTCCCTTTTGTCCTGAAATACCATCATTGGATGATAAAAAATCTAGGTGAAATAGGGTTTTTCAAAGGCAAATAAATGACGCAGTAGAAAAAGTAATTTTATTGGCACCTTAGTTGCGCTGCTGCTGGCAGCTTCTTTTTATAACTCTAGGGCATTGGCGGGTTTCATAAAGTTTCATGAGTTTTTATAATAATCCTTATAAGAAACTATAGTCAGTCAAACCACAGAAAATAGCCGTTATTTGTGAAAAGCTGCTGGAACTTTAAACCTTAATATTTTTCCAGGAGAAGAATGATGAAACTATCGAATGCTTTAACGGCAATATCTTGTATCTTGCTGCTAAGCCAAACCATGCAACAACCTGCTTTGGCGGGTTATAATGACGATCCGCAAGGTCCGACCGATCCGCAGGAACCCAACAATCCGGCACCAGATTCAGGAAAGGTAGGCCCGGTTAACCCATCTTTTGATCCCGTAGGTAGTGGGGATAAGAGTCCAGGCGAGCAATGGGGGCGCAATAGTAATGGTAGCGATATGCCATTCGACCTGCAGTTGGGATATCAAGGATTGGTTTTGTTGGATTCATGTACAGGTGAAGGTGTGATCACAAATAATATTTGTGGGATACAGCCAGATGTGGCTTCACTGCCCACAGAATAAAGACCTAGTTACTAGAAATGAAGGCAGCCAAGGCAATCCTTGGCTGTTTTTCTGATTTAAGCCTGCTCTCTAATAATGGGTCAAAAAAATTATCGCCCCCATAAGCTAGAAGAGAAATTTGTTGGTCAGAACAAAAACTGTTCAAATCAACTTCAAGGGCAATATTTTGCCTTGAAAAAACTTTCCAGTGATAACATTTTTAAAGGTGATTCTAAGCGTGCCAAAAGCAAAGAAACTTAAACAAATAGCTAGTTTTCTACAAGCTTGAACCTTATTACTCTTTAGGCCAGCTGGTTCTTGGAACCCGATTGCCTACCCCGTCAATATAAAACTCTTGATCTAACTTCATATCGGATTTGAAAACATATCCTTGCAATTTCCACATTTGAACAGCGCCCGCATAAGTCGTCCAAGGGAAAATCCAATATTTGGCTTTGGCAAAATCTTCGGGTGTTTCAAGCAATTTGCCATTGCCATCGTAAAATACCACAGAGTCTCTGACGACTTCTGTTTGATAAAGTTCTAATTTATCATTCTTTAAAGCAGCAATAACTTTGTCCTCTGCAGGGGTTTGAGCCCCCGACATGTTTGCAGAGACAAATAAAAGGGCAATACCAAGGATCAACTGACGCATCATAAAATTCCTTTAATGGATGGTAATATAAAACCTTGCGCCAAAGTATACAGCATCATTTAACTCGTAGCTATATTTTTCTGACAAAATAACCATCCGAGGAAATTTTAGATTTTCCCGTGGCACTGTTTAAATTTTTTGCCTGATCCGCAAGGGCAGAGAGAATTCCTGGGGGTTGCTTGCCAATTGGGCGGAAGTTTAGATGAAGAATTGGTTGGGCCTTGCAAATGATTACTACCATTCGGCAGTTGGCGTTGGGGGCCAGGGTTGTTTCTATTGTCAGTCGCGCGATTGCGCGCTGCTGCCTGCGGTGAGGCTGCTGCTTGATCCGTGCGGATTTCCAAATGCGATAAAACTGCCGTCACTTGTTCGCGCAGTTTACCTAAGAAGCCCGAGAACATATCAAATGCTTCCCGTTTATATTCGTTTAAAGGATCACGTTGGCCGTACGCACGCAGGCCAATGCCTTGGCGCAGATGATCCAAGCTTAGCAAATGTTCTTTCCAGTTTTGGTCCAGCAATTGCAATAAAATACTTTTTTCTGCAAATTGCAGCATTCCTGCACCGTATTTGCTTTCTTTTTCTTGCATTTTGACATTCGAGGCTTCGGTCAAGCGTTCCCCAATTTCAACGGCCGTAATATCCTCTTTGGCCCATTCTTGTAGGGGCAAATCAAGGGCTAACAGGCGAATAGATTCTTCATGCAGGCCTTTGATATTCCATTCTTCCGCATAAGATTTGGCGGGCAGGTAAGTGGCGGTCAAATCTTGGATAACCTGATGGCGCATATCAGCAACCATCTCGCGCACACTGGTGGTTTTCATCAAGTCGCGCCGCTGTTCATAAATGACTTTGCGTTGGTCATTCATGACATTATCGTAACGGAGCAGGTTTTTACGGATGTCAAAGTTCCTGGCTTCAACCTTTTCCTGGGCTTTCTCCAGGGCTTTGCTGACCCAAGGATGCGTGATAGCTTCCCCTTCCTTAAGCCCGAAGCGGACCAATAAAGCATCCAAACGCCCAGAGCCGAAGATACGCATTAAGTCATCTTCCAAAGACAGAAAAAACCGGGAAATCCCGGGGTCGCCCTGACGTCCAGAACGGCCACGCAACTGGTTATCAATCCGGCGGCTTTCATGGCGTTCGGTACCGATAATAAATAAGCCGCCCACATCCAGCACCTTTTTCCTGGCGGCTTCGATTTCCGCTTTAATTTTCTCAATTTTGCGCTTTTTCACGTCATCACTATCGCTATCAAGCACTTCTTTCCGGATGCGCATATCGAGATTGCCACCCAATTGGATATCAGTGCCGCGGCCTGCCATATTGGTGGCAATGGTGACGGCGCCTGGCGTGCCAGCCTGGGCGATAATTGCCGCTTCCTGTTCATGATAGCGGGCATTTAACACTTGATGGTCGATATGGCGGGCTTTTAAAAGCTGCGCGATTACTTCAGATTTTTCGATGCTGACGGTGCCGACCAAGACGGGCTGCTGTTTTTTCCGGCATTCCAAAATCAAATTGATGATGGATTGATATTTTTCCTTGGCTGTCCGATAAACTTCATCTTGCTCATCTTTCCGTTGCATCGGGCGGTTGGTCGGAATAGCAATTACGTCTAAATTGTAAATTTCGGCAAACTCCGATGCCTCTGTCATAGCGGTGCCGGTCATCCCGGATAATTTCGGATACAGGCGAAAGTAGTTTTGGAAGGTGATCGAGGCTAACGTTTGGTTCTCATTTTGAATAGGCACACCTTCTTTCGCTTCCAAGGCTTGGTGCAGCCCTTCCGAATAGCGCCGGCCTTCCATCATACGACCGGTAAATTCGTCGATGATGACAATTTTCTTATCTTTGACAATATAAGCGACATCACGCTCAAATAATTTATGGGCCCTTAAGGCTGCTTGGATATGATGCAATAAACCGATATTAGGTAAATCATATAATGACCCCTCTGACATCAACCCGCTTTGCCGCAACAAACCCTCAAATTTTTCAATGCCTTGGTCGGTTAAAGTGACTTGGCGCGCTTTTTCATCTTTCTCAAAATCGCCCTCTGCTAATTTTGGGACGAAAACGTTAATCTTGGTATATAGTTCTGAATTGTCTTCCGTTGGCCCCGAAATAATCAAAGGGGTGCGGGCCTCATCAATCAAAATGCTATCAACTTCGTCCACAATCGCATAATTAAAATCCCGTTGCACCATGTCTTCCAAGCGGTATTTCATATTATCGCGCAGGTAATCAAAGCCCAATTCATTATTAGTGCCATAAGTGATATCACAGAGATAAGCGGCGCGGCGTTCATCGTCATTCAACCCATGCGTGATCACACCAACCGTTAAACCCAAAAAGCGGTAAATCCGCCCCATCCATTCAGCGTCGCGTTTTGCCAAATAGTCATTGACGGTAACAATATGGACCCCTTTACCCGACAGCGCATTCAAATAGGCAGCTAAGGTGGATACAAGGGTTTTCCCTTCTCCCGTCTTCATTTCGGCAATCATGCTGCGATTTAAGACCATTCCGCCAATTAATTGCACGTCATAATGGCGTTGGCCCAAAATCCGTACGGCCGCTTCGCGGACGGTGGCAAAAGCATCTGGTAATATTGCGTCTAGCTTCTCCCCCTGCTTCAGCCGTTCTTTCAACCATGTTGTCCGCTGCGACAATTCCTGGTCAGATAGCTTTTTAACCGATGGCTCAAGCTGGTTAATCTGATTAACAGTTTTCCGCAAAGACTTTAAAAAACGATCGTTAGCGGAACCAAAAAGTTTTTTTAAAAGATTTATCGGCATTTAATCCTCAATGAATCGCAGACCGGGGACAACGACATCCGGTTGGCAAAATATAAACACGCCTGCCCCATATTACAAGGCGCATTTTTGCCCAATAAAAGTGTAGTTTTTCTAACCAATAGCGTCCCTTACCTTATCATTGCTGATGGCAAGAAGGAAACAAAATTTTTCATCAATAGGGAAAGATACCGGAAAAAATGATGTTTGTGAGGGGTTGGAACCAAGAATTAAGCTTGTATGGAGGGGATATTGACAAGGGAATATCAGGACAGGTAGTTGACGGCATTCACCAAAGCACTTATTGAAATAAAAAACAACCAAAACTATCATGTCATTTATTCACAGGATATGGTCATGACTCATCCCTCACCCTTTACTCCCAAACAATTGGCAGTTTTGCCAGCGTTAAAAAATGTGCAAATTAGCACCACCAATTGCGGCTTGAAATACAAAAACCGGGATGATTTGTGTTTAATGGTTTTCCCCGTTTCTAGCAATGTTGCTGGCGTTTTTACCAAATCCTTGACTGCTTCCGCCCCGGTGTTACGTTGCCGTCAGAACTTACCCCAAGGGACGGTGCGGGCGATCCTCATCAATGCTGGTAATTCCAATGCTTTCACAGGTAAGGCAGGGGAGGATGCGGTAACCAGGTGCCTGCAAGATGTTGCCCACCATGTGGGTTGTTCCCCTAATCAGGTTTTTATGGCCTCAACCGGGGTCATCGGCGAGCCTTTGAAAGATGATCTTATCCGTGGCAAAATTCCAACCCTCATGGCGCATTTGGGCGAAAATAATTGGCAGGCAGCAGCCCAAGCAATCATGACTACCGATACATTTGCCAAAATGGTGACAAGGCAAGCCAAAATCGGCGGGACTACTGTCACGATCAATGCAATTGCCAAAGGTTCCGGGATGATTGCGCCGGATATGGCTACTATGCTGGCTTTTGTGGCGACAGATGCCTTGATTCCTGCGGTTATTTTGCAAAAACTTCTGAACCGGGCCGTTGACCAGTCCTTTAATTGCATCACCGTTGATGGGGATACCTCGACCAGTGATAGCTTGATTGCTTGTGCAACTGGCGAAGCCCAGCATGAGGATGTCCAAGCCAATCCCAATCTTTTGGGTGATTTTCGTCACCAATTTGATCAAGCCTTAATTGATTTAGCGTGTCAAGTGGCCAAAGACGGTGAGGGAATTAGCAAATTCATTACCATTCAGGTCAATGGTGCTGCTTCTAAAGCGGCCGCCCGTAAAATCGGCTTAACGATTGCCAATTCACCCTTGGTTAAAACCGCAATTGCGGGGCAAGATGCCAATTGGGGACGCATTGTGGCGGCGGTTGGCCGGTCAGGACAAAAAGCCAACCGGGATAAATTATCCATTGCCATCGGTGGGGTGCAAATTGCCAAAGATGGGTTGCGGTTGCCGTACTATGATGAAACACCGGTTGCCCAGCATATGAAAGGCAAAGAAATAAATATTGAGGTTGATGTGGGGATCGGCACGGGCAAAGCGAAAGTTTGGACATGCGATTTAACCCATGGGTATATTGATGTCAACGCCTCCTATCGTAGCTAGCTTACTGGCTTGCCCTTTGCAGACCAATCGTCTGCAATTGCGGCAACTGCAGCGGGGTGACCAGGAGGCTGTTTACCGATTGGTCAATAATCCCGAAGTTTCCAAACAAACTGCCCGCATCCCTTATCCCTATACGATGGCAATGGCGGGCGAATGGATTGCTGCTATGCCAGAGCGGGTGAGGGAAGGGGAATATGTGTGGGTTATTATTGAAAAAAACAGCCAGCAATTGGTTGGATGCATCAGTTTTATTTGGGAATTTGCCCAAAAAGAAGCGGTGGTGGGGTATTGGCTGGGTCAGCCTTTTTGGGGCAAGGGATATATGAGTGAAGCATTGGCAGCGATTGTTGAACATGCTTTTATTTTTCTTCCCATCCAACAATTACAGGCCCATGTCCGCAAAGAAAATTTTTCATCAAAGCAGGTGCTGAAAAAAAATGGGTTCCAGCCGATTGGTTCCAAAGTGGAATATTTCCCCGTTCGCCAAGAAAATGTGGAATTAGATACGTATAGTTTAAGTCGGGATAATTGGTTCAAACGCCAAATATCACCTATTCCTATCCTTTTGGTGGGGGCTGCCATTTTACTCAATGAAGGTCATCAGATTTTGTTGGCGCAACGCCCAGCGGGAAAAGCAATGGCGGGATTGTGGGAATTTCCAGGCGGTAAGATTAATCAGGGTGAAACGCCGGAACAAGCTGTCATCCGCGAATTATTTGAAGAATTGGATATCACGGTTAAGGAGGCATGTTTAGCGCCTTTTACTTTTGCTTCCTATCGATATCGTTCCTTTCATTTGTTGATGCCGGTTTTTGTATGCAGACGTTGGCAAGGGGAGGTCAAAGGCAAGGAAGGACAACAGTTAAAATGGGTAGAAATCAATCAATTATCGCGCTATCCGATGCCACCTGCGGATATTCCCCTAATCGCCCCCATCCGGGATTTTTTGGGCAAGTGATTGCGGCGGCAGTCCACTTGATATCTAGCCAGAATCACTTTACGCTAAGCCCAAGAAAATTTTAATAAATAGGTTCTTTTTTAAGGGCAGCTAGAATGAGAATAATCCTATTTCTTTGGGCAATCTTTTTTCTGCCGACCACTTTAGTCGCACAAAATCCAATCATATCCGCCGAAGGTGGCTGGCAATTGCAGGAAATCCCTGTTATGCAACCTTCACCTGCCCTAATCCAGCAAAATTATTTATATTCCTCGCGTTGTATCGGCGGGTCATTTCCAGATCAAGGATACTGGCTTTATTGTGAGGCATCCGACCAAGACAAATATAGTGTTGAAGGCAAAGAAAAGAATTGGTTGGGATTAGAGGGATGTGATGTTGGCCAGGTCTATTATCCTGCCTTAGATAATCAAATTCCTTTAGCCGGATTAAGAAATTGCCAATTGCTGGTTGCTAAAATCGATCCTGCTAGTGATGCAGATAAACAGATGGCTCTGCTTCAATTAATGGACAAAGAAGGTCGTGTCATATGGTCTTATGACCATTCGATTCTTTTAGAAAAACTTATTCCAGGGGGTGATATCTACCCTACCGTGCCGTATCGCGATTTAATGGTAGAGAATCAGGCCGGGTACTTGTTGTTTGATGGGGAATATGTAGTTCAGGTAGACGTACAGGGAAAATCTATATGGAAAACCCCGATTTCAGAAATCATCCAAGGGGACAGTAAACAATTCCCGAAAGTCGAGGTCACCTCCGAACGTTATCGTCCACGAATTCTGTCAAATGAGCAGGGGTCTTATGTGGCAGTGCCTATTGTTCTTGATTCTGAAATATATCCCAAGATGTTCGTTTATCAAATCGGTCCCCAGCAACAAAAATTCCACCCAGTATTTAATAGTTCAGTATTTGAGAAAAATGACCGCAGTTTGAATGCGCAAACACAAAGGTCTTGGTCATATGAACCCCTTATTTTAGGGAATGGGGAGTTGGCAATTATATTTTCTGGCGATAGCTCATTAGGATTATTGAAATTTAATTCTTTAGTGAAGGATTGGCGGATATGGTGGCAGCAAGGAAGGTCTAACGACCAAGAAATTTTGTCAACTATCCAAACTCCAATCAGTCAAGTGATTTTAGCCCATGTTTCCCCGGTTCACAGTTTGGCGGATTACTATGACGATCCTGAGGGAATAAAGAGCGTATCCCAAGTTATGATGGATTATACTATCCGCCTCATTAATATAGCAGATGATGGAGTATTCGAAGGAGAAAGCGAATTTTTGTTAGAACGTGATTTAACCATCACCGCATCCACCACTCAACCCATTGGTTACTTAGCTTATATGCCTTTAGAAGGGGTGCGGGTGATGATGAATGTGGCACCTGATTATTGGCGTGATTGGCAGTTTTTCAAGTTGAAAGAAATAATCCCGTCGGAATGAAATAGGTTTTTAGGTTTCTTTACTATTATGGATGAATCTGAAACAGGATCAGTTACTAATATTTACATCCTGGCCTTCAACTGCGCAGATGGAAATCAAGGGGTTTTGTCACCCGCTTTGTATTCTTGGCTGCCTAAAGCATCGGCCAGGCGTACTTTGGCACTACCGCGCTTCAAGGCTTGCTGTTGGGATGGGTGGGGTGCCCAACCACACAGGTAAATGATTTCAAAGCTGGCGGTGATTTTATTATCGCTTGTTTTATATCGTTCCTGATAAAGCTGGGCGGCCTTGGCAAATAACAGGCGCGGCGGTACTTTCCGCTGGCGTTCTTTCAAGATATTGCTTTCGCCCATGCCTTGGATATCTTTCAAAAGTTCCCGCATATTGCTATAGGTTACTGTCACGATTTCATGGTCAATGACCGGCAGGGCAAAATCCGCCCGCTGCATTAAGGCGGCCATATCCTGCAGGCTTACAAAGGGTGAAACCCGCGGGCTGACGCCATTCGTTAGTTCTAGTTCCGCCTCCATCAACACTTGCCGTAATTCACGGAGTGTTTCTCCGCCGAACAAACATCCCAAGAAAAGCCCATCCGGTTGCAGGCAGTGGCGAATTTGGGCCAAGTAACCGGGCAAATCATTCACCCAATGCAGATATAAATTGCTGATGGCCAAATCAAAATAATTCGGCTGGAAAGGAAGGGTTTCGTCACCAACCACTTTGCCCCGCAAAAAATCATCCGGTGATAAAAGCGTTAAGGCGGATTGTAGCATGGCCTCTGCAGAATCTATCAGGGTTAGGCGCTGCTGCGGATATTTTTGCCGCAGCATCTTGCTTAAATAGCCGCCTCGGCAGCCAATTTCCAGGATATGGTGGAAGGACCTTGTAAAATCATCCAGACGTTCCATCAGCAAATCCGCTTGATGGCGAAATAAAAAATCATGTTTGTAGCCATTGGTGGCAACGCGGTTACGGTGCAGTTCTAGCAAATGGCGATCGAAAACCTCAATCATGATTATGCTGCAAATCCCTTATCCTTCTTATAAAACATGGAAACGCTTCATCCGGTGCTTGATTATCTAAACATCAATCGTTAGTCTTGATCATCGCAAAAAAAGGATAACATGTCTATGGCGGCACCCAATAAAGAAAACTGTTTTCAAGCGCTAATTTTCAAATTACAGCAATTTTGGGCCAATCAAGGTTGTGTGATTTTACAGCCCTATGATGTGGAGATGGGGGCCGGTACATTCCACCCGGCCACCACCTTGCGGGCTTTGGGTAAAAAGCCCTGGAAAGCGGCTTATGTACAACCATCGCGTCGACCAACCGATGGCCGGTACGGCGAAAACCCCAACCGGCTGCAGCATTACTACCAATTCCAGGTGATTTTAAAGCCATCTCCCGCCAATAGCCAGGAATTGTATTTGCAAAGTTTGCAAGCCTTGGGCATTGACCTTCTGAAACATGATATCCGCTTTGTCGAGGATGATTGGGAAAGCCCAACTTTGGGGGCGTGGGGGTTGGGTTGGGAAGTGTGGCTGGATGGGATGGAGGTTTCCCAATATACCTATTTTCAGCAGGTAGGGGGGATTGATTGTGATCCATCCTCAACCGAGCTAACTTACGGCCTGGAGCGTTTGGCCATGTATGTGCAAGGCATTGAAAATGTCTATCAGCTGGATTGGAATGGGGTGACGGGAGCAGGCAACATCACCTACGGTGACGTTTATCTGCAAAATGAACGCGAGTTTTCCGCCTATAATTTTGAACAGGCCGATACCAAACGCCTGTTCCAGCATTTCCAAGATGCCGAAGCCAATTGCCAACAGCTTTTAAAATTACCAAAGCCACTGGCTCTGCCAGCCTATGACCATTGCCTGAAGGCCAGCCATTTATTTAATTTATTAGATGCGCGCGGGGTGATTTCGGTGGCGGAACGCCAGGCCTATATTGGGCGGGTGCGCACTTTAGCCAAGGGTTGTTGTGAAGCCTGGTTAAATAGTCAAGGGGAGGGTAAATAGATGGCTGAATTCCTGCTTGAAATTTTTTCCGAAGAAATCCCCGCCAGTTTGCAGCAACCGATGGCTTTGGAATTATTACAATTAATCACCAAGCAATTAGATGAACACAAGATTACTTACCATAACCCGCGGGCCTTTAGTTCGCCGCGTAGGTTGGTGGTGGTGATCGATCAAATGCCAACCAATATTGCCGCTCAAATTGAGGAAAAAAAAGGCCCGCGGGTGGGATCTGATGAAAAGGCCATCCAAGGGTTTTTAAAGGGCGCAGGGCTCACCAGCCTTGATCAATGCCAGCAGCAGGAAACGCCCAAGGGTACCTTCTGGATTGCCCAAATTCGCAAAGAAGGTGGACTGGTCGTTGATATGCTGCCAAATGTTATTGAAAAAGCCATGCAACAGGTCAATTGGCCGAAATCCATGCGTTTTGCTGATCAGCAATTCCGCTGGATTCGCCCCTTGCGGCAAATACTGGCGATTTTCAACGGTAAAGTATTGCCAGGGAGTTTGAATTTATCTGGCCAAAAATTTGTTTTTACCAACAAAACATTTGGCCATCGCTTTATGGCGCCTGCTGAAATTGCGGTGCAATCCTTTGTTGGTTACCAGGCAAAATTGCGCGAAGTTTTTGTGGTTATTGATGCGGCTGAAAGGCGGCAACTGATTGAAAAACAAATGAGTCAGTCAGCGCAAAAAACAGGATATCATGTAAAACCCGATACGGGGCTCTTAAACGAAGTGATCGGGTTAGTGGAATGGCCAGTGCTTTTGACCGGAGACATTGACCAAGCCTTTATGCAATTGCCGCCGGAGGTGCTGGCAACCTCGATGCGGGTGCATCAGAAATTCTTTTCCGTTCTTGATAAGAATGGCAAAAGCGCCCCACATTTTCTGACGGTTGCCAATATTGAAGCCCCTGATAAAGGGGAAGCTATTATTAAGGGCAATCAGCGGGTGCTACGGGCGCGCTTGTCGGATGCACGCTTCTTTTATGAATTGGATTGCAAGATTCCTCTGGCCGATTACGCCAAGCAAACCCAAGCCATTTTATTTTACCAAGGCTTGGGCAATGTCTGGCAGAAAACCGAACGGCTGCAATCTTTGGTAAAGAAAATCGGCGCTCATATTCCGAAATTCAATGAAGCCTTGGCGGTGAAGGCTGCAGCTTTATGCAAGGCCGATCTGGTCAGCAAAATGGTGCGGGAGTTCCCAGAATTGCAAGGGGTGATGGGCAGTTATTATGCGGCCGTGCATGGCGAGGTGCCAGAGGTCAGCCAAGCCATTCGTGATCATTATGCCCCTTTGGGGCCGAATGACCAATGCCCAAGCCAGCCGGTTGCCGTTGCCTTATCCTTGGCGGATAAGCTGGATAGTTTGGTGGGGTTCTGGGGAATCAATCAAAAACCCACGGGATCGAAAGATCCCTTTGCCTTGCGCCGCCAGGCACTTGGGGTGATCCGCCTGATCTTGGAAAACCAGCTGCGCTTGCCGTTGCGCGATCTGATCCACTTCGCCTATTGGGGCTATGGGGAAGTGGGGGTGTGGCAAGATAAATCGCCCGCCACCGATAAGGCGCACCAGCCCAAGTTAATTGCCAACCAATTGCTGGAATTTTTTGTCGACCGCTTGAAGGTGACGTTGAAAGACCAAGGGATACGTCACGACCTGATCACCGCTGTATTTGCCAACCAGCAGGAGGATGATCTGTGGCTGCTGGTTCACAAAATCAAAGCCCTGCAAGAATTTATTGCGAAGGCCGATGGTAACAACTTGTTGATAGCGGCCAAGCGCGCTGGCAATATTTTGGCGATTGAAGAGAAAAAAGATAATAAAACCTATCAACCTCTTCAAGCCCTAAGCCAAGTATTACCAGCCGAACGGCAATTATTTGATCAATTGCTTAAAATAAAGCCGGTATTTTTGAAACATCTGCAATCTGAAGAATTCCATGATGCTTTGGGATTACTCAGCCAATTGCGCCAACCGCTAGACAGGTTTTTTGAGGATGTGGTGGTGAACAGCCAAAACCCTGCGGAACGCCAGCAACGCCTGCAACTTTTATCCAGCGTGCGTGATTTTGTGACCAAAGTGGCCGATTTAAGCAAAGTCGAAGGGATTTAAAATGAAAAAATCATTTTTCGGATTGATTGTATTCGCAATATTTATGCCGTTTTTGGCCTATGGGCAAGCAGTGAATTGGGATAAAAGCATCACGCAGCAATTAGCGGCCGCCATGAAGGCGGATGCGATGGAAAATTATAAGGAAGCCTTCCCTATATTCAAAAAATTGGCAACCAAATGTTTGGGAATATCCAACAAATTTTTTGAGCGGCTTTGAAGAAGATGAAAAGGAAAACAGATGAAAAAAGCAGCGTTTTTGGAAAAATTCACGGCGGCTTGCCAGGCTTATGAGGCAAAGAAATATCAGGAAGCTTTTGAACTGTTTCAACCATTGGCCGAGATGGGTGAGCCGGTGTCACAATATCGGTTGGGGATTTTCTATTTTCTAGGCCTTTACGTGAAGCAAAGCGAACAAGAAGCGTTTAAATGGATCAGCAAATCTGCCGAAAGCAATTATCCGGCGGCTTTAAGTACCACGGGTGAAATGTTGCTGGTAGGCGAGGGGGTTGAGAAAGATATCCATAAAGGGATTTATAAGCTGGTGATGGCGGCGGGTTACGGTGTCCGCAAGGCGCAGGCCTTGGCTTGTTTGGCGTATGGGCATTATGTTAATGATCCGGCCAATACCTATTTTTGGGGGGTGCTTTCCAAAAACAACCCGTCTGGTGACGCCGAGCAAAACCAAATGGTTGAAAAATTAATGAAGGGCTTACAAGCGAAACTGACGCCCGAGCAAATCCAAGCCGCCACAGACAAAGCCAAAAATTGGCAAGCCTTGAAATGGGAACCCCCGGCAGATTTATTTGAGGATTAGGGCGGGCTTGAATATCAGCAGGTAAATTTAAAATGAGGCTTTCCTCACCCTATCCTCAATCAATTGGCCGTCTTGTAAATGGATGCGGCGCCAGGTTTTGCTGGCCAGTGCCGGTGGGTTCATCCGCAAAAATGAATTGCGGGTCATTGGCCAAGGATCTTGCAATCGCCACCCGTTGGCGTTGCCCGCCCGACAGTTGCGCCGGTCTTTTCAGCGCCTGATCGGTGATGCCCACGGCATCCAGAAGCTCCTGGCTGCGTTTCACCATTTGGGAATAGGTCAATTTTTTGAGTTGCCGCATAGGGATCATTACATTCTCCATGACGGTCAATTCTGCCAGCAAAAAATGGAACTGAAATACAAAACCAAATCGATTTAAACGTACCCAAGCCCGCTCTTCTTCCTGCATCATCGAAGTAGGTTGACCATTAATTATTAATTCGCCCTGAGTAGGGCTATCGAGTAATCCCAACAAGTAAAGCAAAGAAGATTTACCTGAACCCGATGGGCCAATAATGGAGGCAAATTCTCCTGTCGATAGCTGCAGATTAATGTCATTAACGAGGGTAACGGTTAAATCACCTTCCGTTAAAATACGGCTAAGGTTGACGGTTTGCAAAACAATGGTCATGTGGCTCCCCGTACAATTACCAAGGGGTTTAGCCGGGCGGCTTTACGGGCGGGCAACCAGCCAGCCAAAACCGCCGCCACCACCGCTAAGCCGCCTGCCAATAAATAGCGTTCAAATGAGCTATCGACAATCAGGGTTTGGTTGGGGTTGGAAGCGCCGGGGGCAGGGATTTGCTCAAGTCCCCAAGATAACGCATAGCCAATCACCCAGCCCATCAAGCTGCCTAAAAATCCTACCACCGTGCCTTCAATCACGAAAATACGGGCAATATTTTGGCTGTTAAGGCCAATTGAACGTAAAATGGCAATATCACGGGCTTTTTCTAAAACCACGGTTGAAATAATGTTGAAAATGCCGAAGCCCGCCACAATCAAAATGGCGCTAACGGTTGCGTAAATAATTAAATTTTGGATTTGAAAAACCGCCAATACCCGGCTGTTGGTTTCTTCCCAAGGGGCGGATTTATACCCCCAGCGTGCTTCCAAATCCGCTGCCACGGGGATAGAGCGGCTGACGTCAGGCAAGCGGATGCGGATTTCATTAATCACCCGCGGCCGATTCTGAATGGCTTGCTGTTTGATCAAATGAATATAAGCCTGGCCCTCATCGAGCTGATTGAGGCCGGTGCGGAAAATGCCAACAATTTTTAAATTAGTGATAATGCTGGCGGGTGTTGCCGCAATCAAACTGTCTCCGAGATTAGCCCCCAATTTATCCGCTAGCAAACTGCCAATGATGATCCCATCCGGTACGGAGTTTAATGAGGTGAGCGAGCCTGCAATTAAATCCTCGGGCAGGCTGGTGACGGTGCCTTCGATATCAGGGTCAATGCCCAGCATAGAAACGGCGGCATCACGCCCGCTGCGCCGCAACAGCACCTGGCCGCGCAACACTGGGGCTGCACCGATACCCTGTTGGTGCAGCGAGTCAAGGATATTCGCGGCTCCCAAAATACCGCGCACTGGTTCTTGGGGGAAAGCGCGTTTTACCTGCACGGCATCGCCCGCATAGATTTGTTCGGCGGGTTGCAGCGCTGGGTAACGCACCTCATCATTCATGACGATATGGGCGTTTGATTCAATGATTTGGGTGCGGAAAAAATCCTGAAACCCTTTCATCATGCCGGAAACCGAGATGAAAAAACCAACCCCCATCGCCACCCCTAAAACCGAGGCCAAAGTTTGGCGTTTCCGCACCGATAAATGCGACCAGGCAATCATCAGGCTTAGCGGTATCATGGGATGATATCCACGGCCCGGCCTGGGCGTAACTGATCGGATGGCGAAATAATAATTTGATCGGTTAAGTTCAGCGGGGTTTTGATCTCGGTTTTCTGTAATCCCTGGACCCCAATTTTTAGCGGTAGGCGTTGGGCGTGCCCGTCTTTCACCTGCCATATGTAAATAAAAGGCGGCTGATTAACGCCTGCCTGTTCAAAATGAATGGCGGTGGTTGGCAGCAATAAGGCGGATGGCCGCTCCTCCAAAATCACATTGACGTCCAGGGTCATGCCGATGAGCAACGGGGTGCCTTGGGGAAGATTGGCCTCAACCCGGTAGGTACGGTTGGTGTTGTTGGCGGTTTGATAAATTTTGCTGATGACTGCTTCAAAAACCCGGCCGGGATAGGCCTCAGCCTTTGCCAGTAAACGCGAATTTAAGGCCAATTTGCTGATATCGCGTTCATCGATATCAGCAATAATCCGCTTTTGGTCACCCGATACAATGGTAAATAAGATGCTGTTGGCCGTTACATTCTGTCCTAAGGCAACATCGCGGCTGCTGATAAGACCTGCAACAGGGGCGGTAATTTTCAGATCGGCCAGCGTATTCTGCTGCAATTGAAGGTTCGCTTGGGCCTGTTGCCGGTCTGATAAAGCGCGTTCAGCAACTTGTGGAGTGGCGATGCCTTTGGCTAGCAAAGATTGCACCCGTTTTTCTTCCTGCAACGCCAGATTATAAACAGCCTGGGCTTCCTGCAACCGCTGTTGCGCTTGCCGGTCATTCATGACCGCCAATATTTGGCCGGGTTCTACCCTGTCGCCGATCTCCGCACGCAATTCCACAATTTGGCCGCCGCTGACCGGGCTGACTTTAGCAGTCTGCTGCGCCTCAACCAAACCGGTTGCATAAACGGCCTCAACCGCTAAACCGCGCTCTGGCGATACCACTTGCACGGCGATTGGAGCGTAATGATTCCACAGCCACCAGGCGCCTCCGGCGACCGGTATCAGCAACAGAATCACCTGCATGAGGCGGCGTTTGAAGGTTTTTGGTTTTTTCATCATTTTATGGGATATGAGTCCTATGAGAGAAAGACCTGTTAGCTACCTATATAACATGGGGTGGTTTTTGCAGAAGTAAAGCGGGGAATATAGGAAAAATATCACCGGTTGATTTCTATCCGGCTGTGGCGATTAAAAAAAATCATTTTTCCCAACCATTTCTGTAGGAAAGGCAATCGTAATAAGGGAAGTGCTTGATGGCAAAATCCTGATTGCCATAATTGCCGCAGCAGTTTCTTCCCTGTAAAATCGGGGTATTGCTGGCGTAATAAAACGCCTGGGTGAGGGGCTGCAGGGTTTTGTAGATAATCAGCGATCAGGCGGCCAGATTTTTGCCCCAATTCAAAACTTAAGCGGATGCCCCCAGCAGTTAAGGGGGAAACAAGCCCAGCCGCATCCCCAATCAACAAAATTCGCTGGCGGTAAAAAGGTTCAACGCAGCCGCCCACTGGGATTAAGCCGCCATGGGCGCCGATTTTCTGATCTGGTTGTAAATTGAGCACAGGGCGGATAAAATCCAGGAAACCCTCACCGTTCGGTTTGTGGGATGGGTGATGAACCGCCAGTCCCACTTGCAACCGGTTAATGCCGCCCACCGCCCAACCCAAATAGCCAGGCGCATGAAGATGACTTAAAAAGCAGTGCAGTTCCTCTTCGGCAAAATTGGCAGGCAGGGGATAATCATATTCAATCCCTAACAGGAATTTTTTGTTTTGCCCCAAACCGGATTTTTTAGCCACGGTTGAGCGGGCACCATCCGCCCCTACCAGAAAGCGCGTGTGTAAGTCGAAATCGGGCAGGTAAATCCCGTCTGTTTGTTCCATATAATCGCGGAACCGGCAGTTGAAATTGATAACAACCCCAAGCTCCCTGGCATACCAAGCCAACCATTCGAGTATGCCCGAGGTATGGGTTGCCAGAAAAAAATAATCCGCGGTATGCAGGGAAAAACTTTTCAGATGTTGATCATACAACCGCACGGTTGAAATTTTTTTGGTGAGATGGGCGGGAAACTTATAAAAATCCGCGGCTTCCTGTACGCATAAACCGGTGGTACCTGGATGATGACCGGCTTTCGGGTGTTTTTCAAGCACCACCACCTTTAATCCCGCTTGGGCAGCCTGGATGGCGCAGGAAAGACCTGCAAAGCTGGCGCCCACAATAACGACATCCACGATCTGATCAGAAGAATGAAACATCACACATGCTATAAAATAAAAATGAACGACAGTTTATCATGGATTTTATGAGGAATAAACCTCAGCCCTCAAAAACAATAGCCAGGTGAAAACCTGGCTATTTTTGAAAGTGTAGGGCGATAAAACTTAACGCACCTTCACATAACTGCCGGGCGCTGGTTCAATTACCTTCCAGCCGTTGTCCCCTGGGTTGCGGGCGGCTGTTTGTTCGCCCGTGAACGATACAACCCATTTTTGCCAATCATTCCACCAGGATCCCGGATGTTGGCTTGCTTGCTGCAACCATTTTTCCGGGTCACCCGGTAATTTGTCATGGGTCCAGTAGGCATATTTATTGGCAGCAGGCGCATTGATAACCCCCGCAATATGACCTGAACCGCCCAATACAAAACGCCTATCGCCGCGATATAATTGGGTAGCCGCATACACCGATTTCCAAGGCGCTATATGATCTTCCTTGGTGGCTAAGATGTAGCTGGGGGTTTGAATTTTTCTGAGGTCAAGTGGGATGTTGGAAAAAGCCAATTCCCCTTTTACCAATTTGTTTTCCAAATACATGTTGCGCAAATAAAAACTGTGCATTTGGGCGGGCATACGGGTTGAATCGGAATTCCAATATAAAAGGTCAAAGGGCATGGGTTCTTTGCCCAATAGGTAATTATTGATGACGAAACTCCAGATTAAATCGTTCGCCCGCAACAAGTTAAAAGTGGTTGCCATCTCACTGCCAGCTAAATAGCCGGTTGCCTGCATTTTTTTCTCAAGGGCTTGTAACTGGACTTCATCAATGAATACGCCTAATTCGCCTGGCTCGGTGAAATCAACCAGGGTGCTGAGATAGGTGGCACTATGGATAAGCGGTGATGATTTCTTGTTTTTTGCCTTCTTCTGCTGGGCCTCTAAATAAGCTAGGGTACAAGCCAGTAAAGTGCCGCCCAAACAGTAACCTACGGCATTTACCCCTTTTGCCTTGGTAATTTGCTGGATGGTTCCAATGGCAGCGAGTATCCCCTCTTGCATATAATCTTCAAAAGTTTTTCCGGCCAATTTTTCATCCGGGTTGACCCAGGAAATCATAAAAACAGTATGTCCTTGGCCAGTTGCCCAGCGGACAAAAGAATTATTTTCCCGCAGATCCAGGATATAATATTTGTTGATCCAGGGCGGAATGACCAGCAAGGGCCGTTCATAAACTTTTTCCGTGGTCGGGTTATATTGGATCAGTTGCATCAGGCTGTTTTGGTAAACCACTTGCCCCGGGCTGGTGGCAATATTGCCACCTAATTGGAAGGCATTTGGATCAGTCATGGTGATTTGTAAATGGCCGCGGCCTTTTTCCAAATCACGTAATAAATTTTGCAAACCCTGAACCAAATTCTGTCCCTTACTATTAATGGTTGTCCGCAAAATTTCAGGGTTGGTCAGCAAAAAATTGCTGGGGGATAAGGCATCGACAAACTGGCGCAGGTAAAAATCAACTTTTTTGGCGATTTGGGGATCAAGATCTTTGGCTTCACGGGTTAAGTTCAGCATCCATTTAGCTGACAGCAAATAAGATTGCTTCAAATAATCAAATACCACATTCTCTTGCCAGGCGCTATCCTTGAACCTTTTGTCTTGCGGTTGGCTCATAGGAGAGGGGGGTACCGGGGCATTGCCTGCCATCCGTTGCCAGGTTGATTGCCATAATTTCTGATATTCTTCCCACCAAGCCATTTGGTATTGCCATAAACGATCGGGATGGCGTAGCAGCTGGGTCAAATATTCTTGGAACGCTTGCCCAACATTAAAAAAATTTTCAGTTCCCATGGAAGAATGGCTGGGCTGTTGCTGAAGGAATTTTTCAATGATTTGTTGGGATTGTTTGCCCATTTGGGCCAGCCAGTCCATCATAGCATTTGCGGAAGAAGGGGGTGGGGAGGATTCATTCATCATCATACCTAAAGGGTTGGGTGGATATTTGCACTATTGACGATCATTAACACTTTATTGATTTATAGGATAAGTTATTCTAAGTTTCAAACAGGAATGTTTCTGGCGTGGTCAATATAGCCAAAAAATTCAGCTTGAGACAATATAAGTTTTTTATGATCACCATCACTAGGTCTGGCATTAGGTCTGAAATGCGTAGGGTTCAAAAAAAAAGATTCAAAGCACCACATAAATCCAGCCAATTAAAATATTTAGTTATTGGGTGCATTTGCTTTTGTACGGTTGCTTGCACGCAAAGGTCATTTCCTAGATTGCAAGATCTTGCAACTCAACCTTGGCAAAAAAGCCAAGTGGATTGGGTAAAGATGCGGGAAGAATTGTTAAAACAGCATCAAAAAGGCTTGGATATCATGAAAAACAACCCCCTATCATTTAAAAACGGAATAAAATGAATGATGAGAATGATCATTTTACCAGCAAGGATATAAAGTTTATGGACAGAAATTTAGCTTTGGAAGCCGTTCGTGTTACTGAGGCCGCCGCCTTGGCTGCTGCAAAATTGATGGGTCAGGGAAATGAAAAAGCAGCTGATCAAGCAGCGGTGGATGCCATGCGCCGGGCCTTCAACAGTTTGGCGATTGAGGGTACCGTCGTGATTGGGGAGGGGGAGCGGGATGAAGCACCCATGTTATATATAGGGGAAAAGGTGGGGGCCGGTGGGCCAAAAATTGACATAGCCCTTGATCCGCTTGAGGGAACCTCGATCACCGCCAAGGGTGGGCCCAATGCCTTAGCGGTGGTTGCCATGGCCTCCGCGGGAGGATTTTTATATGCCCCTGATGTTTATATGAATAAAATTGCGGTGGGCGGCGGCGTGCCAAGGCATGCCATTGATCTTGATGCAAAACCTGCTGAGAATATTAAAGCCGTGGCTAAGTGCCGTGGGGTTGATGTGGGCGATATCGTCGTTTGTATTTTAGACCGTCCCCGTCATGCGGAATTAATTAGCCAGGTGCGGGCCGCGGGCGCCCGGATTATGTTGATTGATGATGGTGATGTTAGCGCCGTTATTGCTACCAGCCAGCCGGATACCGGGGTGGATATGTATATGGGGATTGGTGGGGCGCCGGAGGGGGTATTGGCCGCTGCTGCCCTTCGGTGTACGGGCGGATTTATCCAGGGTCGCCTGTTATTTCGGAATGACACAGAGAAAAAGCGGGCGGATAAATGCGGCATTACCGATTTAACCCGTAAATACAGTTTAGAAGAATTGGCCCATGGGGATGTTATGTTTGCGGCCACTGGGGTCACGGATGGCAGCATGCTGCATGGGGTGCGGCGGAATCGGCAAAGTGGCCGGACGCATTCGGTGGTCATGCGTTCAAAAACAGGTACGGTGCGCTTTATCCAAGCCCACCATGATTTCAGCCGGAAGCAACCGTTGTCTTCCTAGGATTTAAGTTATGCAAGATGGGTTGGCTTTTCTGGGCGTCCAACAATCAGTAACCGGAAAAAAATGGCAACAACGATCGGGTTCCGAGCGTTTGGGGCTGGCTATAGCCCAACGCTTACAATTGCCCGAAATTGTTGGGGTATTACTGGCAGGCCGCGGTATTGCTATTGATGATGCCCCTGGTTTTTTAACCCCTACCTTGCGTGATTTGCTGCCTGATCCTTTGGTGATACCGGGAATGGATGCCGGAATTGTAAGGGTTCTAGGCGCCTTGTGCCAGCAGGAAAAAATCGCCATTTTTGGTGATTATGACGTGGACGGTGCTACATCCGCGAGTCTGCTCAAAAGGTTTTTTGATGCTTTGGATGTTCCTGTCCGCCTATATATCCCCGACCGTATGTTGGAAGGGTATGGCCTGAATTTTAAAGCCATGCAACAACTTCACCAGGAAGGGATTAGGCTGGTTATCACGGTTGATTGTGGCACCTCATCGGTTGAGGTGATCGCTAAAGCTTTAGAAATCGGATTGGCAACGGTGGTGATCGATCATCATGTGGCAGATGCCAATCTTCCCCAAGCCGCAGCTGTTATCAACCCTAACCGGCTGGATACCCCTGCTGATATTCGTCAGTCTTACGGGCAATTGGCCGCCGTTGGAGTGACCTTCTTATTTTTGGTCGGTCTTAACCGGGCGTTGCGGCAACAGAACTTTTATCAAGGTAGCCGCAGTGAGCCTGATTTACGGCAATGGTTAGATATTGTGGCTTTAGGAACCATCTGTGATGTGGTGCCCTTAAGGGGGCTTAACAGGGCTTTTGTTAGCCAAGGCTTGAAAATTATGGCGCAGCAGGGTAACCCCGGATTAAAAGCGTTGATGACGGTGACGGCTTTAGACCAAGCACCCAGTGCTTATCATGCGGGCTATGTTTTGGGCCCCCGCATTAATGCAGGGGGGCGGATCGGCACGGCGGATTTAGGGGTGCGGTTATTATCCACGAACGACTTTCTAGAAGCCCAGGGGATTGCCGAACAATTGCACCGCCTAAACCAAGAACGCCAGGAGTTGGAGCAAAAAGCTTTTGAAGAAGCCCTATGGATGGCAAAAAGCCAGCAATTATCCCAGCCGACCGATATTTTACTTGTGGCCTCACCAGCGTGGCATCAGGGGATTATCGGTATTATCGCCGGACGCCTCAAGGAACATTTTCATCGACCGGTTTTTGTCGTCAACCTCCAAGACCAGGTTGCCAAGGGATCGGGAAGATCTGTCCAGGGGCTTGATTTAGGGACTGCCGTTATTGCGGCCCGACAAGCAGGTTTGGTGCAGGCAGGTGGGGGACATCCCATGGCCGCTGGCTTTACCGCCGATGCGTCAGATCTTGACCCATTAAAAGTTTTTTTAAACCAGCATTTAAGACAGCAAGCGCGCCAGGTTTCTTATATACCGGCTATGGAAATTGACGGCTTATTAACTGCCCAAGCGTTAACCCCGGCTTTATATCAACAGATCACCCAAATCGGTCCCTTTGGCAATGGCAATCCAGAACCGCGTTTCGCCATTGCCGATGTGCGGTTTTTAAAAACAGAAATCGTTGCGGAGAAACATGTGCGCTGTCTGGCAATCGGGCAAGACCGCAAAAGTTTTAAGGCAATGGCTTTCCGGGCGGCGTCCTTACCGTTAGGGCAATTATTGCTGAAACCCCATGCCTTTTTCCATTTGGCCGGTACCCTACGCCTGAATTTATGGAATGACCGCGAGGATATCCAGTTTATCATTGAAGATGCGGTTATTTCTGACCGTCAAGGCTAGGGGGACTAGCGAACGGTTACTTGCACCGCATAGCAGCCAGATTTGGCAAAAGTCAGCTCAACTCGGAACTGGGATTTGGGCGCCAAAATTTGGGACAAATCCGTTAACATGATATGAGAATCATTCGGCATAAAAACCACCTGCTGCTCGGCGGGAATGAACACGGCTCCGTGCGCGCGCATCATCAGTACCGTCCCGTCTGTCCTTGTTTCGTGAAGGGCCGCTTTCTTGGCAACATTGGTTTCAACCTTGATTAATTGATCAGGCTGCAATGATTGATTTGTTAAGGTCAGATAAATAGCGGCAGGCATTTGTTGATTGGTTACAGGCCTTGCCCAGGCGTTGGAAACCACAATTGTTTGGTCATTTTTGCATTCTGCGGCCATTGTGATTGCTATCATGCTGGTCAATAGACTGATCAGGATGAACAGTAATTTAAAGAACGTCCAAGGATTGGTAAAGATAAGCATATGTGGAAATCCTTTTTTCTCTTTAGCAGGTCTTTGTAAGGGGTTCGCTAATTTTTTTTAATTCAACATTTTTTGCAGGGTGATAACAATGTCTTCCGCGGGATCATTCCAACGGAAAACACGATCAAAAACGCCTTGCGGATTAACTAGGTAAAAATAACCCGAATGGTCAATGCCGTATCCGTCGGGCAAATCCACCTGTTCCACGCGGCTATAATAGACCCGGAAGGCGGCCGCCGTTTTTTGAATATCGCTCGTACTGCCGCTTAATCCCAAAAGGGCGGGATAAAAAGTGCGGGCATATTCGCCAGCGATGGCCGGTGTATCCCGCTCAGGATCAAGGGTGATAAAAATCCCTTGAAGCTTATGGGCTTTTTGCCCCAACCCCTCTAAAATAATGGCCATTTTATCAAGAGCAGTCGGGCAAATATCAGGGCAATGGGTGAAGCCAAAAAATATCAACTGCCATTTTCCAGGAAAATCTTGGTTGGTTACCGTTTTTCCTTGGGCATTGGTTAATTGAAATTCCGTACGGATTAAGCTTGGGGCAGGAGAGGGGGGCAATTGAGGAGAGGGGGATTGCAGATAACCCCAAATTATACCAACGCCTAAAAAACCCAGCGAACATAAAAGGGCAATGATGAAATACCGGAAGGTTTTTGATAATTGCGGCATCAGACATCCATAGGAATTGAATAGGTATATCTAGCATCAAGTCGATGAAGGAAGAAAGCATTATAATGTCACATTTCTCTAATCTGGCAATTGATTAGGGTGCTAAAAATCCTTACCGATCATGATTCTTGGTTCTGTCTATAAGAAAAAACGTGGGAAATCAGAAAGCCAGTGGAAGAATCTGTTGATTTTCAAATG
>JBGAWJ010000040.1:0-12593 GCA_044227605.1 Alphaproteobacteria bacterium
TTGCCATTCGTGAGGGCGGCAAGACTGTGGGCGCCGGTGTCGTCACCAAAATCGTCGAATAATTAACTATTGTAAGACGGTAAGGGGTTGTAAATTCGATCTTTTACCGTCTTAGTTTTTTTAGGAGTGTAGCTCAATTGGCTAGAGCACCGGTCTCCAAAACCGGGGGTTGGGGGTTCGACTCCCTCCACTCCTGCCACCTCAAAATCATGAATTGTGGCGGGAATAGCATGGGGATTAATTTTTATAGCATGCTGATTTGCTGACCTCGTATTTTTGGCATTTAAACCTACGCTTTGAGGATTGCAGCAAAAGATTAATAAATAATTGTTTTCCCTTGACTTATCTTCTTAAGTCTGCCAAAAAAACCAAGTTTTCAAATATACTGGTAGATCCAATGAAATTGTTACAATTCTATCGACAAGTCGTTCAAGAAACAAAAAAAGTTACCTGGCCAACAAGGCGTGAAACCCTGATCACTGCCTTAATGGTTGTGGTTTTAAGCGTAGTGGCATCCCTGTTCTTTTTTTTGGCAGATCAGCTATTTGCTTATGTTATCGGATCGATTATCGGTTAAACAGAAAAGTTAAGGAGTACGCTTGTGGCGTTGCGTTGGTATGTCATCCATGTATATTCGGGGTTTGAGCGGAAAGTTGCTGCTTCTATTCAGGAGCAGGCCCAAAAAAAGGATATGCAAGATAAGTTTGCAGAGATTTTGATTCCCACGGAAGAAGTGATTGAAATCCGCAGGGGAGCAAAAGTAAGTGCGGAACGCAAATTTTTTCCAGGCTATGTCCTGATTAAAATGGATCTTAGTGACGAAACATGGCATTTGGTCAAAAGTACCCCGAAAGTTACAGGATTTTTGGGCAGTAGGGATCGTCCATCACCCATCTCTGAAGGTGAGGCGATGCGTATCTTGACCCAAATGAAAGAGGGGGTTGAGCGGCCTAAGCATTCTATTTCGTTTGAGATTGGCGAACAAGTACGAGTCACAGATGGGCCATTCACAACCTTTAGTGGAATGGTAGAGGGGGTTGATTTGGAAAAAAACCGCTTGCGGGTTGCGGTGTCGATTTTTGGTCGTTCGACGCCGGTCGAGCTTGAATATTCACAAGTGGAAAAAGTTTAGTATTAGAGAAATTAACAATATTCGGCGGGAGACTTGGCCAGAGTTGCTGACCGCCACTTTCTATGTTTAACAATAAAATCTGGCTTTATTGTTGGCGTTATGATTGGAGTTTAAAATGGCAAAAAAAATCGTTGGTTATATTAAATTACAAGTTCCGGCGGGTAAAGCAAACCCATCGCCGCCGATTGGCCCTGCATTAGGGCAACGCGGCTTAAATATTATGGAATTCTGCAAGCATTTTAATGCGCAAACACAAGGGATGGAAGCGGGTATGCCAATTCCAGTGGTCATTACGTGTTTTTCAGATAAATCCTTTACTTTTATAATGAAGACACCACCCGTCAGCTATTTCTTGCTAAAAGCTGCGGGCTTGGAAAAAGGTTCACAAACCACTGGTAAAACAGTCGTTGGTAAAGTTGCAATTGATGAAGTGCGTGCAATTGCCAAAAAGAAAATGGCTGATCTAAACGCAAATGATTTAGAAGCAGCGATATCCATGGTTAAGGGATCAGCACGTTCAATGGGCATTCAGATTGTGGAGTAATGGATAATGGCGTTTGTAGGAAAAAGACTAACAAAAGCTTATGGGTTGGTTGATCGCAACAAATCTTATGCCTTAGATGAGGCGATTAAGATTTTAAAGAAAGCAGCTTCGGCTAAATTTGATGAAACAGTTGAAATTGCTATGAATCTTAGCGTTGATCCGCGTCAAGCAGAGCAATCCGTACGTGGGGTGGTCCAGCTACCCAATGGAACGGGCAAGCAAGTAAGGGTGGCCGTTTTTGCCAAGCCTGATAAAGCGAAGCAAGCATTAGAAGCGGGTGCCGATATTGTGGGTGCAGATGATTTGGCTGAAAAAGTGTTGGCAGGCCAAATTGATTTTGATCGTTGTATTGCAACGCCTGATATGATGGGTGTGGTTGGCAAGCTTGGAAAAGTTTTGGGGCCACGCGGGTTAATGCCGAATCCTAAATTAGGCACGGTGACTGCTGATGTGGTGCAGGCTGTAAGGGCCGTTAAGGGTGGCCAAGTAGAATTCCGCGCAGAGAAAGCGGGGATCGTTCATGCCGGTATTGGTAAGGCTAGCTTTACGGAACAAGCGCTTAACCAAAATATTAAATTTTTTGTGGCGGCCATTCAACGGTCGAAACCATCCGGGACAAAAGGTAGTTATGTTCGCAAGATTTCCATCAGTTCCACGATGGGGCCTGGCTTAAAACTTGAATTATCTAGCGTACAGGATGCTTAAGAATTTTACCGTATCAAGATTGATGCGGGGACAAAGTTTCCCGGGGAAACCCGGGAATGGTTGGATTAAGAATTTTTTCCAACCGTCTTCCTGTCCAAAGACTGCAGGGGTTGGTGTCATTTATTGTTGACAACTGACTTAATTTTCCCGGCATAGGAGAAAGAAGCAAGAAACCATGAAGCATCTTTTGATGGCCATGTTGTCTCTTAAACTTCCAGGACAGGTGACAAAATATTTCCTTCAGTTTTTATGAAGGAAATTCGTAGCTAACCATGTTAGGCCGGGTGGCTTAACATAACCTTTGGAGAAGTATCAGTGAATCGAACAGAAAAAGAAGAACTGGTCGAATCTTTGCGACAATCGTTAAATAAGGCGGGTGTTATTTTGGTAACGCATAATGCTGGTTTGACCGTTGCAGAGGTTACTGATTTACGTAAAGTTGTGCGTAAATCGGGTGCGACTTATAAAGTTGCCAAAAATAGGTTAGCCTGTATCGCCTTGGAAGGAACTAAGTTTGAAGTAGCGAAATCTATATTCAAGGGCCCAACCGCGCTGATTTGCGCCGAAGAACCTATTGCAGTGGCCAAAGCTATTATTGGTTATGTAAGCAGCAATCCCAAATTAAAGATTGTTGGTGGTTGTTTGGATGGTCAGTTGTTGGATGAGAAGGCACTTAAAACGCTTTCTACCTTGCCGTCGCTCAACGAACTGCGTGCTCGCATTCTTGGCATGTTGCAAACACCAGCTACACGTTTGGCTACTGTCTTGCAGGCACCTGCAAGCAAGGTGGCGCGTGTTGTCCAGGCTTACAGCAAAAAAGAACAGGCAGCCTAAAATTATTTATAATCAATAGAAGTTTAAGGAGACAAGAATGGCTGATTTACAGCAATTGGTAAACGATTTATCGAAGTTAACCGTCTTAGAAGCCGCTGAATTAAGCAAAAAACTTGAGCAAGCATGGGGTGTTTCCGCTGCTGCCCAAGTGATGTCCTCTGGTGGCCCAGCCGCTGGAGGTGCCGCTGCAGCCCCTGCTGCTGAAAAGGAAGATTTTACGGTGGTATTGGTTAATGCCGGTGCCAATAAAATCAATGTGATTAAAGAAGTGCGTGCCATTACGGGCTTGGGCTTAAAGGAAGCAAAAGACCTGGTTGAAGGTGCACCGAAGAATATTAAAGAAGGCGTCAATAAAGCAGAAGCTCAGGATTTGAAAAAGAAACTTGAAGATGCGGGCGCTAAGATTGAGTTGAAATAAGGCTGATACAGAGGATTGGTAGAATGAGATAAAGTCATTCTACCAACCTTCTACCAAAGTAAAAAAAATAAAAATTAGCTTATAGACGTATCTGCGTCTTTAGGCTAATTTCCATTACTTCGTAAAAGTAAAACGTTAATTATTACGGTATATGTGTTCATAAGGCCAATTCAGTAGTCGAAAGATGCGGCCCTTTTCTTGGGTTATCCGCTTTATTTAAGAATGAAATAAAGCGAAGAAATTATAGTTTAAGGAATGAGAGTGTTAAGGGTTAAAATTTTTTACATATGACGCTGGACAGAGACGTTTCTAGATATTTTATCATCAGTTTTTATTATTGCTAAGCAGACGGGATCATCCACATGACAAAAACATTAGCTGGTCGTAGGCGCGTTCGGAAAAATTTTGGGCGTATCCCCGAAATTGTGACGATGCCAAATCTTATCGAAATGCAAAAAAATTCTTATGATCAGTTCCTTCAGATCCATATCAAACCGGAAAACCGCCAAGACATAGGTTTGCAGGAGGTTTTTAAATCCGTTTTTCCAATTAATGATTTTGCCGGTCGTTCAGAATTGCAATTTGTGCAGTATGAATTTGATGAACCAAAATACGACGTGGATGAATGCCAGCAACGGGGGATGACTTTTGCTGCCCCTTTGAAAACTACCTTACGCCTGATTGTTTGGGATATAGAGGAGGATACGGGCGCTCGCTCCATTCGTGACATCAAAGAACAAGAAGTCTATATGGGTGACATGCCTTTGATGACCAATAAGGGCACTTTTATCGTGAATGGCACGGAACGCGTCATTGTTAGTCAAATGCATCGTTCGCCTGGTGTTTTCTTTGATCACGATGGTGGAAAAACCCACTCTTCAGGTAAGTATTTGTTTGGCGCCCGTGTTATTCCTTATCGCGGCTCTTGGTTGGATTTTGAGTTTGATGCGAAAGATATGTTGTTCGTGCGTATTGACCGGCGGCGTAAATTGTCAGCGGCAACCTTTTTGATGTGCTTATGGAATGAGCGAGTGGAGGAAATCGTTGCACAAGGTAAGGTTCCAGACGAACAGGACATTCGTTTTGGGGGGATGACGCCGGAACAAATTTTGCAAGCTTTTTACAGCCAAATTGTGTATAACCGCAATAAAAAGAAGGGCTGGCAAACCGCTTTTAATCCGCAGCAATTGAAAGGGACAAAATTAACCCATGATTTTGTGAATGCCGCTAATGGTGAGGTTTTGGTTGAAGCGGGCGCCAAAATTACCCCTCGTGTTCTTAAAAAACTGGAAGAATCAGGTGTTAAAAATCAACTGGTAATTCCCGCTGAGTTGGTGGGTAAATATGTTGGGGCAGACCTTATTAATGAGGCCACAGGTGAGATTTATATCGAAGCTGGCGAGGAGTTGACGGAAGAGGTATTGACCAAGCTTGAAAAAGCAGGTGTACAAGAAATTTCTACTTTAGCCATTGATCATATCAATGTTGGCCCTTATTTGCGCAATACCTTGTTTGCCGACCGCAACAGGACGCGCGAAGAGGCATTGCTGGATGTATACCGCGTCATGCGCCCCGGTGAGCCACCGACATTAGATGCTGCCCACACTTTATTCCAAAGTCTGTTTTTTGATATTGAGCGGTATGATCTGTCGGCTGTCGGCCGGGTGAAAATGAATGCGCGTTTGAATTTTAAAACGGATGACCAGGTTCGTATTTTAAGGAAAGAGGATATCCTGGCTATCGTTAAAACGATGCTGGAATTAAAGGATGGGCGCGGCGAAATAGACGACATTGATCATTTGGGCAATCGTCGTATCCGTTCTGTCGGCGAGTTACTTGAAAACCAATATCGCATTGGGTTGTTGAGGATGGAGCGGGCCATTCGTGAACGCATGAGTTCGGTCGAGATTGATACGGTCATGCCGCATGACCTTGTCAATGCGAAGCCTGTTGCCGCGGTTGTCCGCGAATTTTTCGGCTCTTCGCAGCTATCACAGTTTATGGATCAAACCAATCCGTTGTCGGAAATTACCCACAAACGGCGTCTTTCTGCCTTAGGGCCAGGGGGATTAACTCGGGAGCGTGCTGGTTTTGAGGTGCGTGACGTACATCCCAGCCATTATGGGCGTATTTGTCCTATTGAAACACCCGAAGGTCCAAATATCGGATTGATTAACAGTTTAGCAACATACGCCCGTGTTAATCAGTATGGGTTTATTGAAACGCCTTACCGCAAGGTTGAAAAGGGCGCCATCGTTGGTCAAGACATTGTTTACCTTTCGGCGATGGAAGAGAGTAACCACGTGATTGCCCAGGCCAATGCTAAATTGGACAGCAAAGGGGGTTTAATTGATGATTTGGTTCAATGTCGCTATGGGGACGATTTCGTCCTGCGTCGTCCGGCCGATATCTCGTATATTGACGTTTCACCCAAACAATTGGTTTCGGTGGCGGCAGCCCTCATCCCCTTCTTGGAAAATGATGACGCTAACCGGGCGTTGATGGGTTCCAACATTCAACGTCAGGCCGTGACCTTGTTGAAGACAGAAGATCCTATGTTTCGTACAGGGATGGAAGGGCAGGTTGCCCGCGATTCCGGCGCCACTATTATAGCAAAGCGTGCCGGGGTTGTGGATCAGGTTGATGCCATACGTATTGTGGTAAAAGCTAGTGAAAAAGGCAATTATAACAGTCCGGGTGTGGATATTTACAATTTGTTGAAATTCCAGCGCTCCAACCAAAGCACTTGTATTACCCAAAAACCATTGGTGAAGGTGGGTGATCAGGTTGCCGCTGGCGATACGATTGCCGATGGTCCGTCTACCCAAGATGGTGAATTGGCACTCGGGCGCAATATCCTTTGTGCTTTTATGCCCTGGCAGGGATATAATTTTGAAGATTCTATCTTGGTTTCCGAACGTTTGGTTAAAGATGACGTCCTCACTTCAATCCATATGGAAGAATTTGAAGTAATGGCGCGCGATACTAAATTGGGACAAGAAGATATTACCCGTGATATCCCCAATGTTGGGGAAGAAGCTTTGAGAAACCTGGACGAAGCCGGTGTGGTATATATCGGTGCCGAAGTAAAGCCAGGCGATATTTTAGTGGGCAAAGTTACACCGAAAGGTGAAAGCCCCATGACACCGGAAGAAAAATTATTGCGTGCTATTTTCGGTGAAAAAGCTTCCGACGTGCGTGATACGTCTTTAAGGTTACCTCCGGGCGTTTCTGGGACGATTGTTGAGGTGCGTATTTTCTCCCGGCGTGGCATTGAAAAAGATGAACGCGCTATGGCCATTGAAAGGGCAGAGATCGAGCATTTTGCTAAAGACCGGGATGTAGAAAAGGGTATTTTAGAGCGCAGTTTCTACAGTCAGCTAAAAGAATTATTGCTGGGCCAGGTTGTGGTTAGCGGCCCTAAGGGGCTTAAGGCGGAAACTAAGATCACGGATAAAGTACTCAAGGACTTTACCGAAGGCCAATGGCGTGCCATCGGGATTAAGAACGATAAGAAGATGGCAGAAATTGAGGCTATCAGAGGTCAGTTTGAGGAAAGTATTGGGGCTTTAGAAAAACGCTTTAACAGTAAGGTTGAAAAATTGCAGCGGGGGGATGAATTGCCCCCTGGTGTGATGAAGATGGTAAAGGTTTTTGTGGCGGTAAAGCGTAAGATTCAGCCGGGTGATAAAATGGCTGGCCGACATGGGAATAAAGGGGTGGTTTCAAAAATTATCCCGGTTGAAGATATGCCTTATTTGGAAGATGGGACACCGATTGACATTGTGCTGAATCCTTTAGGGGTGCCAAGCCGTATGAACGTTGGTCAAATCCTTGAGACCCATTTAGGTTGGGCTTGTGCGAATTTGGGACGCCAGGTTGCCGCTTTGGTTAATAATTATAACCTAACCAATAAAGCCCAGGAATTGCGCAAAAAGCTTAAATCAATTTATGGTTCAACCATTTTCAAAAGTGCTATTGAAGATTTAAAAGATGAACAATTGCTAGAGATGTCTACACGTTTATGCGGCGGCATACCAATTGCGTCACCGGTTTTCGATGGAGCCCGCGAAGAAGATATTGTGACTATGCTTGAGCAATCTGGCATAGATCGTTCAGGCCAGGTTACCTTGATTGATGGGCGGACGGGTGAGGCATTCGACCGTAAAGTAACCGTCGGTTATATTTATATGTTGAAACTACACCATTTGGTTGACGATAAGATCCACGCCCGCTCGATCGGACCCTACAGCTTAGTAACCCAGCAACCTTTAGGTGGCAAGGCGCAATTTGGGGGCCAACGCTTTGGGGAAATGGAAGTATGGGCCTTGGAAGCATACGGGGCGGCTTATACATTGCAAGAAATGTTGACCATTAAATCTGATGACGTTTCCGGCCGGACGAAGGCTTATGAAGCCATCGTTCGAGGGGATGATAATTTTGAGGCCGGGATACCTGAATCATTCAACGTTTTGGTGAAGGAATTGCGTTCATTAGGCCTAAATATTGAACTAAACCAGGATAGTTAATTTGTTTATAATGCAATAATGATCAAGGATATCATATAATGAACCAGGTGATGAACGTTTTGGGACAAGTTAACCGTCCGCAAAGCTTTGATGAAATTAGGATCTCCATTGCTAATCCGGAACAGGTGCGTTCTTGGTCTTTTGGTGAGATAAAGAAACCGGAAACCATTAATTATCGGACCTTCAAACCTGAAAAAGACGGGTTGTTTTGTGCACGTATTTTTGGGCCGATCAAGGATTATGAATGTCTTTGCGGTAAATACAAACGGATGAAATACCGCGGGATTGTTTGCGAGAAATGCGGGGTTGAGGTGACTTTATCTAAAGTTCGCCGGGAACGCATGGGTCATATTGAACTCGCTTCACCTGTGGCCCATATTTGGTTAATGAAATCGTTGCCAAGCCGCATCGGTTTGCTATTGGATATGACACTGAAGGATTTAGAAAAAGTCCTTTATTTCGAAAATTATGTGGTGATAGAACCAGGGCTTACTTCTTTGCGTCAACATCAGATGCTCAGTGAAGAAGAATTTATGGCTGCCCAAGATGAGTTTGGTGCGGATAATTTTCAAGCCGGTATTGGTGCAGAAGCAATACGCACCATGCTAATGGCGATTGACTTGAAAAGTGAATATGAGCAAATGCGCCTGGAACTGAAAGATGTCAGTTCGGAAGCCAAGAGGAAAAAGCTGGTTAAAAGGTTAAAACTGGCCGAAGCATTTTTGGATTCCAACACAAAACCAGAATGGATGATTTTAGAAGTTATCCCGGTAATTCCGCCGGAATTAAGGCCACTGGTACCCTTGGATGGGGGGCGGTTTGCCACATCTGACCTCAATGATTTATATCGTCGGGTTATTAACCGGAATAATCGCTTGAAGCGGCTGATCGAATTACGGGCGCCCGATATCATTGTCCGTAATGAAAAACGTATGTTGCAAGAATCGGTCGATGCTTTGTTTGATAATGGCCGGAGAGGGCGCGTTATTACGGGTGCTAATAAACGGCCGCTTAAATCTTTAGCGGATATGCTGAAGGGAAAACAAGGCCGGTTCCGGCAAAACCTGCTTGGTAAACGGGTGGATTATTCTGGCCGTTCTGTTATCGTGGTTGGCCCTGAGTTAAAATTGCATCAATGCGGCTTACCTAAAAAAATGGCTTTGGAATTATTCAAACCATTTATTTACGCCAAACTCGAACTATATGGCTACGCCAGCACTATTAAGGCTGCTCGCCGGATGGTCGAGAAAGAGCGACCGGAAGTTTGGGATATTTTAGAAGAAGTTATCCGCGAACACCCTGTCCTTTTGAATAGGGCGCCTACTTTGCATCGCTTGGGAATCCAAGCATTTGAGCCCATTTTAATTGAAGGGAAAGCTATTCAATTGCATCCCCTGGTTTGTACGGCTTTCAACGCTGACTTTGACGGGGACCAGATGGCTGTCCATGTGCCTTTATCGTTAGAAGCACAGTTGGAAGCCCGCGTGTTGATGATGTCAACCAACAATATTTTGTCACCGGCCAATGGGAAGCCTATTATTGTGCCCAGCCAAGACATTGTTTTGGGCATCTATTACTTGACGATGGAAGGCCGGAAAGATGAGCCAGGTTTAGGCAAGGCGTTCAGCACACCCGCAGAAGTGGTTCAAGCTCTTGAGGCGAAAGCGATCAGCTTGCATGCCCCTATTAAAGTTCGAATTAAGACTAAGGGTAAAGATGGCCAAGAGATTAACAAATTAATTCAAACAACCGCAGGCCGGTTATTTGTTAATACATTAATTCCTGAGCATCCCGAATTGCCCTTGGAATTAACCAACCGGTTGCTAACTAAAAAAGACATCGCGAACGTTCTTGAAGCGGTGTACCGCCATCGCGGGCAAAAAGAGTGTGTTATATTTGCTGATAGGCTCATGGCACTTGGCTTCAGCTATGCCTGTAAGGCAGGTATATCATTCGGTAAAGATGATTTAATCATCCCCAAATCGAAAACCAAGTTGGTTGCCGATGCCCGGACAAAAGTTAAAGAATATGAGCAGCAATACCAAGACGGTTTAATCACCCAAGGTGAAAAATACAATAAGGTGGTTGACGTTTGGTCAAGCTGTACGGAACGCGTGGCTGAAGAAATGATGAAAGCCATGTCGGAAAACGCCAAAGGCGCCCAGATTAACTCGGTTTATATGATGGCCCATTCAGGCGCGCGCGGATCGGCTGCACAGATTAAACAGTTGGCTGGTATGCGTGGCTTAATGGCTAAACCATCGGGGGAGATCATTGAATCTCCGATTATTTCAAATTTCAAGGAAGGTTTAACTGTTCTTGAATATTTTAACTCCACCCACGGGGCACGGAAGGGACTAGCGGATACCGCTTTAAAAACAGCTAACTCCGGTTATTTGACCCGCCGGTTGGTTGACGTTGCCCAAGATGCCATTATTACGGAAGTCGATTGTCACACCACTAAAGGCTTGACGGCTAAAGCGTTGGTTGAAGGTGGCGATGTGGTTTCATCCTTGATTGAACGTATTTTAGGCAGGGTGGCAGCCGTTGACGTTATTGATCCCTTGTCCGGCAAAGTAGTTATATCCGCGGGAACCATGTTTGATGAACGGACAGTCGAATTAGTTGACCGGGCGGGGGTTGAAACAATTAAAATTCGCTCTGCCCTTACTTGTGAAACGAAATTCGGACTTTGCTCTCAATGTTATGGGCGTGATTTATCTCGTGGCACAAAAGTGAATATTGGCGAAGCAGTGGGTGTGATTGCCGCGCAATCAATCGGTGAACCCGGTACCCAGCTTACCATGCGGACTTTCCACATTGGGGGGGCTGCCCAGCGTGGTGCCGAACAATCCAGTGTTGAAGCGGTGTTGGACGGGACAGTGGTTATCAGGCAGCAGAACGCGGCAAGCGCAGGAAAAAAGACAGCCATTGTTATGACCAGAAATGCCGAAATTGTCATGCTAGATCAGGCCAACCGGGAACGTGCTCGCCACCGGGTGCCATATGGGGCCAGGTTGCTTGTCAAAGACGGTGCGGTGGTTACCAAAGGAACAAAGTTGGCCGAATGGGATCCTTATACTTTGCCCATCATTACGGAACAAGAAGGAATGGTTAAATATGTCGATTTGGTGGAAGGCACGACCTTCCGTGAAATCGTTGATGAAACAACAGGTATTGCCAGTCGCGTGGTTGTGGACTGGAAACAGCAACCCAGGAGTGGTGAACTTCGCCCGAGAATTGTGATCTGTAATAAAAAAGGCCAGCCTTTAACCTTGTCCAATGGCATGGAGGCCAGATATTTCTTGTCAGCTGATGCTATTCTTTCCATTGAAGATGGAACCACAGTAAAAGCTGGAGACGTTTTGGCACGTATCCCACGGGAAAGCATGAAAACGCGCGATATTACTGGGGGATTGCCAAGGGTTGCGGAATTGTTTGAGGCGCGTCGTCCAAAAGACCATGCGATTATCAGTGAAATCGATGGCCGCGTCGAATTTGGTAAGGATTATAAAACCAAAAGACGCATTTTGATTGTGCCAACCGATCCCACACAACAACCGATGGAGTACCTGATTCCTAAGGGGCGTCATGTCAGTGTCCAGGAAGGGGATATTATTCAAAAGGGGGATCTCTTGATGGATGGTAACCCCGTACCTCATGACATCTTAAGTGTTGTGGGGGTAGAAGAGCTTGCGAATTACCTGATTAATGAAATTCAGGAAGTTTATCGGTTACAAGGTGTTAAAATTAACGATAAACATATTGAAGTGGTTATTCGTCAAATGTTGCAAAAAGTTGAAATCACTGATCCGGGCGAGACAACTTTCTTGAGTGGCGAACAAGTGGATCATCAGGAATTTGAAGAAGAAAATGATAAGACCTTAAAAGCAGGCGGTCGTCTTGCGGAAGCTAAGGCAGTTCTACAAGGGATTACCAAAGCCAGTCTGCAAACACGTTCATTTATTTCTGCTGCTTCTTTCCAAGAAACAACGCGTGTTTTGACCGAAGCAGCAGTTGCAGGTAAAGTTGATCGATTGATCGGCTTGAAAGAAAACGTGATTGTCGGCCGATTGGTGCCAGCGGGAACAGGTGGCACAATCGAAAAGATGCGTAAGCTTGCGGCGGACCGCGATAAAGGGGTTATCCCACACGCAGTGGTACCGTCGATCGCACAACCTGCCGAATAGGAGGGTTGAGGGTTTTTTAGAAAAATGGGCGCATATTATTTAAAGTAATAATGTTGCGCCCAAATTTCGTGCGCATTTCGTGAGGATCATTTTTTGTCAAATTTTCAGAAACTTCCGTGAAAAAAAACTTTTTTGAAGTTTTAAGGGATGCCCAATTTAATGAGTTGCCTATAAAAATAATCTAAAATACCCACAGACGCTTAGGGTAAGTTGTTAAAGCATTCTCGTCCCCCCCCCGTCC
>JBGAWJ010000041.1:0-12545 GCA_044227605.1 Alphaproteobacteria bacterium
ACCAATCTCTTGCGCGGAGCCAGTAACAATATTGATTACGCCAGCTGGAAAGCCAGCACGTTCCGCCAACACCACCAATGCAAAAGCAGAAAGAGGCGTTTGGGTAGCCGGTTTAATCACGATGGTGCAGCCAGCGGCCAAAGCCGGGCCGCATTTACGGGTGATCATCGCATTGGGGAAATTCCAGGGGGTGATGGCCGCCACCACACCGACCGGCTGTTTTAAAACAACAATCCGCTTATCGGATTGCGAGTGCGGGATGACATCGCCGTAAATACGCTTGCCCTCTTCGGCAAACCATTCAATAAAGGATGCACCATAGGCGACCTCTGCTCTCGATTCGACTAGGGGCTTGCCTTGCTCCGCTGTCATGATTAAAGCCAAATCTTCCTGGTTTTGCAAAATCAAATCATACCATTTCCGCAATATTTGCGACCGTTCCTTCGCGGATTTTGCCCGCCAGGCGGGCCAAGCCGCATGGGCCGCTTCGATGGCGCGTTTTGTTTCCCCCTGACCCATATAGGGAACCTCAACAATCAGCTGCCCATTTGCCGGATTTTTGACAGCAACGGTCTTTTGATTATCCGCACCCAGCCATTTTCCAGCAATATAGGCTTGCGGTTTCAATAAACCGGCATCTTTAAGGGTCAAGTTTTTTGAAATGTTCATCGGCACTAACCTGCAATAAAAGGAAGCGTGAATTGTCATATATGAAAAATAATCAATGGGTGCTTTATAACATCCGTCATCCAAACATTCAATCAACCAATAAATCGGGCTGCAAAAAGATCCTATGCTTGAACCATGCAATCAGGTAAAATATTATTTTTTTAATTGCAGAGCTGCCTCTTATCAGAAAGATATGAAATTTGCATCCTTTCAATTATTTTCATTCAATGTTTAAGCAATCTCCAAATCCGTCCTTATTAAGTAATCGTTTTTATCATTTTCTCAACCCCTTTCTTATAGCCCTATCTATCAGTTGGTTTTCATCCAATTCATCCTTTGCGCAAAACCTTGCTTGGAATTGGGTGGAGAATGAGGGGGAATTAGTGAATCTTTTTCGCGAACGCACGATTATAGGACAATATAGAGGAGATCCCAACAACTTATGGATCGAATATTACCAGGCAGATGGCGGATCTACTTACTTTTGGGATGATTGTTATCACCAAGGCATTTGGTGGGTTCGATCGGAAAATCCGAAAGCTTGCTTTTCTTATTTTGATGATCAGGAGATATCCGGGCTGCGTACCAGCTGTTTCGATATTGGGTTAGGGGATGATAACCAAATCATTTTTGCAGTGCGATCACTATCCTCAGATGCTGATACCCAAGTTGTCACCTTTTCCCTGAAAGTAGAAAATGGCAATTCCCGTCAGCTGCCAACCGGTGCCGATATGGAGCAAAACACCGTCTGCAATAAACCCATTTCTTGGCTTAAATAATCAAGCCTATCAGGTTTTCCGCCTACTCAACCGTAACGCTTTTAGCCAAATTCCTGGGCTGATCCACATCATTCCCCCTAATGCGTGCCGCATGATAGGCCAGCATCTGCAAGGGCAAGGCATAAATCATCGGGCTGTTAATGGGATAAGAATGTGGCACCACTAAGCGGTGATCTATTTTGATTTTTACCTGGTCATGGCCTTGCTGGTCGGTGATTAACACAATCCTTCCACCCCGAGCCGCCACTACCTCCATATTACTTAGGGTTTTTTCAAACAGATGGTCTACAGGGGCTATCACGATAACCGGCATTTTATTATCAATCAAAGCAATTGGCCCATGTTTCATCTCGCCTGCCGCATAACCTTCCGCATGGATATAAGTCAGTTCCTTAAATTTCAAAGCCCCTTCCAAAGCTAATGGATAAGATATACCGCGACCTAAAAACAATACATCCCTGGCTTTTGAAAGAATAGCAGCCAGTTCTTCAACCTGTTGATGTTGTGTCAGGAATTGTGCAAGCTGCGCCGGTGTTTCCAACAATTCCGTTGTCAATAATTTAGCAGTTGCACTATCGATGACTTTCCGTTGCAACCCCGCCTCAATGGCCAAACAAGCAAAAACGGTGAGTTGTGACATAAAGGCCTTGGTGGAAGCTACCCCGATTTCCGGCCCAGCCATGGTTGGCACCACCACATCACTTTCTTGTCCCATGGAGCTTTCGGGGGCATTGATTAGCGATATAATTTTTTGTCCCTGGCTTTTGGCATAACGGATAGCACTGACCGTATCAATGGTTTCACCCGATTGGGAAACCCCTAAGGTCATCTCCTCTTTAGGCAAACGTCCTTCCCGGTACCTAAATTCGGAACCAATATCGACATTACAGGCAATCTGGGCATATTTTTCAAACCAATACCGTGCAACCATGCCCGCCAGGTAAGCCGTCCCGCATCCTACAATATTCAAACGCGCGCATTTGTTCCAATCAATCTTGCCAGCAAAATTGGGGAAATAAGGCAACCGGTTTTGCGGTTGCAAATAATGTTTTAATAAATCCCCGACTATTGTCGGTTGTTCATGAATTTCTTTGAGCATAAAATGCCTAAATTCGCCTTTTCCTATCATTTCACCCGACAGCGACGTTTGTTTGACCCCACGTTGCACCACTTGGCCGTCATGATAAAACTGGGCGCCTTTCGTGGTTAAAACCACCCAATCATTATCTTCCATATAGGTTATTTTATTGGTTAAGGGAGCCAAAGCAATCGCATCAGAACCCAAATACATTTCTCGCTGTCCATACCCCACCACTAAGGGGCTGCCCCGCCTAACCCCAATCAGCATATTTTCGCGCTGGCTAAAGATAATGGCCAAAGAAAATGCCCCCTTTAACCTAGGCAAAGCTTCTGCAACTGCCTGTTCAGGGGTTTTTTGCTGTTCCAGGGAGCGGGTCAACAATACCGCGATAGTTTCTGTATCGGTTTCACTACTAAATCCATATCCCTCTTGTTGCAACTCTTGGCGCAATTCCTGATAATTTTCGATGATACCGTTATGGACAAGTGCCACCAATTGGGTTGCATGGGGATGGGCGTTTTCCTCACTGGGCTTCCCATGGGTTGCCCAACGTGTATGGCCAATGCCAACCATGCCAGGCAAGGGCCTTCCTGCCACCAATTCAGCTAATTTTTCTAATTTCCCCTCTGCCCGGCGGCGTTCAATATTGCCATTGACCAAGGTAGCAATACCTGCGGAATCATATCCCCGGTATTCTAATCGTTTCAAACCGTCCAGTAATATTGTTGAAACCGGCTTTTGGGCAACAATCCCGATAATTCCGCACATTATTTCTTCTCCTGGTTTTGGGTGACAACCTTTTTCTTTAACCGGTAACGTACCGCTCCATCCGCCTTAGTCACTTGAGGGGCGCGCCCGACAGCCATGGCTTTAGCTGGAACATCCATGGTAATGACACTGCCTGCACCCACCATTGCTCCCTCGCCTATCACAACCGGGGCAACTAGCGAAGTGTTTGAACCAATAAAACTATGATCTTCAATGATCGTTTTATATTTTTGCATACCATCATAGTTACAGGTAATCGTTCCCGCCCCTATATTAACAGATTTTCCGACATTTGCATCCCCAATATAGGAAAGGTGGTTAATCTTGGTCGTTTCAGCAATTTCACTGTTTTTAATTTCAACAAAATTACCAATATGAACATGCTCATCCAGCACTGTGCCGGGACGCAGACGGGCAAAGGGCCCAATTTTACTGAAGGCACCGATTGTAGCGCCTTCTACCGAAGAAAATGACCGGATTTCAACCCCTTCTGCTATTTTTACCCCTAACCCTATATTGACACATGGATGAATAATAACATCCCGGGCAAATAGGGTATCCCAACTAAGCCAAACGGTTTCTGGATCCACCAAGCTGACCCCTTGATCCATAGCTTGATAACGCAATCTTTTTTGCATGGCTTTAGTCACCAGCGCAAGTTCACTTCTGGTATTAACCCCCATCACTTCTTCGGGATCAGTTTCCAATACAAGAGTTTTCTGACCACTTTCCGCAGCGAGACGCACAATATCGGTTAAATAATATTCAGACTGGGCATTGGTTGGTCTTAATTTTCCCAATAATTTTGGTAATAATTGACCCTGAACCAACATAATACCAGCATTACACAAATTAACCGTCTTTTGTTGTACACTGGCATCACGTTCCTCAACAATTTCCTTTAAAATACCATTTTCTGTCATCATTCGGCCATAGCCTGTGGGATTAGCCAAACGCATCCCCAAAACCACAATGCCAACATTTTTGGTTGTAGCTTCCTGAAGGCACTGACGCAACCGGCGCAAGGTTTCGGAGGTTATTAAAGGACAATCACCGTAAAGAATCAGTATATCTTGTGGTTTATCTAAGGGCAGCTTGGAAATACCTATCTGTACCGCATGCCCTGTTCCCAATTGTTCTGATTGGATGACGGATGGCCAAGGCAACACCGCTTGTTGCACAGTCGGCATCTCCGGCCCAATCACCACCACGATTTGCTGTGGTTGTAAGGCCGCTGCAGATCTTAATACGTAGTTGATCATCGGCAATCCAGCCACTGGATGCATGACTTTGGGCAAAGCGGATTGCATTCTTTTTCCTTTGCCTGCAGCCAAGATAACAACAGATAAAGGAAGTAACGCAGTAGCCATTTGATTATTCTTTATTGAAATTAAACAAAAGAACCATTGGATTGCCCCAATCTCTTGCCACGCCTTTTAAAATAAACCCCTAACACCCTAAAACCTATCTCATAAATTGCTTTTTCGATTATTATGGGTTATAAAAAACTTGTCGACAAAATTTATGGTTGGCAATTGTGGCAAAAAAATGGCAGCAATTTCGGCCCGTTCTTCTTATTGCCAATAACCTGAAAACCTGATCGATGTATCAGGTGATTTCATACCACAATTATTTTTCTGTTACAATTGTTGGTTCAACCGGCGGTTCAATAGGTGAAGCCGCTAAGGTTAATTTATGGCGCCCCCGTCTTACAGGAGTTTTTTGGCTAGCTTCAGGCAAAATTTCCTCAGACATTGGGGCTGGCACAGGTGTAATTGCCGAAGAAGGTTGAATGAAAGCGGCGCCGTTGATTAAGGCAAGGGGAAGCATCATGCCGTCTGGTTTTTTTTCCAGATATTCACCACCTTGATCATTCTGTTGCTCGGGAAAAATAGACGGATCACCCTGATCTTCATCAGTAAAGTCTAATTCTGAACCTGAAACTTCTTGATTTTGATTGCCAGCTGGCTGGTGATTCTCATCCGTTGTAATTGGTGGGTGCCGTTCACGCTGCTCAGACAACGCCGCATGATGGCTTAACCGGTAATAATGTTCCGCATGTTGGTAATAATGCTCCGCGGCAACCCTGTCGCCTGAGGAATGGGCGTCACGCGCCATCGCTAAATATTTATCAATAATTTGCTGCGGGTTGCCCCGGATTTTGACATCCCCACCGTTACTGTCAAAAGTTTGATTCCGAACGAAATTTCCCGTTTTCCGGGGATGCCGCATCCGCGAACGGTGCGTAAGAGAGCCCTGTTTCATGATTAGCTGGTTTGTTCTTTCATAAAAAGTTGAGGGAATAAGGTCAAATAACATCTATCTCTGTTTTGCAGCAAAGAGGTACAAGCCATATACAAGCAAAAGTAAAAATTATGCATAAGCTATTATCAAATGTCAGTTTGATCGTATAATCATTATCACCAATCATACGATTGGTGTTGATCGTCAACGGTGATTAAAAGCAATAGATATAAATATCTAGTTCCCCATAAACTGACGGTCAAAATAGTTAATTTATACCGCTTTTCTAAGGTTGCTGATCTACCGCAACTTATTTCTGTCCCGTTATAACACTCTAAAAACATTTTAAAATCAAGCAAAAACTGAAAGCCCCGCTTTGCTATCCCTGCAAAAGTCTGGGAAGGATAGCATTTAACGCCGCTGTAAAATAGAAGATAAATCCCAACGCTGGGATTCAGCTAATTTCCTTTTTCCTTCTAAAGTTAAATTAGGAAAAAGCTCTACAATCATTTGGTGAAAATTTTCCTGGATTTGTTCGTTTAGGGTACGGATCTGTTGCAATAATTGCTTAAGTTTTTCCGAATCAACGGCCAGATCACCCGATTGTTCCTGCATGAAAAGGGCCAGCTGTTTGCTCTTTTGCCTTAATTCTTGGCGAAGGTTTTGGAAAATGGGCAACCGGCTTTTAAAAGCTGCTTGGATCAATTGCTGGTCAACCTCAGGCAGCTGTTGGATAAACCGATTGATTGAAACGGAGCTAGGCCTCGAGGGATCGGGTTCACGCAAATTACCCAGCCAAAAGCCAATCGAGAATGCGTTCAGAAAGCAAGAAATGGTCAGCCCGAAGATCAGCCAGCCAAAACGTTTGTTAGCGTTGTTGATGGGCATTTTAGCTATTCCTCAAAAATCATTGAAACGGCAGGATCGGTATAAAAATCAGTGATTTCAAAAGTAGGTTGTTGGTAATATGTTCCTACCCCCCAGCCATACGCAAAAACCGCCACCAAAGAGACCGACATTGTCACTAACGACCCTAACCTTTTTTGCCACAAGCGAATAGTAGAACGAGAATAAATAAATCTTTGGCGATGATGTGGTTTGGGTAATTTCAGGGTGTCTGCCATCGCAGTTTGGTAAATGTTTTTTTCAAGCGTTGCCACTGGATCCGGTGCGGATAACATCTGTAGCAACTGGTTAAATTTTGCTTCCCTCAGCACCAACCCCATTAAATAAGCATCTTGTTTTATAGTCTGCTCAAGCAGATGGGTACCAGCAGCTGGCATTTCGATTGGCCATTTTTTAAAATCAAGCCCATAAAGTTGGATGTTTTTTTCTATTAATTTCTTTTTTATCATCTGATTTTATGCCTTGTCGCACCATTTAAAGTAAAAATAATAATTTCTTTCTTAATTTTCGTCTTGCCCTAATCATCAAAGATTCTAAGGATTTTAATGTCACCCCGAGAATTTCTGCCGCCTCGTTATAAGACATTTCTTCGTAAAAACAAAGGTTAAAGGCCATTCGTTGCCGATCAGGTAAACTTGCTAAAGCAGACTGTACATGGCGTTCCATTTCTTTTTGCTGCGTTACTTTTTCTGGGGATAACTGCCCCGATTGGTGGAATAAAAATGGAGAAGCGTGGACTAGATCCTCATCAATCTCAACCATTTTTGGCTGACGCAATTGGTCAATACATCGATTGGCAACCACCCTATAAAACCACGAGGTAAAATGCTGCGGCCTTTGCCTTATTACTGGCCAATCCTTAGCGTCATGCCATAACTTTAAAAAACAATCTTGCACCACATCCTCGGCGTCGACCTTGGAAAGCAAGAACCGGTAAGCAAGCCTAAAAAAACGCGGTAAATGGAGTGACATCAACTTCTGGAAAGCATGTTCATCGCCACCTTCGATTCGCTGTAATAAGGCCTCATCTTCGCTCATCGTATCAGGTTGATCCAGTTATAAATATATTCTTGTTCAAGTTAGACGGTGCCGCCACAAAAAACCTGCGCTCCAAATTAAAGGCGGGTAAAAACAACCGAAATCAACAGAAATAAAAACAATATAACTGCAAAAATAATGCTGTACCGAACAAAACGATCTCTATCCCTTTGGGCATGCGGTAGAAAAGTGTCTTTTTTAAACCATAACATCCCGTGCGTTAATAAGTAGAAAAAGCTATGTTCTGGGCGTCGTCCACGCCTTAAAATTTTTATTCCATAATAAAACGCCAGCACCCAAGCAAAAGCAGCCCCAACACCAAGCACCCCAATAACAAATTTTAGGAATATTTCCATTGCCCGCCCTCTTTATCATTCTACGAGAATAAAAATGCCATATTGCTTTCATGGTCTAGTCATGGCACTGATGTATAAAGCTACTTTTTAATGATTACAATACGCGCTCTTATTACATACCTCTCTTGGCAATATGCAAAAACAGTCCACTCAAATAATTTTTAAACATACTCTAAAAAAATTTCTTCCGCCAGGGCATCCTAAGCTATTGATTTGCATCCAATTGATCTTAGGGATGATAATTTTTTTACCAATTCTGGTGATTCTATTACAGCTTTTCCAGCCTTATAGTGCAGATTTCGAGCATTTAGTTGCAACAGTGTTACCGGAGTTTATTTGGAATTCTGTCAGCTTGACCGTGGCTGTTGGGGGCTGCAGTCTTATTATTGGTTGTGTTTCTGCTTGGGTTGTTACTTTCTGTGATTTCCCTGGAAGAAATATATGCCGATGGGCGCTTGTATTGCCTTTAGCCTTCCCATCTTATGTATTGTCTTACCTTTATACCGACTGGCTGCAATTTGTTGGGCCAGTGCAATCTTTTATCCGTAATATTACTGGTTGGAAGGTTGGAGAATATTGGTTTCCCCCAATCCGTTCATGGGGAGGAGCGGTCATCATTTTATCTTTGGCCTTTTACCCGTATGTTTATTTATTAGCGCGCAGTACATTTTTACGTCAATCAAGCGCTGCCCTTGAAGTGAGTAGAACCCTTAATATTCGTGCATGGAGAACTTTCTTTTTCATTACATTGCCAATGGCCAGACCGGCGCTTGTTGCCGGTACTATATTGGTTTGCATGGAGACAGTCGCCGACTTTGGTGCCGTTTCGTATTTCGGTATTCCAACCCTCACCACTGGCATTTACCGAGCCTGGACATCGCTTAATGATCAAACAACCGCTGCCCAACTAAGTGGTCTTTTACTAGTGATTATTTTTATTTTGTTGATTACCGAATATTTTAATCGGGGCCAACAACGCTTTCAAACTACGGAACAGCGTTTCCAAAAACCCAGCCAATATCAATTAACAGGAAGCAGAAAATTATTGGCTATTTTTGGTTGTTTTATGCCTATCATTTTAGGGTTCATATTACCAATCGGTTTATTAATCACCAATGTTTCCCAAGGACTTGATGACAATGATCTATCCCGTCTATTTCCCCTTATCCAACACAGTTTTATCTTAGCGGCTGTTGCCGCCTCTCTAGCGCTTATCCTGGGTTTATTTTTGACAGTGATGGAGCGGTTTTATTATAATCCCTTATTGAAAATTATCAATCGCTTAGCCTATCTTGGTTATGCAACGCCCGGCATTATCATTGCGGTAGGATTGCTTACTATGTTGGGAAAGATCAATAATTTAACGGGCCAATTTCTTCTGACCGGCAGTTTACTCGCCTTAATTTATTGCTATCAAGTTCGTTTTCTTGCAACATCTTTACTAACACTTGAATCAGGGTTCGGTAAAATTCCCATTCATATTGATTTTGCCGGACGCTCGCTGGGTCATTCCCCTCTAAAAGTATTTTCAAAAATCCACTTACATTTTTTATGGCCAACGCTTTTATCAGCCTGGCTCATCATATTTATTGATGTCATGAAAGAACTGGCAGCCACTTACATCATTCGGCCCTTTAACTTTGAAACTTTGGCAATTAGCACCTATCGCTTAATTGCTGATGAACGATTGGTAGAAGCCTCCTTACCGGCCCTGACCCTGGTATTAATAGGTATTATTCCAGTTATTTTCCTATGCCGACAAATAGAAAATAAACAGCACCAACCCAGTTGACCTGTCTTCTCTCTCTGGAGTGTTTCCAAGAATCACCCGAATATATCAGTATCTCTTGTATTTTGAGCTATTTTATCGAAAAGATATACTAGTGAAAAAACAGGGGGCGATTATAGCCGCTCCCTGTTAATTGATTGGTTAATGAGGATAAAGTGGATTAACGCCAACCAACGCTGTCAAAAATGCGTTGGGCAGTCGGTTGCTTTGCTGCAAAGACTGCCGCATTTAAGGGATCAATCTTAAATTTGCTTGTCAACGCCGCTAAAGTTGGCATTACCTGAACTGTTGACACCACGGGATACTCATTATTACCCTCGGCAAAATACCGTTGTGCTGAATCACTCGCTAAATACTCTAAAAATTTAACGGCTGCTTCCGCATGCGGAGCATATCTGAGCATTGCCGCCCCAGAAATATTGACATGGGCTCCATAGCCGTCCTGATTCGGAAAAACCACTCCAATATTTTGAACAATTTTTTTATCCTCAGATTTGTCTGAACGAACAAGTCGCATGTAATAATAAGTATTGGCAACCGTAATGGCACATTCCCCTGCGGCAACTGCCTTCATTTGGTCGGTATCGCCCCCAACTGGTTCGCGAGCAAAATTTTCCTTCACCCCTTTCGCCCATTGTTCAGCCGCTTCCTCACCCTCATGGGCAATTATCGACCCCAGTAACGACAAATTATATATATTGCCACTGGCGCGCATGCAGATTCTTCCTTTCCACTTCGGATTTGCCAAATCTTGGTATGATTTTAATTCACCTGCTTTAACAGACTGGGTATTATAAATAATAACACGCGCACGAGTTGAAAATCCAAACCAATGACCATCGGGATGACGTAAATGCTCAGGAATCCTATTTTCTAAAAACTTAGATTTTACAGGAGCCAATAAATTTAATTGATCGGCACGCCATAAACGCCCTGCGTCTACCGTAATTAAAATATCCGCCGGACTATTCCGTCCTTCATTTCTAATGCGTTCAATTAATAGATCTTCTCCCCCGTCTAATCGATTAATTTTAATGCCTGTTAGTTTTGTAAAATCGCTATACAGAGCTTCATCGGTTTCATAGTGCCTGGAGGAGTAAATATTTAATTCTTGAGTCACTTGCGAATAACCCCGATTGATCTGTGAATATAGAGAAATGCATCCCAATAAGCCCATAAAAATAATCATTTTAAAAAAGCATTGGATTATTTGCATAATAAACCTTTCATTTGAGATAATGATAATCATTATCATTTACTTACTTAAAACGCCCCTGTCAACTGTAGTATCATGATCGCATGCGATATTTAGAGATAGGCTTACAGTTATATATTCAAGCAACACAATGGTGCATTTCTTGAAGAAAAATTGAGTGATGTGAAAATAATATTAAGAACCTAATCACCAAAAGCAAAAACCTGCTGATGATCTAAGCCCACGCGAATGTAAGAGCCAACTGGTTGGTTAACTTTCTCCTTTACCCGAGCATAAAAGAAATATGGCTCAGGGATTTGGTCAGCCACCAAATGCAACTTGGTTGCTTGCCCTAAATAACGAATATCATTGATCCGCACCCTGATGCCGTCATCTTCATTTTTGCTCCAATAAAAGGCCTCGGCGCGAATTAATAACTGGATTTTTTTGGCAGAGGCTAAAGCTGGTGACAAGATTATATTCCCCCACAATGTTTCAGCAACACCTTGGCAATTAGGAACATACAAAATATTTGTCTCTCCAAAAAATTCTGCGACGAAAGCGGAATTGGGTTCATGATAAATGGTGGCTGGTTCACCGATTTGTACAAATATTACTTGCTGCATAACAAAAATTTGATCGGCCATCTCCATTGCTTCCTGTGGATCGTGGCTAACCATCAAAACTGTTGCCTGAAAATTCCTGATAATTTCTAATGTTTGTTCGCGAATATGGGCGCGTAACCTAACATCCAAGCTTGAAAAAGCTTCATCCAATAGTAATAATTTGGGTTCGGGCGCCAAGGCGCGAGCTAAAGCAACCCGCTGCTGCTGACCGCCGGACAACATATGAGGATAGGAATAAATATAGGAAGTTAGACCAAAAGTTTCCAGCAACTTTTCCACCCGTTGCCGACGTTGTTTCTTTGGTAAAAAATGCAATCCAAAAGCGATATTTTCGGCAATTGTTAAATGGGGAAATAAAATATAATCCTGAAAAACGAGGCCAACCCCCCTTTTCTCTGGGGCGATAGTTTTATTAGAAGTTGCGACACACTGATTCTCAATCCATATTTCTCCTTGCTGCAACATTTCCAAGCCAGCAATCAACCGAAGAATGGTTGATTTACCGCAACCAGACGGCCCTAATAAACAAAAAATTTGATGTTGCGGCAAAGACAATGAAATATCCTTCACCGCCAATCGCTGCCCGTAAGAATGACAGATATTACGAAGTTCCAATGTTAAAAGAGGCTTAGTATCTACATCAACCATAACCATCTCTAAAACAGTATGAGAAACAACAGGGACGCTATCCTTTTGGAAAACCTTACCTAGGATAAAGCTCCTTGTTTATAAAATCAGGTAAGCCAACCCCAGGAAAGAAGCGAACGCGACCATATCTGTTACCGTTGTCACCAGCACGACAGATGAATCAGCAGGATCTATCTTCCATCTTTCTAAAAATATAGGAACCAATGAGCCAACCACCGCCGCAATCAACAAGGTGGAAAACATGGCAACACCAAAGACAAGGCCGATGATCCAGTCGCCAAACCATCCCCAAGCTATTAAAACCGCAACCAATGCAAAAACACCGCCGTTAATTAAACTAACAACCAGTTCTTTGATGAAAAAGCGCCATTGGTTGGTCAATTTTAAATCATGCACCGCCAACGCCCGTACCGCCACGGTAATTGTTTGGGTGCCAGCGTTCATAC
>JBGAWJ010000042.1:0-12265 GCA_044227605.1 Alphaproteobacteria bacterium
GGCCATTGACCCCACGGTCACTTAAATCAAAAGCAGCTTTGTTTAAATCCAGGAAAGAGAAATCATCGGCCTTGGCCGAGATCATCATCACCATGGCGGGCGATCTGCCGCCTTGACCCAACAGAACCCCTGAGGCAAAGGTGGCTACCCCATCATTATTGGTCGTCACTTCTGCTAATTGTTCATTATTAGTTGCGTATAACTGAACTTTTACTCCGCCAGCGGCCTTACCCGTTTCTAAGGAACGGGCTGCGACTGTCAAGCCATTATCACTGCTGTAGGTACTGATGCCTAAATCCGTTACGATAATCCACTGGGTTGCTAAAGAGTCATAATATTCATTTTCCTCACTGGCAACTGCTTGATCCTTAGTGCCATTTTTGTTGATCACCACTTTGCCAGCAGTTAAAATATAAACGCCCGGTTTTAATTGGTTCTTTACCATCTCTAATAAGGGGATGGAGGTAGTAACCCGTTGATTTTTTTGGCTTTCGATGGTGACGGTACCGTTCCAAACAAGTTCGCCATACCGGTCAGATATTTCAGTCACATTATATTTTGCAAGGTTGGCAAGAAAATTATAACTGACAAAATCATTTAATAGATTGCGATCATTAATCCGTAACAATTTTAAATAGGCTTCGTGATAATTTACGGAAATGAGGGGAACACCCGTACTACCGATTTTGGGTAAAACATAGGCAGCATTTTTAAAACCCAGGGAAGATGAGCGGTCTGCCGCTACAATCTCTAACGTCCGATTTCTGGATAGGCCTTCGCCAACCGCATTCGGCAATCCTTTCAAAAGATTGACTTTATATGCTTTCCCATAAGCCAAACCATCAATACATAATGATTTTTCATCTCGAACGGTGACAGAGAATTTAAGTGTTGGCTCAACCCGTATATAATCAGACCATCTCACCGTATGAATAGTTGATAAATTCTCATTAAAATTGATACAAGCTTGCCGCTCATCCCCCACTTCAACTGTTGTAATGTTTTTGGGGTTGAATTCTAAAACTTCTTTTAAATCATTGATTTTTTTAGCGATGACGGTATTGAACTTAAATTCATTCGCTTTGGTGTATAACTCAAGGGCTTCTTTAGCGCTCGATTGGGTGTTTTCTTTTATAAGCAAATCGGCAATTTTAACCAAAGCGGCAGATTTTTCTGCCTCCGTTAGATCAGTTGATAAATGATATAATTGGATATAGGAGGCAACGGCATAATAGGTGTTGTTTACTTTTTCATATAGACTGGCTAGTTGTTGCCAGGTTTTGAGGTTTTTATCATCAACCTTTAAAGCCTTTTCGGTATTTCTAATCGCCCCAGATATATCCTTTGCTTTTAAATCATTTTCTGCTTGTTTCAACCAATCAGCAGCACTGATATCCCCGACATTATTCCCTTTAATCTTATTCATCAAATATTCGCTACGACTTAACAAATTTTTACTAAATATGCTATTTTGTTGCAAAATTTGAGCAAAACCTTCGGTGCTGCCATAAGTAAAGAGGATAAAGATAAAAAGAGAAATAATTTTTCTCATGTCAGGGTTCCTTCAGTAAATTCGCTATAATTTAGGTTAATAAAATTTCTAATTAATTACTTTAAATCTGCCTTAAATCCATATTCACGTAAAATGATCACTTTAATTTGGATATCATGTATATTAAATTCACAATTGTGTCAAAAATATGTTTACCAAACCGTAATGGATATTCTTCATACTCGCCAACCCTATCAAAAGACATGGTCGTTACGAAATGTGAATAAAAACTTTCCAAAGTAAGCGCAAGTGGGTTAAAAAATAATGGTTTTTCGTTGGGTTTTATTTAGTATTATCATTGAGATTCTTTTCGCTCCTGGTTTGCTTTTGGCGCAACAGATGTCTTCACATAACAAAGATTTTATAGCGTGGATAAACCAGTTCCGACAGGAAGCGTTAGAGGCCGGAATTAGCCCACAAACAGTCGATTTAGCTTTTCATAACATTGCGTTGTTACCCCAAGCAATAGCCCTTGATCAGAAACAGCCAGAATTTTTACAGAGTTTTAACCAATATTATCAGCTGCGCGTAACCGATAAGATGATTTTGGAAGCTCGAAATTTACGTTTAAAAAACCGCTCGCTTTTGAACCAACTTTACAAAAACTATGGAATGCCGGAGCAGTATCTCCTAGCCTTTTGGGGACTGGAGAGTCGTTTTAGTCAAATTATGGGAAATTTCCCTGTTATTCAGGCCTTAGCCACCTTAGCTTTTGAAGGAAGACGGGAGAAGTTTTTTAAAGCTGAGCTGATAGCAGCCCTCAAAATCATTGATCGTCAATTAATTCCTTTGGAAATATCACCTTTTAAAGGTTCGTGGGCGGGGGCATTTGGGGGCGTTCAATTTATCCCCACCACTTTTCTTAAATTTGCCGTTGATTGGGATCAAGATAAGAAAATTGATCTATGGAATAACCCCCAAGATATTTTAGCTTCAGCGGCCAATTATTTAAGTGCAATGGGATGGGATAAAAATATTAGCTGGGGGCAAGAAATTATTTTACCCAAGAATTTTCCCTATGAACTGGCGGAAACTGATATTTTAAAACCACTGTCATACTGGCAAAGCCTTGGAATTAAAGCCGCTGATACAAAACCTTTCCCTAACAATAATCCGATGGCTGCAGTGTTGATGCCGATGGGTGCCGATGGGCCGGTTTTTTTAATATATGCCAATTTTTATCTCATTTTGAAATGGAATAATTCTCTTTACTATGCTTTAACTGTTGGCATTCTAGCTGATAAAATTGTCGGGTATAAAGGGCTTAGCTGGCGTGCGCCTGCATCCTTACAACCTATATCTTTTAAAGAATTATTATTGGTTCAATGTTATTTGAACCAATCAAATTTATTGTCAGAAGCAGCTGACGGCAAGTTAGGTATTAAAACGCGCGCAGCAATCAGGGCACTACAAAAAAAACTAGGATTTAAGCAAGACGGCTACCCTAACGCAATTCTTGTGCAATATGTTTCATCAAATATTTCTGATGCCTGTAAAAAATAAGGCTATCCCTCAAAACATTCTAAAGGCTCTTTTATTTCTTACAGCACCTAATGTTAAATGTAAAAGATACCGCCATTTGTTGCAGCAGTAAGCCTAAAATTTACCACTTACCTCTGGCACCGCCGCCGCCGGACGAACCGCCGCGTCCGGAAAAACCGCTTGACCGGGAACGATTTGATGAAGACGGACCCATCATGGTATTTGGAAATCCCCCTCCACCACCCCCCCCTCTCCGGTTTCTTATAAAAACCATAATAAGGAAAAAGAATAAAAATGGCCCCAATACAAACCAGGATGTTTCATTATCGCTTTCTTCAGGATTTGCTGAATCACCTGTTGCTACATATTCTCCATCCAACGCCAAAAGGATAGAATTAACCCCGGCCACAACCCCAGCAGGATAGTTGCCTTGTTTAAAAAACGGGACCATTTTTTGTTGAATAATATTATGGCTGATAGCGTCGGTGAGGGTTCCCTCTAATCCATATCCAACCTCAATATCAATTTCTCTGTCATCAATTGCAATTAATAAAAGAACGCCGTTATTTTTATCTTTTTGCCCTAATTGCCAGTAACGGAACAATCCGACCGCATATTCGGCGATATCATGACCTTCCAAAGAACGGACAATAGCAACCACTACCTGATTGGACGTTTTTTGCTCGTGTTTTTCCAGAACGATCGAAAGTTGATCCTTTTGAACAGATGTCAAAATACCCGCCTGGTCAACCACTCGGCCGGTTAAAGATGGGTAAGTCGGTGGTGCCCCAAAAATATTTGGTGAACTAAGGCTGCTTAAACAAAAAATTAAAAAGGCAAAAATATATTTCACGAAATATCCTTTGGTACAACTTTAATTAAACTGTACGGCGGGTGCCGTTTGCGCCGCAGGATCGATGGTGAAGTTAGGCATGGGCTTCGCATCTGGATAAAGCCAGGCGGCAATCCAACGCCCGGGAATGGATAATATGGCAGTATTATATTGCTGAACAGCCAGAATAAAATCACGTCTAGCCACCGCAATTCGGTTTTCCGTTCCTTCCAATTGGGATTGCAACGTCAAAAAATTTTGATCGGCTTTTAAATTAGGATAGCTTTCGGCAACCGCCATTAACCGGCTAAGGCTGCCTTGCAGCTGCTGTTGGCTTTCTTGGAAGACCCGCAGTGCTTCAGGATTGGTGAGGGCATCCCCTGATAATTGAATGGTGCCAATTTTCGCCCGCGCTTCCACAACCGCCTGCAAGGTTGCCTGTTCATGACTAGCATACCCTTTAACCGTGGCTACTAAATTGGGCACTAAATCTGCACGACGTTGATAATTATTTAGAACTTGGCTCCATTTAGCCTGAACATCTTGCTGATAGGCAGGAATTTTATTTACTTGGGAAAATCCATAGGCTCCCACTGCTATAATAAGCCCCACAATGATGCCCAAAATGAGCCAGCCTTTTTTAGCAGGTTTTTTTTCAAGATTATCATCAGCTTTCACAATTGTTTTGTACATTGCAATTTCCCCCTATTTGTTGTTCGCATCTTAACATTTAATAAAGAATAATGATAGATATATACGGATATCTTCCTGGAAATTCTGACAAAGAACGATCCCAATATAACGGTTTTAATTTATATGTTTCCCTATACTTTTTAATCCATTCATTTAATTTTTTTAATTGCTGGCAGGACAAGAAGCCTAGTTGCCAAATTACCTTTAAATAAATGCTTTTGTTGGAAAGGTTTAAAATCACTTTAAATTTATTCGGCATCTGGCTGATTTTGGGGAAGAGATTTTATAAAAGCAGGTTGTTTCAAACATTCTTTTTCAATGGCCAGTAAAGTGGGGTATATGTCCAAACGACAATGAAAACGCCGGGCGTTATAAAGCTGCGGTATTAAACAAATATCCGCCATACTCACCTGATCCCCGCAGCAAAAAATTCCTTTATATCTTGAGGTTGCAATGGTTTCTTCGAGTGGTTTTAAACCTTGTTCAATCCAATATTGGTACCAATCATTCACCCTGTCTTTGGGTTGCAAAAGCTTTTCTTCCAAATATTTAAGCACCCGCAAATTATTCAACGGATGAATATCACAGGCAATCTGACTGGCAATAGAACGCACATAAGCCCGCTGAGCAGCATCTTTCGGCAAAATTGCAGGCTTGGGGTAACTTTCCTCAATATATTCCAAAATTGCCAAGGATTGCGTTAGGATATCCCCCCTATCCGTTTCTAAAGCGGGAACTAATCCTTGTGGGTTAATTTTTTTATAAGCATCCGTTTTTTGCTGCCCGCCATCTTTGGTTAAATGGATGGGGATCATTTGATAGTCAATGTCTTTGACAGCCAAGGCTATCCGAACCCTAAAAGCGGCGGAGGAACGAAAATAACTATAAAGCCTCAAGCGGCAACCTTACGGTCTGAAGGCAGAACGTGACCAGCCGGAGTATCTGGCTTATCTTTCAATTCGTCGTAAATTGGCAATAGATTCTGTCTTAATCCTTGGAAAAGCTGTTCAAAACTATCAATTACGAAATAACAATCTTGGTATCTATCAATATAATAATCTGTCTGCATCACGCGCTTGAGATCAAAAGATATTCTTTTTGGCTTCGAATCTTCCAAGGAATAAATGGACTCGCCTTTTGACGAGACAATCCCTGCCCCGTAAATTCGCAATCCTTCCTTGCGTTTGATCAACCCAAATTCAATCGTATACCAAAATAACCGCGTCAGTTTTTTTAAATTTCCGCTTTTCAAAGCCTGCAAGCCCGCCTGGCCGTAGGTTTGCATATATTCTGCATAAAAAGGTTGAGTCAGCAATGGCACATGCCCGAACGTATCATGAAAAACATCTGGTTCTTGCAGATAATCAATCTGATCAGGGCGGCGGATAAAACAAGTGGAGACAAACCTTTTATTAGCCAAATGTTCGAAAAACACTTCATCCGGGATAATACAAGGCACCGGTACCACTTGCCACCCCGTATGTTTCATTAATATGTCACTTAAACGCCGGAAATCAGGAATCCCATTGGCAGCAACCTTTAACTTACCCAATCCATCCATAAATTCCGGAGTCGCCCGATTCTTTAAAATTTCTGACTGTCGTTGGAATAAAGTTCTCCACATGGCGTGTTCGGCAGAGGTATATTTCTCCCAATTTTGGTCAATCGTCCAATCAGGACGGTGTGGAATATCTTGATGCTGCATCATAATCCTCTCCGTTCAGGATATTTACATATGTCATTCATTTGGGTTCATTATATGCCCTAGGCTTCTGATATGCAATATAACAAGGTAGTTTATAATAAACAGAACTCTACGAAACTAAATTCTGGATACGTTGCAATGCCTGAAGAATCTTTTTTTGTTTTTCTTCGGCTGCCGATAGTTTTTCCTTAACCTCTGTTACAACATCCTCGTCCGCTTTTGCTAAAAATTGCTCATTAGCCAATTTGCCTGTTAATTTTTCTATGTCTTGGCCATTACGTATAGATTCTTTTGACAGACGGCTGCTTTCCGCCTGGATATCTAATACCCCTTGCAAATGTATGAAGACACTTACATCACCCAATACACTATGGCTTACCTGGCGTTCATTAATGGTCTTTGTTACCCGTTCAATTTTTTCGACCCGGGCCAACCGTTTAATGATGGGTATGTACCTATCTAAACGCTGCCATTGCTTGGCATCCGCTATCAACACACTGATGACAGGAGTGGCCGCTGCTGGCACGTTCATTTCTGTGCGTATCGAGCGGATATGGGCAATTAAATCAATGATGAAATCAACATCCTCCATTGCTTGCGCACCACTCTTTAATTGCAACGGCGCCGGCCATTTTGCAGAAATAAGTAATTGTTTGCCATTTGAAAAATGTTGCCAAAGTTCTTCCGTGACAAACGGCATGAATGGGTGAAGCACTCTTAAAATATGGTTAAAGACCCATGCCACCGTTTTACGAGTTTCTTGCTGAATTTGAGGCTGGACATCCATTAACATAGGCTTGGCAAGCTCCACATACCAATCGCAAAAACGGCTCCAAACGAATTGATATAATATTTGGGCAGCGTCGTGAAAACGATAACCGTTTAAGGCTTCTGTCATTTGTTTAATAACGGTTGATAAATGGGACAAAATCCACTGATTGATAGGCGATTGAGCCGACTCAACATTAAACCCTGCTTCATAAGCACATTCATTCATTTGGCAGAACCGGGCGGCATTCCAAATCTTAGTAACAAAATTACGGTGTCCTTCAACCCGTTCTTCCGACAATTTCATATCTTGACCTGGCACTGCTTGCGATGCCAAAGCAAAACGCAAGGCATCCGTTCCGTATTTATCAATCAAATCAATCGGATCAATGATATTTCCCTTAGTTTTAGACATTTTTTGGCCATGCTGATCCCGAACCAATGCATTAATATAAACGGTTTTAAAGGGCACTTCTTTCATAAAATACAGGCCCATCATCACCATACGGGCCACCCAGAAGAAAATGATATCAAAACCCGTAACCAAAACGTCGGTGGGGTAATACCGCTTTAAATCAGCTGTTTTTTCTGGCCACCCCAATGTTGAAAACGGCCATAAAGCAGACGAAAACCAAGTATCTAAAACGTCTTCATCGCGCTTTAGGGAAACATCCTTTTTATAATGGTTCAGGGCAAGTTTTTTTGCCTGATCTTCCGTCTCGGCAACAAATATCTTTTTATCGGGGCCGTACCAAACCGGAATTTGATGACCCCACCATAATTGTCGGGAAATACACCAGGGTTGGATATTTTCTAACCACTCAAAATAAACTTTTTCCCAATGCTGCGGCACAAAAACAATTTGGCCTTTCTTAACTGCATCAATAGCAGGCTGAACCAGTTTTTTTGCATCCATATACCATTGATCAGTTAAACGTGGCTCAATAACCACCCCGGAACGATCACCCACAGGTATCATCAAAACATGATCTTCCACATGATCCAACAACCCTAATTGTTCCAGTTCCTTTAAAACTAAATCCCTGGCTTTCTCACGGGATAATCCTATAAATTTCTCAGGGACTTGGTCATTTAAAATGGCTTGTTCGTTAAAAATATTGATTGGCTGTAATTGATGCCGGTGCCCAACCTCAAAATCATTAAAATCATGGGCAGGGGTAATTTTGACAGCACCAGAACCTTTTTTAGGGTCACTATAAGCATCGGCAATAATGGGTATGTGACGGTCGGTTAAAGGCAATTTGAGCAGTTGGTCCACACTTTTGCGATAGCGGCTATCATCGGGGTTAATCGCCACTGCCACATCACCGAAAAGGGTTTCGGGGCGTGTCGTTGCCACCACAATATATTGGGTAGGGTCATGGAGATACGGATAGCGTATAAAATACAATTTCCCTTTGGTTTCTTTATTAATGACTTCAAGATCAGAAACCGCCGTTTGTAATTTAGGATCCCAATTAACCAACCTTTTATCTCGGTAGATTAACCCATCGTGATAAAGGGTAACAAATACCTTAGTAACAGCTTCACTTAACCCCTGATCCATGGTGAAACGTTCACGCGACCAATCGGCTGAAGCCCCCAAACGCTTTAATTGCTCAACTATCATCCCGCCCGAATGTGCTTTCCATGCCCAAACCTTTTTTAAGAATTGGTCACGCCCCAGCTCTCGCCTTGATTGGTGTTTTTCCTCAAGCTGCCGTTCGACCACCATCTGCGTTGCAATGCCCGCATGGTCGGTACCTGCTTGCCATAAAACATCAAACCCCTTCATGCGGTGGTAGCGGATTAAAATATCTTGAATCGTAAAAGTGAGCGCATGCCCCATATGAAGACGGCCCGTAACATTGGGTGGTGGCATCATAATGGTATAAGGGGGAAGGTTTTTATTTTGTCCCGTTTTCAAACATAAGGAATCAGCCCAAACTTTGTACTGACGACTTTCACTATCTTTCGGTAAAAAGTGCTTATCAATAATCATCGATTTTCTATTTTTGCTTATGTTCTTTGGTTAATATTTGAATTTCGCGCTCCACAAGTTTCTCAACGATGGGCGTCAAATTCTTGTTTAACCATTCTCGTAACAATGGTTTTAAAGCTTCTTGCGCTAAATCGTTAATCGTCATCGGGGGATTTTTCCCTTCGGTTTTTATTTTTTGCAACCGGTCAATTGTTCCCATGGCGTGCTTAATTGTTGATTGATCCAATAATAAATCCGTTGGATTTTGGGTATTTTGCGTTGTTTGTGTCGCAGGCATATGCGCTGATGGATTGAAAGTTTCTGCTGGCTCTTTAAAAATAATATCGCGCTCAGATAACATCAATAATCCATCCTCATCCAAATCTTTGGGGGATTGCAAATGGTGATCAGGTTCTTTCAAGGATTGCCTCATAGAACTGGATGAGTTCTCCTTACCATTTGTGCCTTTTAAATGATCCGCATTCTGCTGTTGAGAAGCCACTTCTTTAGCCACCATTTGGCGAATAGAGGCCAATATTTCTGACATCGATATCCCTGGTTTTTCATCTTTTTTATCAGTCATTGTCAACTACAAAAATACAAGAAATGATTGGCAGTGATTTTATGGCGAAAGCCTATTTTATCGGCAGCGAAAGGTCATCTAAACTTAGTTTGCCCATAGCTGCTAAGACCCTATAAGCGGCAACAATTTCATCCCTTTTCGTAATTACCAAAGAAACTTGGGCATCAAGATACTCTTGCTCAGCGTCTAAAGAATCTAACAGGGTACGTGAGCCGACCGCTGCTTCTTGCCGAATGCCCTCCAAAGCAATTTTGGAGGCTCGCACTTGCGATTCATAGGCCTTAGCCTGCGCGCGAATAGATATAAGTTCTTGCCAAGAACTAATCGCGTTCTGGATGGTAAATTCTTGTTGCGCACGTAATTCCTGTTGGCGTTGGTTGGCAATCAATTTTGATTCCCGCAAACGCGACTCTGGCAATCCTGCTTGATATAAAGGAATAGATATTTGGGCCATAATCGTGCCTGTGTTTAGGCGAGTGTTCCGGTCATCATGACGAAAATTGTTTTCTTCAATTGAATAAGATCCGATTAAGGAAACCGTTGGCAACAATTCGCCAAAAGATAAATCAATGCCATCCCTGGCGGCTTTCTCAAGATAAGCGGATAATAGCACTGCGGGATTGTTTGCAGCAGCTTGCAATAGTTCTTCCTGGGTTTTTGGTAAATTGGTAGGGGCTAAGGGAGACTGTAAATTTTTTGGATCCACCCCAACCACACGAACAAAAGCGGCTTTAGAAATAGCCAGGTTGCCTTCCGCCCTAATTCTTTGAGCGGTTGCACCAGACAATCTTGATTCAGAAAGAGCAACGTCAGTTCTAGTTATTTCCCCTACCCTAAAGCGATCTTGCGAGGCTGACAATTGCTGGCCGATCACTTGTTCATTGTTTTTCGTTAAGCTTAAAATAGCCTGATCACGAACGACATCCATATAAGCACTTACCGTTTCCAACAAAATATTCTGTTCCGTTGCTTTGAAACTAGCTTGTTGGGCAGAAACCAGATTTTTTGCCTGTTTGGTAGCAGCGATTGTTCGACCGCCGCGATATAGGGGTTGAACCACAGTTATTTCGGCTTGCCAAGGATAAGTGTTAGTTTTAATAGAATTACCAATTGTGCTATCAATTTCTTGATATCTACGGCCTACTGAACCTGTCACTACAATATTTGGTTGCCATCCCGATAGGGCTTGGGGAATTTTCTGATTAACCACTTGCAGTTCAGAACGGGCAGCCGCCAGCACGGGATTGTTAAGATACGCTTGCGTTAAAGCTTCATTAAGCGTCTGTCCGTTAGAAACACGGCTATATAGGTTGCTTAGTAGAAAAGCAGTAATTAAAACAGGAATCGTCTTATGAATTTTCGATGGCATGGATAAAAAAAGTTTCCCTTCTGTTAAGCTAAAAAATTGCATTCTGCAAACTCCTATGCTGCCGAAATTATAGATAAAATAATTAAAAAACAAAAGAATTATCGGCTTGGAAAGCCTTCAGTAAAGGCAACGTTAAATCAAAAGCATCTGTGGTCATATAGTTATTATTCAATTTAGAAACAATTTTAGCCTTCCCTAAAAACGGCTTTACATATTCTACATAAACAATGCGACCGCCATCACTTAATTGCTCTAAAAAAGACGGTGGCAATATTTCAACCGCACCTTCGACAATGATGCTATCAAAAGGGGCGGCATTAGCATAACCTGTTTTTAAATTAGCATGTTTGATGGTAACATTTTGAAGTCCTAAAGCCTTCATATTTTGGGCGGCTTCCACGCAAAAAGAATCAATATTATCAATGGCATAAACCTGACTGGCAAGCCCTGCCGCTATAGCACTCATATAGCCAGAACCACACCCAATCAATAAGACCCTATCAATATACTGGATCTTGGCTAATTGCAGTAACTGTGCAACCGCAATCGGTTGAAACAAATACCGATCGTTTCCTAAAGATATATATTGATCTATATACGCTTTCCAACGATCATCCTTTGGCAAGAAAATTTCCCTGGGAACTTCTAAAACACGATCTAAAAGACGTTCATCTTGAATCTTATTAGGACGCAATTGGTTTGTTACCATATTACGTCTTGCAAACTCATAATTAATATTCGCCACCAATTTTGCCTCTACCCGCCAGATGCCTAATTTATTACATATCTTTAAGTTAATGAAAGTTTTACCAAAAGAGCTTTTTTAACCTATCGCCAGAAAATAAAAAACTGAATTTCATCTTCGCCTATTCCTATATCTTAATTTCTTCAGGAAAGCTAATAGCATTTTCTATTCCCATACCTTTAAAACTTAAATTGCCAAAAATGATAAAAATTTATTTACAACATCTTCAGTTGATTATAAAAGCATGAGGTTGATTGTTCAATTGGCCCGGTGGCAGAATGGTCATGCAGAGGACTGCAAATCCTTCAATGTCGGTTCGATTCCGGCCCGGGCCTCCAATTAACAAGACTTGTCCCCCATATTTTCTTATTTGTTGCACAGAAAGAAGTGCCGTTTCCTGAAACAAAATTAAAAGTTCATTGTTTTGGCTTAAAGCCAAGAATCTGCATTATACTAGGGATAGGTTTTGTAACTGTTCCAGCAGTTTCTTGGTTTTTTGGATGCGTTGTTGGTCTTTGTCAATAAGCGTATGATAAATAAACCGATTATCAGGTT
>JBGAWJ010000043.1:0-12056 GCA_044227605.1 Alphaproteobacteria bacterium
AAAACTGATTTATGAAATGGACGATCCAGAAAATATCATGCTTGAAATAACATCTTATCAAAGCATTCCTGAAATAATACTCGCCAATCGAAATTTATGCGGGCAGTCGTTATTAATAGGTTCTGGATTTGATAGTAATATAACTAATCAAAAATTAGTGTTAGATTCTCTTAATTGCCAAATTCCTATTGTGATTGATGGCGGCGGGATTAGCTGTTTTGCAGAAAAACCAGCATTTTTATTAAAGAATCTTGCAGAAAACGCCGTTTTAACTCCCCATGAGGGAGAGTTTCAAAAATTGTTTCCTTATTTGAGAGGTGATAAGTTATTTAAAACAAAAAAAGCCGCTCAAGAAAGCCAAGCTATTATTGTGCATAAAGGGGCGGATACTGTAATTGCTGAGCCGGGTGGACGGACAATCATTCATCCCCTCTCACCACCAAATTTGGCAACGGCCGGTACAGGCGACGTGTTAGCTGGGATTATTACGGGTCTAATGGCACAACAAGTACCAAATTTTGAAGCTGCTTGTATAGGTGTGTGGCTACAAACAAACTGTGCGGAAAGAACTGGTGTGGGGCTTATAGCGTCTGACCTTATCAAGGAGATACCTAGGTCATTGGGTATTTTACAATCCTTGTTAAAAAATTGATTGCTATATTAACGGATATATTTAAGATGTCACCTCCGTAACATAAGGTTTTCATGGAGCGGGTGTGGCGGAACTGGTAGACGCGCCAGACTTAGGATCTGGTGACGCAAGTCGTAGGGGTTCGAGTCCCTTCACCCGCACCACCAAATGAGAGGCTTATTTTTTATATCAGCTTATAAAAGAATTATTTTTAAGAATTTGGGTGGCTTATAATGATTGTCAACGAAACTTTATCATCTGGCTTAAAACGGCAATTTAAGATCAAGATTCCGCGTTCTGTGATTGAAGAAAAAACAGAAAAAAAACTTTCAGAACTTAGCAACACGGTTAAAATATCAGGTTTTAGGCCAGGCAAAATACCCGCGGGAGTGGTTAAGCAACGTTTCAGTGCTAGCGTTGCTAATGAGATAGTTAGCCAGACAGTAAGTGAAAGCGCTAATAAGGTGGTTGATGAACGCACCTTAAAGTTAGCTTTCCAGCCTAAATTTGAAAATGTTTCTTTTAAGGATGGACAGGATTTAGAGTTTGAGATGAATTTGGAATTACTTCCAGAAATTAAATCCCCCGATCTTAAAAAATTGTCAGCTGAAAAATTAATTGCTGACGTTCCTGAAGAAACAATATTAAAAGAATTAGAAAGTTTAGCAGAACGTCGCCGTGAAACCTATATTGTCACGGACGGAAGCGTTGCGGAAGAGGGGGATATCTTATCTGTTGATTTTGTAGGTACCATTGGCGGCAAAGAATTTACAGGAGGTTCTGCAAAAAAGTTTTCAGTGCAGTTAGGCGCCAAACAGGTTTTGCCAGAATTTGAACAGCACTTATTAGGGGTAAAACCAGGGGAAGAAAGAACTTTCTCGGTTACTTTTCCAGAGAATTATCCTAGCCGTGAATTGATTGGCAAACAGGCCTTTTTTACAGTCACAACAAATGAACTGCGTCGCCTGAAAGAAGTGCCAGCGGTTGATGAAGCTTTCGCAAAAAAATTGGGCGTAACCAATTTAGATGACTTAAAGAAAAACGTTCGCCAACAAATTCAATCTTCTTTAGATCGTTTATCGTGGCTTAAATTAAAACGCCAAATTCTCGATGAATTAGACAAAATGAATAAATTTGAATTGCCCCCTACGATGGTTCAAATGGAATTTAATTCAATTTGGCAGGAAATTCAGGCCAGAAAGCAATCAGGCTCCATTGACCCGGAAGATGCCAAAAAAAGTGAGCCGGAATTGCAGAAAGAATATCAAGCGATTGCAGAGCGCCGGGTAAAACTTGGCTTACTTTTATCCGAAATTGGACGTTTGAATAATATCCAAATTACAAATGATGATTTAAGCAAAGCTGTTATGAATGAAGCCATGCGGTTCCCAGGCCAAGAGAAGCAAGTAATTGAGCATTACAAAAAAAATTCCCAAGCGGTAGCACAGCTTAGAGCACCTATTTTTGAAGACAAAGTAGTTCGTTTTATTGCAGATCATATTAAATTAAATCAGCGCCAGGTATCTATGGAAGAACTTCAAAAGGAAATAGCATAGGGGTAATTACCTGGGTAACTATTGATTATTCGAATGAAGGCGTGTGACTATGCAAGATAAAGATCCGGTTGAAACCTATATGAACTTTCTAGTACCGATGGTTGTTGAACAAACCAGTCGTGGGGAAAGAGCGTATGATATTTATTCGAGGTTGCTAAGGGAAAGGATCATTTTCTTAGTAGGTCCTGTGAATGATACAACTTCAAGTTTAATTTGTGCACAATTACTTTTTTTAGAATCAGAAAACCCTAACCGGGATATTTTTATCTATATTAACTCACCGGGTGGTGTTGTAACCTCAGGTTTGGCAATTTATGACACCATGCAGTATGTGCGACCGGAAATTAATACCGTTTGTATAGGGTTAGCAGCTTCCATGGGATCATTGTTGCTGACGGCAGGCGCCAAGGGCAAGCGTTTTTCTACGCCTAATGCCAAGATCATGATTCATCAACCATCAGGTGGTATACAAGGCCAAGCTTCAGACATTGAAATTCACGCGAAGGAAATTTTGTTAACCCGCAAACGTTTAAACGAATTATATGTTAAACATACGGGACAAAATTTGTCCTTTGTGGAATCTGCCATGGAACGCGATCGGTTCTTAAGTGCGAGTGAAGCGCAACATTTTGGGTTAATTGATGCCGTGTTTGATAAACGTCCCGCGACTCCTACGGCAGAAGCCAAAAAATAGCTTTTTCTTACAAAGAATTTGCTGTTTAAACGTCAGATCAAGATTTTTCGTATCTTTGAAAAAAATAATATTGTTATCATTTATATGCCCTAACTACTTGATAAAATGGCTTTTATTTAACGGCTAAAGTACTAATTATTTTTAGTTCAAGATTTTGGTTGTGTCTTTTCCATACTTTGGTAGTTGTGTGAGCAGGTTGGTAGTTTCTAATTTTTCTATTTTTGCTTCACAACTGATAATAGAGGAAAAGCCATGACCCCATTCGATCAACTGAACAATCAAAATCAAGACCATCCGAACGCTGAAGAAAAAATTCACAATCCTACTCAGAATCCTACTATTTATAATGTCATTAATACGCAATTAAGTCGCCGTGGCATCTTAAAAGGCTTAGCTATAGGAGGCTTTTTGGGAACCATTGGATCTTCAATGGCTAGTAAATTCTCTTTGGCCGGTTCTCTAACAGGTCAATCAACCCTCACTTTTACTCCAGTTAGCCATGGCCTCGGTGATACACATCATGTTGCCGAAGGATATAATGCGGATATTCTAATCCGTTGGGGTGATGCTATGTTTAGCAATGCTGCAGATCTGGAAATTGATAGACAAACCGCAGCGAGTCAACAAAAGCAATTCGGATATAATTGTGATTTTATTGGTTATTTACCCTTACCTTTAAATTCCAATAATTCTGATCATGGGGTGTTATTTGTTAATCACGAATATACGAATACAGAATTGATGTTTCCCAACTTAACACCTAAAAACAAAATTGAACTTGTTTCTCAAGAACAATCAGAAGCAGAGATGGAAGGCCACGGCGCTTCAATTGTTGAAGTCAAAAAAATTAGTGGTAAATGGCAGTTTATCAAGAATTCAATATATAATCGCAGATTAACGATTACTAATACTGCTATGCGTATTGCAGGCCCTGCAGCGGGTCATGACAGGATGAAAACAGCTGCCGATCCTAAAGGGTTAGAGATAGTTGGTACATTAGCAAATTGTGCGGGAGGTGTTACCCCTTGGGGTACCGTTTTGACTGGTGAAGAAAATTTTCACGGCTATTTTGGCGGTGATATTAACAAAACCCAGGAGAAAGATGCCTATAAACGTTATGGCTTGGGTAGTTTTACTTATAACGCTTTCTTTAAATATTCTGATCGCTTTCATGTTGAAAAAACCCCTAATGAACCCAATCGCTTTGGGTGGATTGTGGAAGTTGATCCTTATGACCCTAATTCAAAACCGGTTAAACATACTGCTCTTGGCCGCATGAAACATGAAGGGGCAAATGTAATTATTAATTATGATGGCCGTGTTATTGCTTATATGGGTGATGATGAACGGTTTGAATATATTTATAAATTTGTTTCTGCAAACAAATTTACCCCTAACGATCGCAAAGCCAATATGCGTTTGTTAGAAACAGGAACTTTGTATGTTGCCCAATTTCTTGAAAATGGTGTTTTAAAATGGCTGCCTTTGATTTATGGCCAAGGAAAATTGACCAAAGAAAACGGCTTTAATAGTCAAGCAGATGTTGTGATCGAAGCACGCCGTGCAGCTGATCTCCTTGGGGCTACACCTATGGATCGCCCAGAAGATATTGAACCAAATCCGGTGAATGGTAAAGTTTACGTTATGTTGACAAATAATTCAAAACGTACTGCAACAAATATTAACACCGCCAATCCTAATGTTGAAAACTTGGCAGGCCATATCATCGAAATGGCTCCCCCAGCCGTACCCGGTAAAACAACAATATTGGACCATGCAGGAACTGAATTTACGTGGGATTTTTTCTTAATAGCCGGAAAACCAGGTGATGGTAAAGCCAAATATGGTGCCCATGCAACTGAAAACGATTGGTTCTATTGCCCAGATAATATGGCATTTGACAATAAGGGTCGCATGTGGATTGCCACTGATTCAGGCAGTGACCAGCAAAAATTCGGTACGAATGACGGTTTATATGCTACTGATATTGATGGGGCAGGGAAGGCTGCACCCAAAATGTTCTTCCGGTGTCCGATTGGTGCGGAGATGTGTGGGCCATTTATGACACCGGATAACAAAACTTTATTTGTAGCTATCCAACATCCGGGGGAAGATAGTACCTTTGACAACCCAACAACCCGTTGGCCTGATTTTAAGCCGAATATTCCACCACGACCAACGGTTATGGTTATTACAAAAAAAGATAATGGAGATATTGGTACTTAAGTACTTACTAAGTATAGAAAAGGAGGAGTAGATTATATTTTTCCTTTTCTATTATATTTTTATCTGCTTATTGCTCTTCTATTTGGTTTTATGACTGTTGGATAATTTTTATTGGGCAAAGAATCCCTTAAGATAAAAAATCTTTTAAAAACCTTAAATATATTAGAGGATTCATTTATCTCCACAATTCCACATTACCGTAGATGCGTGGTGTTTCGGTCTTTATCGCTATCGCCATCATTCGCATAATTAATATTATGGAAAATAATAAGTTAGTTTATTTTTATTGAATGTTTTACTATAAAATAAAATTTATAAACAAATACTTATGACATAAGTTATATGCTAATTGTTAATTAAAACTTTAAGAAAATATTTTAATGCAATGAAAAATAAGCACTTTAGTTGACTTTATTGACTATTAAGTTTATATGGCCTACGCTTAGGTCGGTAAAAAAGAATTAAACAAAGGATTTTTCCATGAGAAGTATCATCAGTATCTTGGTCGTCATTGTTTTAGTGGTTGTCGTTTTAAAGCTGCTTGGCCAAATATAAAAATTATACAAACTATTTCTTTCATAACTCCCAGGTTTATATGGCACTAAATTTATTCTATGAATAAAGACCATAGCATTTGGTACCCCTCAGGCTTATGTATTAGCAAGTAAATCCGCCTTCTATATTCTACCTTGCAATAGAGCTAGTCGTGTTTTTATGAAGAATTTTTTCAGCACCTTTATCGTCAATTAACATAAAATTCTGGTTACCTTCATCGTAATAAAAAACATTAGCTGTGGATAATTCAAACCACCACCCGTGAATCCGGATTATTTTGTCATTTAAGGCTTCCTTAACTACGGAATAAGTTTTCAAATGTTCCAGCTGCTGAATCACGTTAATTTGTGATATTTCATTGTGCTCTGCAAACTTTTGCTTAGATTTAAGCCTAAATCCGCTTCGATATTTTTGTAATGCCGGTTCAGCATGTTTTAACCAAGATTGAAAAAATAAATGCGGTAATTGAAGATCCAACCGGCCATTTTGGATAGCCGCATTTATTGCACCACATTCAGAATGACCACAAATGATGATATCTTTAACTTTTAACTGACAAACAGCAAATTCAATAGCTGCTCCAACCGACTCATCAACTAACTGATCTGCCTCTTGATGGCATGGGCATACTAAATTTCCTACATTGCGAATTACAAATAGATCACCCGGGTTAGTAGAAGCGAATGTGTTAGGAACCACCCTACTGTCACAGCAAGCAATAAACAATGTATCGGGTGACTGCCCAGCGGCTAACTTAGCATATTTATCACGATATTGGATCAGAGATTTATTTCTAAAATCTACAATTCCTTCAATTAGTTTCCTCATAGATACAGACTCTGAATTAAATAATTTTGCACAAACTGTCTCCTGTATGGAATGAAATTATCCCTTACGCTTCTATTTAAAATCCAAAAAATACTCATTCCCGCTGGTTCAATATAGACCTTAACTCCGGTTCACTTTGATGAACATGGTCTTTATGAATACTTCTAATAATCGTATTAGCTACATGGGTTGATAAATGCTTCTTTAACAAAGAGAAGAATTGGATAGAAGCTACTAAAATCAGATAATCAAAAGCTTTTTTTTTCAGTTTTTCTTCAAGATATAAACTAATTTCTTTGGCGAAATGATCAGCTTCTCGCTCTTTTGGGTCAATATGGTTTTCATAAGCGCTACGTGCAGCATGTGATGTTTGGAAATGACCCGGACGGTCGGTTACCAAATCCATGCGCTTTTTTCTGCTGTCTGGATGTTCAAATTCAATAACAAATGATAAAGGCTTCTGTGGGTATTTTTCATGGGTGGAATAAACCAAAGCCTTACTGGCATTACAAATTAAGAATAAATAGGTGTGCATAAAAAAATCCTTTTGAATATTCATTTATGCTTTAATCTAAAACAAAACAATTGAGAAAAAAAGCCTAATTCTAGTTAAGATATAACTATCATAGACAGGAGAATGAATAATGGAAAATATTCATTTTATTATTAGAAATTCTTTCAATTTTAAACTCGCAGCCCTTATTAAAATTAGATTATAAGTTAACGATAAGTCCATCATAGGCAGGCTTAACATGCGATGGGCAATATTTCAAAAGTTCATCATAATCAACTTGGCTGCTTAAATGAGTTAAAAGTGCTTGCTTGGGCTTAACTCGGTCAATCCAAGATAATGCTAAATCAACATGGGCATGGGTGATGTGAGCTTCCCAACGCAAACAATCTACAATCCATAAATCTAGCTCTTTTAACGCCTGAATAATTTCTTCCGTTAGGAAATTTGTATCTGTTGAATAGGCAAAGTTTTTTATTCTAAAACCGGTGCTTTGGAAATTCGGTCCATGACCTTGGTGAAAAGCCTGGATATTGATATCATCAATCGAAAAATGATCTTGAATAATGGTTGGTGTCAACAAAGGCTCGTAAAGCGATTCTTGCGGAATATTATCGTTGTTTTTTAGACCAAACGCATAAGGAAAACGACGCTGCAATGATTCAATGGTTTGTTTTGTACCAAAACAGGGGAAAAATTTTTTGCCTTTCGGACGTTCTAAAAACCTTAGATCATCAATACCATGGGTATGGTCTGCATGATCATGGGTGTATAAAATAGCATCAATTTTGGTGATACCAGCCTCTAGAATTTGATTGCGTAAATCGGGAGATGTATCAATCAAGATATTTTTTTCTCGAATCTGAATGATAATTGAAACCCGCCTACGTCTATTCTTCGGATTATGCGGATTACATTTCCCCCAATAGCCATTAATTAATGGCACACCCCCTGACCCGCCAGAACCTAAAACAATAATTTTCATAAAATGTTTTTTTTCGCTTTTTTAAACAAGGTAAAAAAATTTGCTGTTGTTGATTGTCCTAATTTTTCTAAAGTTGTACCCCGAATATCTGCTATGAATTGCGCGGTATGTTTTAAGAATGCCGGTTCATTGGGCTGCCCGCGATGTGGGACTGGTGCCAGAAACGGCGCATCTGTTTCTATTAATAACCGGTCTTCTGGTAACCAAGCAACGATTTCACGTAAATGGCGGGCATTTTTAAAAGTAACGATGCCGGAAATAGAAATATATAACCCTAAATCTAAAGCTTTCTTAGCCAGTTCCACGCTGCCGGTAAAACAATGTAATACTCCGGCCACCGGTTTTTTGGCCTGAGTCTCTTCAAGCATTTCTATGGTTTGTCGTTCTGCTTCACGTGTATGAATAATAATAGGCAGATCACTTTGATGCGAGGCATCTAAATGATGTTGGAAAACACTTACCTGCTCCTTATGATTGCTGTGATTGTAATAATAATCTAACCCGCACTCCCCTATTCCAACCACTTTGTCATTTGTGGTTAAATCAACAATGGCTTGGGCATTAACCGCAGTTGCAAGTTTTGATTCGTGGGGGTGCGTACCAACAGAGCAAAAAATATTATCAAAATTCTCAGTAATATTTAGAATTTCTGGAAATTTATTTAATTCCGTGCAAATTGTTAAAAAAAATTGTACCCCATTTGCTTGAGCACGATTGATATACGGCTTAAGATTGCTTTGATATTCAGGATAATTTAGATGGCAATGGCTATCCACCAGCATATAGAAATCTTTCCTTAATCTTGCAACCGCGGGAAGATTGCTAAAGGCTTGGGAATAACTTGGTTTGGTTGCAGGGGATAATCAATAAACCGGAAAGATCGATGGTCGAGAGAGCACCCCAATTGATCTAAAATTTTATTACAAGATTGCGGCATAACTGGCTGAGTCACCAGTGCCACCCTCCGTATTGCTTCAGCAGCATAATATAACACTGCTTTCATCCGGGCTTTATTGATTTTTTTTAAACTCCACGGCGCTTGCTCATCTATATAACGATTAATTAAACTGATAACCTGCCAAGTGTAATCTAAAACTTTATGAAAAGCTTGGATGTCATATTCTTTTCGGATGGTATCTAGCAAATCTTTTGAACTTTTCAAAAGGTCTTCATCTTTTTTTTCTGCTGGGTACTTTGCGGGGATTTTGCCATCACATTCACGGTATATCATGGTTAATACCCGTTGGACTAAATTACCAAAATCATTTGCTAAATCACTGTTAATGCGTTGTAAAAGGGCTTTTTTAGAAAAATCTCCATCTTGGCCGAAAGGAACTTCCCTTAAAAGAAAATAGCGCACTTGATCCAACCCATATGTTCTAGTTAAATCAAGCGGATTAACAGTATTACCAAGCGATTTAGAAATTTTCTGCCCTTCATTCGTCCACCAGCCATGTGCAAACACGCGCTTTGGTGGCGGTAGGTCGGCGGCCATTAAGAAAGCTGGCCAATAAATAGCGTGGAAACGGATAATATCTTTACCAACCATATGTAGCGAGGCTGGCCAATAATTTTTAAATTTTGGAGATTTCTCATCTGGATAGCCCACCACGGTTAAATAATTGGTTAAGGCATCTAACCATACATACATAATGTGTTTTTGATTACCTGGAACCTCAATACCCCAGTGGAAGCTTGTCCTAGAGACGGATAAATCCTGTAACCCTCTTTTGACAAAACTGATAACTTCATTGCGACGACTTTCCGGGGCAATAAAATCAGGGTTATCTTGATAAAATTTAAGCAGTTTCTCTGTCCACGCGGATAAGCGGAAAAAATAACTGGGTTCTTCCACCCATTGTACCTCAGCACCTGTTGGGGCAATTTTCTGCCCATTGGATAATGTTTTAACTTCATCTTCATGATAAAAGGCTTCATCGCGCACGGCATACCAGCCAGCGTATTGTCCTAAATATATCTGTTTATTTTCTTCAAGTTTTTTCCATATCTGTTGACATGCCAAAATATGACGATTCTCAGTGGTACGGATAAAATCATCATAAGAAAAATTCATCTCGCTGGCTAAATCACGAAATGTTTGCGATACTTTATCCGTAAATGCTTGGGGAAGCATGCCGTTTTGTTGAGCAGATTTTTCAATTTTTTGGCCATGTTCATCAGTGCCTGTTGCAAATAATACTTGATAGCCGTCTAACCGTTTGAACCGAGCCACAGCATCGCATGCTAATGTCGTATAAGCATGGCCAATATGGGGTTGATCATTTACGTAATAAATCGGGGTCGTTATGTAGTAACTTTTTGCCAATTGCTTATACCTTTCTTAATCGTTTGGGTCAACCGGAGCATGGTTTTTTAAGTTCTACGCTTATTATCATGAACATATTCATTAATGATTGTTTTGCATCGAGATGCAAGGGAGAAGTAGCCGATAATAATCCAACAATTTTTTGGTAAATATTTTCCCAACTAATAGGCAGATTGCCCTCCTGCAAGAATAAATTTTTTTCAAGACTTGGGTGAAGTATTTGGTTCCTAGACTGTTGATAAACCCATGAGAGCAATAATTCGGTGATCAAAGGAAAATTAGATATTTTATCAATCAATTGCTGCAATAAATTTTGCGGAAGTTCAGGTAATTTTTCTAAAATTTCATTCATTAGTTGACATTGTTCAAACACCCCGTCTTCTAGCAATGACATTGCGCGACCAATGCTTCCTTCTGCAAGTGCTATAATCTTTTTTTTGTTTTGTTCGCTTAGGGGCTCCGGATGATAGCGATCTATTAGCTGGCTGAGATCGCTGTCTGATAAAAATTTAAACGTAATTTTCTGACACCGGGACCTTACTGTTTTCAAAAGCCTGCCAATGTGATGGGTAACCAATAGAATGAGCGAATATAATGGAGGATCTTCTAAAACTTTTAACAACGCGTTTGCTGCAGAACGGTTTAGATCATCCGCACAATCAATGATAACAATTTTCCACTTGGCGAAAGAAGGCGTCAGGTGAATAAATTTTTTAATTTGACGTATATCATCAATGACTATTTCTGTCTTTTGTGTTTTCTTTTCCTCATTTTCTTTGTTAATATAGAGCAAATCTGGATGAGCAAGCTGGGCAATTAATCGATCTGTGTCAGTCGTTGGCACCACTTTATCAAGAGAATTTGCATTTTCTTGTGTACCAAATAAAGATTGGGAATCATCTAGTCTGGGTACGTTCGGTTTTAATAAAAGCCTGGCAAAACGAAATGCCATTGTTGCTTTACCGATCCCCTTCGGGCCATTAAAGATAATGGCATGGCTTAGCCTTTGGGCCTGCCAAGCTTCAAGAAAAACGTTTTCCGCCTGCTGCTGACCAACTATATCGTAATTTTCTTGTGGGGAAAGGTAAGACACCAATGCTAAAACCTGTTAACCATTTATGCTGTGAAGATGGAATGATGTTGGATACGCAAAGCATATCGTTTGTTAATAATATCAATAATTCTTTTTTGTACCTCATCTACCGAACCTTCAGCATCCAATAATATACATCTTGCTGGATTCATTCGGGCAATTTCCCTAAACCCATCTTGTACACGTTGATGAAAATCAGATCCTAAACTTTCAAAATAATCCGTATTTGATAAGGTTTTTTGCTGTGTATGTTGACGTTGTATAAGCCTAGAGGAGGCTGTTTCTTTAGGCACGTCCAAAATAATGGTTAAATCAGGATAAAAACTGCCGGAGATCAGTTGATAAAGAAGGGTGATTTGATACAAATCTATCCCTTGGCCATATCCTTGATAAGCGGTCGTTGAGTCAATAAAACGATCGCAAATGACCCAATCCCCTTTTTTTAAGTGCGGAATGATTTTTGTCCGTAAATGCTCTTCACGGGCAGCATTGATCAATAATAACTGGCCAATAGGACTCATCGGCAAATTGGTTTTATTAACAATTAACTGACGGATATTTTCCGCGCGCTCCGTGCCCCCTGGTTCTCGGGTTACCACTACTTGATGATCAGTAAAATATTTTCTTAAATTTTCCCTAAGCATCTTGGTT
>JBGAWJ010000044.1:0-11779 GCA_044227605.1 Alphaproteobacteria bacterium
TTTTTGGCCACTTGTTTGGCATAATCGGCCGCCACATCTAAAGAGGCTCCGTGCAGTAAAACACGCGCCCCCAAATTGCGGGTACGTTCAATTTTATTGAAGGGGGTTGCTTGGGGCATGACAATCGTGGTGGGGATTCCCAGGCGCTTAGCATGGTAGGCAAGTCCTTGGGCATGATTACCAGCCGACATGGCGATAACGCCAATTTTTGCTTGTTCGGGCGTTAAATTGACTAATTTATTTAAAGTGCCGCGGTCTTTGAAAGAACCCGTATATTGATAAAGATCAAGTTTTAGATAGAGTTTTTTAAGGTTTAATAATTGGGCTAATCGGGGTGCTTCTATCGCTGGTGTATCAACAATTTGTTTGGATAAAACGGCTTTGGCTTGTTCAATATGCTCAAGGGTGATGGTCATGGAGATTTTCTATTCTTGGTTAACAACGTAAGAGAACAACGGTTATTGTTACGCGCAGCTTAACGCTGAAAAATTTTGTAAACAAGTGAATAATCAACTGGCAGGCAATCCAACAAATGTTTTTTTTAATATCTCTACACTTGTCACTTCACGAATGGACAATTACCAAAATTTCTTTATTTTACTACCATAGGAATTGTTTTGGGAAATTCGTGAATAAAAATAAGGGAGGTTATTTATATTTTGGGAAAAATTTTTAAAACAGTTGATGCGGCGGTTCAGGCTTTAACCCCTAGCTACCCGGTGTATTGTTTCCGTCCCCACGTTTTTCACAATCTTGCCACTAGTTTTTTACAAGAGTTTCCGGGGAGGGTTTTATATGCGGTTAAATGCAATCCCCACCTGGAGGTTTTAAAGGCATTATATAATGCCGGAATTAGGCATTTCGATACGGCTTCACTGCCTGAAATCGCGCTTATCCGAGAAAATTTTCCTGATGCTGCCATTTATTTTATGCATCCGGTTAAAGGACGGGCAGTCATTAAAACTGCTTATCACGTTTATAACGTGGATAATTTCGTCGTGGATTACCAAAATGAACTAGATAAGATTATTGAAGAAACAGGTGGCGGCAGCGGCTTAACAATCTTTGTGCGCTTGAAAACCCCGCCAGTTGAAGGCACATTTTACCATTTGGCTGATAAATTTGGTGCTTCGGTTGCGGAGGCTGTGCAGATGCTGCAACAGGCGCAATCGATGGGGTGCCAATTAGGATTAGCTTTTCATGTTGGTTCGCAATGCCTTTATCCGGAAGCCTACCTTCAGGCTTTAAAGATTGTTGCAGAAACATTGAAGCAAGCGAAAGTTAACTTACATTTTTTGGATGTGGGGGGCGGGTTTCCTTCCCAATATATGGGCCAGAAAATAGCAGGATTGCCTGAATATGTGAAGTCGATTGAAACGGGTCTTCAAACAATTTCTTTAAGGCGTGATTGCGTCTTGATGTGCGAACCAGGTCGTGCCCTGGTTGCTGAGGGAATGTCTATGGTCGTTCAAGTTTTATTAAGGAAAGGTAACCAGCTCTATATTAATGATGGGATTTATGGTTCTTTAAGTGAAACGGTTACGGCCAAACTAAAACTACCAACCCGGTTAATTCGTTTCAAAAAGCCTGTATCCACTGATATTATTTCTTATACGATTAACGGATGCAGTTGTGATTCCTTAGATGTTTTGTCAACCACCTTCGATTTGCCAGCAGATGTGAGAGAGGGGGATTGGATTGAAATCGACCGCATCGGTGCCTATTCTAATGCGTTGGCCAGCCATTTTAATGGGTTCTATCCGGAAGCGGCGGTGATTGTTGAAGATGAGCCTTTTTCAAGCCTCCATCCGCGTTTTTTGAAAAGCAATGATTAACAAGAAGGCTGCTTTCCATTAAAATGCAAGAAAAATCAGGAGGCAACAAATATTGGGTAATCATCTGAAATTCCTTGATTTTAAGCCACGTTTTCCTTGGATCAGTGCCGATTTACAAACGATCAGAAATTTTCTTATTGACCCTAACCCCATTATTACAGCTGTCACAAGGGAAGAAAAAATATTTAAAACCCATGACGGCACCCAAGATCAAATAACCGCAATCATTCATTGGCCTATCTTGGGTGATCCACAACGACCCTTAATTATCTTGATTCACGGGATGGCAGGCTCAGCTGATAGTATTTATATGAAAATGGCGGCAAATTTCTTTCTCGGACAAGGTTATCCGGTGATGCGCTTGAATCTAAGGGGGGGCGGGGTCTTCTGCAAAATTATGTAAGAACAGGTATCACGGTGGTTTTACGCGTGATCTACAGACAGTGGTGGATCAAATAAAAGCAGCTTACTCCTTTTCAAGTTTGGTTTTTATAGGATTTTCTTTGGGGGGAAATATCGTGTTGAAATGGGCGGCAGCAAAGCCTGATCCCATTGTCAAAGGGTTTATAGCGATCTCTGTCCCCATTGATTTAGCTTTAACGGAACGGCAAATTGCCTTGCCCAGAAACTGGTTTTATCATCAATATTTGCTTCGTTGGTTGAAGGAAGAATTTCAGGGTCACCTCCTATATCAATCATTGACTCTGAAGGAACGTCTGGCAATCAAAACGATTCATGAATTTGATACCCGCATTACGGCGCCAATGGCGGGATTTAACACAGTAGAAAAATATTATCAACAGGCGAGTGCGGTAGATGATTTACACGCCATACGTGCCCCCACCTTATTAATTCAGGCCCAAGACGATCCTTGGATCCCTTTTTCTGCATTTGACAAGATTAAGAAGGGAGTAAACCCATCTTTAACCTCCTTATTTCCTAAAAATGGCGGCCATTTGGGTTTTCATAGTGTTGGTTCAACGGTGCCGTGGTATAATCATTGTGCCCAGGTTTTTATTGGGCAGTGTTGGCAAAAATAAGATTGCGAATTTTTTGTTAATCGTTATTTATACCGGACAATTGTATCTGCAAGATCCGCAACGGATAAAAATAGGTGAGCTGCAGAAGGCAATTTTTTAACGAAAACCTTAAATTTTATTTTAAACACTCAATAATTAGCTAAATATTAAAAATAACAATTTGATTATGCTAATAAAATCAATTGTACAATAACTTAGGAATATATATTCTCACAGATAATGAAATGTGTCATATCAAACGTTATTTATTAATTTATTGGATGGAAGATGACGAAGGCAGCTAGCTCGGATAAAAATAATCTTTATTGTTCTTTCTGCGGCAAAAGTCAGAACGAAGTTCGTAAGCTCATTGCGGGGCCAACTGTTTTTATCTGCGACGAATGTATTGACCTTTGCAGCGATATTATAAAGGAAGAAAATAAAACAAATGTTGTTAAATCCCGTACTGGGTTACCAACACCCCAAGAAATTTGTAAAACCCTGGATGATTATGTCATCGGGCAGGAGTATGCCAAAAGGGTGTTATCAGTTGCGGTGCACAATCATTATAAAAGGTTGGCCCACGGTAATAAAACCCATGACACGGAATTGTCTAAATCAAACATTTTGCTAATTGGACCTACGGGAAGTGGCAAAACCTTGCTTGCGCAGACCTTAGCGCGGATTTTAGATGTTCCGTTCACAATGGCAGATGCAACAACCTTAACCGAAGCTGGCTATGTGGGGGAGGATGTGGAAAATATCATCCTGAAATTACTCCAAGCTTCAGACTATAATATTGAACGTGCTCAACGTGGTATTGTTTATTTGGATGAAGTGGATAAAATCAGTCGAAAATCTGAAAACCCCTCCATCACCCGGGATGTTTCCGGTGAAGGTGTGCAGCAGGCGTTATTAAAGATCATAGAAGGGACGGTTGCTTCAGTGCCACCGCAAGGTGGGCGGAAACACCCCCAGCAAGAATTTTTGCAAGTTGATACTACCAATATACTATTTATATGCGGTGGGGCTTTTGAAGGGCTTGAGAAAATCATTGCTGCCCGCGGCCAACCTTCATCGATGGGTTTCGGGGCGTTAGTCCGTGCACCTGATGAAAGGCGGGTCGGGGCCCTTTTGAAAACGATTGAACCGGAAGATTTGCTGAAGTTTGGATTAATACCTGAATTTATCGGCCGGTTGCCAGTGGTTGCAACCTTGGAAGACCTGAATGTGGCCACGTTAGTTAAAATTTTAACGGAGCCTAAAAATGCTTTGGTTAAACAATATCAGCGTTTGTTTGAAATGGACAATGCCAAACTTGAATTCACCCCGGAAGCTTTGCAATCAATTGCAGAAAAAGCGTCCGCCCGTAGGACCGGGGCACGTGGATTGCGCGCTATCTTGGAAGAGTTGTTACTAGATCCCATGTTTGAATTGCCAAGCAAGCGGGATCTAGATTCAGTTGTTATTGATAAAAGTGTTGTTGAGGGTAAGAAAAAGCCGATTTATTTGCCGCGTCAACACAAAGAAGAAAAAACAGCTTAAACAATAAAAAATAATGGCCACTTGATATTCTCGTTATTTGCCCAATTTTAGCATATAAGGGATTACTCATGATGGATCATTCAAATATTGGGTTCATTATACACCGCCATGTATTGGTAAAAAGGTAGTCTTTATTTTGGTCACTTTGTTTAAGGATGATGAAAGGTAAATCGAATGGAAAATTCCCAACAAACTCTGTATCCCATTTTGCCGTTACGCGATGTTGTCATGTTCCCCCATATGATTGTTCCGCTATTTGTTGGGCGGGAAAAATCTGTTCGGGCGCTCGAAGATGTTATGAAAGAAGATAAACAAATCCTATTATTGACTCAACTCGACACCAGTTTAGATGTCCCTTCGAATAAGGATCTATATACGGTTGGCACGGTCTCCAGTGTTTTACAGATGCTGAAACTTCCAGATGATACCGTCAAGGTATTGGTTGAAGGTAGGTATAGGGCCAAGGTGGCCTCTTTTGTTGAGAGTGAGCACTTCCTGCAAGCGCACGCTAACATTTTAGAAGAGAAAACAGAACGATCGGTGGAAATAGAGGCGCTGGCACGCTCCATCCTTTCACAGTTTGAACAATATACCAAACTGAACAAAAAACTACCCCCGGAAGTTTTGGTTTCCATTAATCAGATTGAAGATTATAACCGCCTTGCTGATACCCTTGCTTCTCATTTGACAATCAAATTGTTTGAGAAACAAGAATTACTTGAAACCACGGGATTACGGGAGCGTTTGGAAAAAATCAGCGGTCATATTGAATCTGAAATAGGGTTGTTACAAGTTGAACGCCGGATTCGCAGCCGTGTTAAGAGGCAAATGGAAAAAACGCAGCGTGAATACTATTTGAATGAGCAATTAAAGGCTATCCAAAAAGAATTGGGTGAATCCGAAGATGGGCGCGATGAATCCTCCGAGCTTGAGCAGAAAATTAAAAAAACAAAACTAAGCAAAGAAGCCAAAGAAAAAGCAATGGCCGAGTTAAAGAAGTTGCGGACGATGGGTTCGATGTCGGCTGAGGCTACGGTGGTACGCAATTACTTGGATTGGTTGTTGAATATTCCTTGGCATAACCCTTCTAAAATGAGAAAAAATCTGAATTGGGCTAAAAAGATTCTGGATCGCGATCATTATGGTTTGGATAAAGTCAAAGATCGCATCCTGGAATATTTAGCCGTGCAACAGAGGATGGATAAGGTTAAGGGTCCTATATTATGTTTAGTTGGGCCTCCCGGTGTTGGTAAAACTTCTCTTGGTAAATCAATTGCGCGTGCCACGGGGCGGAATTTTATTCGCATGTCATTGGGCGGTGTTCGTGATGAAGCAGAGGTGAGAGGGCATCGACGGACTTACATAGGGTCTATGCCAGGAAAAATCATCCAGGCAATGAAAAAATCAAAAGCATCAAACCCCTTATTTTTACTTGATGAGATTGATAAGCTGGGTGCTGATTGGCGTGGTGACCCGTCATCGGCCTTGCTGGAAGTATTGGATCCTGAACAGAATTCAACTTTTGCCGATCATTATCTGGAAGTTGATTATGATTTGTCGGATGTTATGTTTGTCACCACGGCCAATAGTTTGCAAATGCCCCAGCCATTACTTGACCGTATGGAAATTATCCGGCTGCCCGGTTACACCGAAGATGAAAAGGTTGAAATTGCCAAAAGGCATTTAATGCCAAAAATATTCAAGGAAAGCGGTGTGAAAAGGGCAGAATTAACCATTACAGAAGATGCTATTCGAGGTCTTATCCGGTATTATACCAGGGAAGCAGGCGTGCGAAGTTTGGAACGTGAATTAGCCAACCTGGCACGTAAAGTACTTAAAGATATCTTGATGGATCCCAAATCCCGCAAAAGAATTGTTGTTACGGGAAAAAGTTTGGAAAAATTGGTTGGCGTCCGCCGTTTCCATTACGGCCAAGCCGAGCTTAACGATATGGTTGGTGTGACCACCGGGCTGGCGTGGACAGAGGTCGGGGGTGATATTTTAACCATTGAGGCAGCAACTGTTCCGGGCAAAGGAAAAATTATTGCGACCGGTAAATTGGGTGAAGTGATGAAAGAATCTGTCCAAACCGCTGAAAGTTTGGTCAAGGCGCGGGCGGCCGATTTCGGCATTAAGCCAACTATTTTTCAAAATAAAGATATCCATGTCCATGTTCCTGAGGGGGCAACACCAAAAGATGGACCTTCCGCGGGGATAACAATGGTGACCTCGATTGTGTCTATCCTGACCGGTATCCCTGTGCACCGTGACGTGGCAATGACGGGTGAAATTACCTTAAGGGGCAGGGTATTGCCGATTGGGGGATTAAAGGAAAAGTTACTGGCAGCTTTGCGTTCTGGAATTAAACATGTGCTTATCCCGAAGAAGGGTCTCAAGATCACCTGTGTTAAAGAGATTGATGAGGTTTTAAAGGAAGCCCTGATCCGTCCCTTAATCTCCATTCCATGGGTAGAAAACGATGAAGGCCAGGTTATTCCTGCGTCATTGGTGGTGGCAAAAAAGAATCGTTCAAAAGCTGTTTTAGCTCATTAAAGAGAAGCAGATGTTGGCAATAAAGTCACATTTGGAAAAAAAAGTGACAGAAACTCAACATCTGCAGTTGACGAAACCAAAAAATCTTGTCTAAAATCGTGAAAATCCTTAGTTCATATAGAACTTGGTTTTCTTTTGTGAGGTTTAACCAATATTTTTAGGGGGAAATTACTGTGAATAAGAATGATCTGATTAATGTTGTTGCTGAAAAGACTGAACTTTCTAAGGCAAAAGCTGGCCAAACGATTGATGCTGTTTTTGCAGCTGTTGAAGCGGCTTTGACCAAAGGCGATGATGTTCGTTTGGTTGGTTTTGGCACCTTCAGCGTTATTAAACGCAAAGCTGTTGACGGGCGTAACCCGAGGACAGGTGCAGCCATTAAAATTCCAGCTTCTAAACAAGCGAAATTCAGACCAGGTAAAGGTTTGAAGGATTCTGTAAACAAGAAGAAGTAGTTTTAGTTTTGTTTAAGACCAGTCGGCTAGTGATAAGTTGATTATTGCTGGCCGATTTGTCTTTCAGGGGCGGTTAGCTCAGCTGGGAGAGCATCTCGTTTACACGTAGGATGTCGGCGGTTCGATCCCGTCACCGCCCACCATATCTTATATGATCTTATATGGTTCAACGTCTCCGTTTTTGAGTGCCTTTGAAAACAGTTTTTTTGACGTTCTCTCTGACCCTATTCTTTTCTTCATCCATGATCATTCAGAAAACCAGTATCAATTTGGTATAAAATGGATATTATAGGCATTATCCGTACGAAATTGTTGACTTTGCAACCCCGTCATTTGGAGGTGCAGGATGAATCAGCCAAACATGCGGGACATGCAGGACACCGGCCCGGACAAGTAACCCACATTCGAATTACGATGGTATCCGATCAGTTTAAAGGCCAAACCTCTTTACAACGCCATCGACAAATTTACCAGTTGTTAGCATCAGAAATACTGCAACTGCATGCGATCCAGCTTTCTTTAAAACCGCCTGAATAAATTTTATTTGGCAGTGTCGGTGAGACGATGTCGGTCAAACTATTCTGTGACACTGGTAATCATATTGGTATTTTTTTTAAAAATGCTCGGAAGGGGTTGACAATTCCCGGTTGGTTTCTGATATGGATTTTTCTAAGGAAGAGACGGGCGTGATTCGCAAGGTTTTAATTTGATAGCGTAACATATCCAATACCTCAAAGCGTAATCCATAGAATATGAAAACCTGTCCTTTGTCTGGGATACGCCTAGCTTCATGCAAAACCAGGCCAGCAATGGTAGATGTTCGCATATCCGGCAAACGCCAATTAAATTCCCGATTTAAATCCCTTAAAGTCACTTGGCCGTCGACAAGATAACTGCCATCTGTTTGCGCCCGTACGCCAGCGACGTTAATGTCTGTTTCATCTTCAATATTTCCTACAATTTCTTCCAAAATATCTTCTAAAGTCACAATGCCCATTAAAACGCCATATTCATCCACTACCAGCGCAAAATGTTCCCGCCTGCTACGAAAAGCTTGTAATTGCGATAATAAATTCGTGGTAAAGGGGATAAACCAAGGCCGGTTGGCGATTTTAACCAAATCGATATTTTCGGTTCTTCCTTGATTGGCTTGCAAGGCATGTAATAAAGATCTTGCATGTAAAACGCCAATGACATTGTCTGGATTGTCGCGCCATAGGGGAATACGGGTATGGGGACTTTTAACCACTAAATCAATGATTTGGCCAATAGGTTGATCAATGTCGATCATGGTCAGGTTGCGTCGATGCATCATGATACTGCCCACCTGTACTTTATTTAAATCTAAAATGCTATGTAACATCGCCCCCGTTTGCTTGGGTTGTGACGTAGCGGCAGATGCGTGAAGGTCGATAGCACCACGCAATTCTTCCTGGGCAATTTGGGAACCAAGAGTGTTCTTATTGTGCAAGTGAAGAAGCTTTTGTAAACCAGATAAAAATTTATTGGCAAGCCAGGTAAAAGGATAAAGAAGATATGTAATAAACTGGATCACGGGTGAAACAGCTAAAGCCAAGCGGTCAGCATTGTTGATGGCAATAGTTTTGGGTAACATTTCGCCAAAAACAACCACCAGGATCGTCATGATTACGGTTGCATAAAAGACACCATTCTCGCCAAAAATCGTAATGAGTAAATCAGTAGCAAGGACGGAGGCCAAAATATTTACTAAATTGTTGCAGATCAGAATGCTGCCAATCACTTGCTCCATATTTTGTCGAAGCTGATTAACACGTGAAGCCTGCTTTTTGCCTTGTCTTTCCAGCGCGTGCATACGTGAGCGGGAGGCCGCAGTTAAACTCATCTCTGCCGCGGAGAAGAAAGCAGAAAAAATCAGAAGTAAAAAAATAATACCAGCCGTAAAGATCATATCGTACATATCCATTATTAAAAATAATTAAGAAGGTTTAAACTATTATTTAGCTATAGATAGGAAAAAACATATCATTATTTCTTGATTACCCTTACCTTAAAGATAACAAAATATGTAAAATTTAACTTTCTTGTGAGCATATCTATGTAAGGTGATAACATCAAGAATGGCGTTGAAAAGCTTTTTGATTATACAGGAACGTAAGATTACATTTTGCTTGTCAGGCAAAATTGGGCTACAGGTTGAAGGACAGTATTATTTTGAATGGTTTAAGCGAGGAAGGGTACTGACATATGTTTTTGTATAGGGTGCTTGCCGGTATTGGGGTTCTGGGTCTTTTAATAGGGCAATCTGCTTTTGCCCAAATTGGACCTTTGGGAAAATTGCCAAATTCCTTGACCATTAGTCAATTTGCTCAAGATAATATATATCCTTTATACTCAGGCCAAGCGGCAGAGAAAAAATTTGAAGAAAACTGGGTTGGCAGCAATATCACCCAATTAAATGAAACCTTCGCGCATCTGTCGGTTAAGACCGCTTCACCTGCTTGGAGAAGAATTTTACTGGCACTATTGATCCAGCAATCGCCAGCGCCCGTTTTTGCCGCAGAGGATGAGAAACCTTGGGTAGAAATGCAAAAACTCTTGGAATGGCGTTTGTTATATTTGGTGAAGATGGGCATACCTCACCTAACAATTGAGATTCTAAAGCAGCAGCCGGAAACTTTAAGACAAACTGCCATGATCATAAGTTCCCAAATGGACTTGCTGATATTAATAAACCAACAATCGTCAGCCTGTGACTTGTTGAAAGCCAATCCCAATACGGCTAAAACATTGATAGAATATTCTTTATATTGTGCGTTTCTGGCAAAAGATACCCAGGCTATTGATCAAATCATCCAAAATACGGCAACTTTACCCGCCACCTCCAAGGCTAATATAATTTTTTTGATGCAAATTGCCAAAGGGGAGTTGAATGCTTTGCCACCCTCTTGGAAATTAACCAAACCTATTGAGTGGGGCTTTTTAAAGTTGGGTCCAAAGAAATTATGGGAATTGTCCTTATTAAAAATTGACAATCCGGGTATTCAAGTGGCCCTAGCCTTAGATAATAAAATTTCGGTAGACGTTAAACTGGGAATGGTTGAACAAGCTTATTACCGTAATGAAATACCCACAGATATATTACAAACCCTATACTCCACAAAAATTTTCACGAAAGCTGAACGTGATCAAGTTTTGTCAGGGTCCACATCGAAATTATCGTTAAGGCAACGGGCGGTCATTTGGCAAGTGACGGGTTTAGCTGATACCAATAATTCAGATAAAATCAAACTAATCCTTAAAATTTTAGAATATGCCCAAACCAATGGTACCTATCTGAAAACGATTGAATTATATCAGGAAAAATTAGCAAATATCTTGCCGGACAATGAATTTTCTGCCCACGCCTTTCAAATGGCATATGCCCTATATGTAGGTGGGTTGCCCGAGCAGGCAGAAAAATGGCAAATGCTGTTTAAACCAAGCCCTGATAATGTACAAGATCAAATTAATTCGCAACGCTTGGCGATTTTAGCGATGCTTTATGATCAAACAGGTACGGCATCGGTTAATTTAACAGATTTACCGGCAACGGTTTTTACACAAAATAAGAATGAAAGCCAGCAACGTGTCTCGCGGATTTTTGCCATTTTAGAGGGCATGAACCTGACTAAGGGAAAAATTTGGCCGGAAATGGCAGCGGATTATGCCAGTGATACGGAAGCCATGGTGGATGTCAAAGAATGGTTCTTCATCAGCGATGCGGTGCGCGAACGTAGCCGGGGAGAAGCTTTGTTGTTGGTATCTGCCCATATCAATCCAAAAGGTTTGGGTCATACAAATGCCCAATGGGCTGCCCAAGTACTTTTCATTTTGCGGCAATTAGGGCTAACGGAAGAAGCAAGACAGTTAGCGATTGAGGGATTAATAACCAATGGCTTATAAGAAATGATTTTTCTTATAGCGATTTTTCTATGTTTTTTATGAAGATTATGTGTGGAAAATGAATAAAGAAAAATCACGATCGTCCCAAAAAGAAGCAAAAGGCAATTTGGAACCGGAAAGTCTTAGGCAAATTGAAGCATTTCTAGACATGATGCGGGGTGAGCGTGGTGCCAGTAAAAATACCTGTGAATCCTATGAGCGCGACCTCGTCAATTTTACCCTTTTTCTGCATCAAACCAAGAAAAAAATAAAGACAGCGAGTGCAGCAGATATCCAATCATACCAGCGGCATCTGGGAGCAGCTGATTTCTCGGGCAAAACCATTGCCCGGCGCTTGTCTTCCCTTCGGCAGTTTTATCAATTCCTGTTAACCGAGGAATGGCGCCAAGATAATCCGATGGTCTTGATTGAAACACCCAAATTAAAAAGGTCTTTGCCCAATACTGCC